>CAJUQB010000088.1 GCA_910588285.1 uncultured Lachnospiraceae bacterium
CGGCCAGACCTATTGCCTTACTCATTCTAACAGCTTAAGCAACAAGATGGGTAATTCCTTACTGGCTGTAAGGGGTATTAACCATAAATATATTGTAGTAGGAGGAAATTTTTATGAAGTGTGAAGTACCATTAACCCCTGAGCAGCGTCTTTTTGCTGCTGAACACCATGATTTGGTTTATAAGTTTCTTCAGAAAAAACAGTTATCCATAGATGAATTTTATGATGTTGTTATTTTTGCTTATCTTCGATCTGTTCGTTGTTATTTGACAGAACCGAGACTTAAACAATACTCTTTTACCACTATTTCGTGGAGATTGATGAGCGGTGCTGTATCAAATTATTACAGGTCTAAAAAAACTGCAAAACATAGCGCTTTAATATTAAGCTTACACACCAATCCCTATAATGAAAGTGGTTACGCATTAGAAGAAACTGTAGCTTCTCCCAATCCACTCATGCGCCAGCTGGAAGAACAGCTGCTCCTGCATGATCTGGCAAAGCGAGTATCCAAACAGCAAATGAACATCGTGCATCTGAAATCCTGCGGCTACAATGACCGTGATATCGCCCGCCAGCAGAACACAACCATGAAACGTGTCCAGGAACTTCTGGAAGAGGTTCGCAGCGTGCTCCTGGAGATATGCTATGGATAACGCAGCCGTTCCCATTTTAATTCTGAAACAGAATGGAGGTCAGTAAGAATGAAAAAGAAAAATAATGAAGAAAAGAAAAAAGTAATGCTCTGTGGAACGCTCCTGTTCCCGATCACTGTCGGAAAGCCTGCTGTATTTGCGGCTGAGGGAAGTGTCTACCGGACATCCAATGTGGTAGCCCTGCACGAGCAGACCGAAGACAATATCCATTTTGAAACCAGGAATACCCATTATCACCTTTCTATGAGCCCTTTTCCGCTGGCGGCCATGAGTCCGCTCCCTGTGAGACTGGCCGCATGTGCGTAAATGGACTCTGAGCAACTGTGGCAGCCGCATCTGTGCTGGCTGCCTCCATGTTCCGGCCGTGGCTTATCCAGACCACGGCCTTTTCTTATGACAAAGGAGGATTTTTATGGATTTACTCACCAAATTTGAAAATGTTGAAATGAAAGCAGATACCCGCATTTCAGAATCAGACCGGATATTCTGTGAAGCTCACCAGGCAGCCTATGACAGCGCCAGAACTTCCCTGCCGGAACTGGGATTTATCTGGGATGATATGCTGCACCAGCAAAGGGAGTTACTGGCACCGGCTGGCACATCTACAGAAACATACCTCGTTTCTTATGACGGGTTAAAACTTTCTGATAATGTCATCCGGCAGCAGATTCGCTCCCTGCATCCCCGGTTCATATGCCAGATTGTATCCTACTTCAGCAAAACTTACCATTTTTCCATAGACCCCAATGATATCATACACAATCTTGTTCCCCAGGAGCCAACAGACAGATGGTCAGATAACTATAAAGAACTGTGCCAAAAGTATACGCAGGACATGGAGAAGCTGTCCCTGTGTTACACAGATATCCTCGAACAGATATTCCTTCAAACCGGTGGACGGGCCTTTTTTGAACAGGCGCTCCATGAACTCAAGAATAAATGCCATCAGGCATCCTGGATTATCAGCAGCGGCATCCCACAGTTTGAACAGAAAAAAAATACCATACAGTTCACAGGCTACGCCTGCAGCTTCCGGGACCGATACAGCGGGGGAGAATGGTCATTGGCTGACAGGACAAAGGATATCTTACGGGGCATCGCCCATTTTGAAACAGATTCTTTTGATCTTATTCCCGGCAGTTTATCAAGGGCTCTTAATAGATATGATTCCCTTAGCAATCCGTATGAGTTTAACGACTGCAAAAAAATCCAGTCCCTGCGGATGTTCAAGAATGGCCGGGTAGACCTGAAATTTATCAGTGAGACCTGCGCCTCCCAGTTTATAGAGAACTATATGAAAACCATATGTTAGCGAGGTGATACGAATGAAATATGCTTATCAGGAGGAATCCATCCCTCAGAATAAACGAAAAGCACTGAATGAAAAAGTCCTGTACCTGATCGACAGCGGCCGCTTTAGAGAATGCTCTATCAGCCCGGAGGATATTTATAATGCCTATACCGGCGATGGCGGCCTTCACGGTCTGGAGCGGGCGGACTACGAGAATTACCATGCATACAGCGAGGCAAAGAAAGAGATTGAAAACGGCCAGTTCTTTACGCCTCCCCGCCTGTGCGAATTTATAACAGCCTGCCTGAAATTGTCTGAACATGACCTTGTGGCAGACCTTACCTGCGGCATGGGGAGTTTTTTTAACTTTATTCCCACAGAAGCGAACATCTACGGATGTGAACTGGATGTAAAAGCCGTGAAGGTGGCAAAATTCCTTTATCCGGAAGCAACGGTCGAGTGTCGGGATATCCGAACCTGCCAGCCGGAGACACGGTTTGACTATGTAGTGGGGAACCCGCCCTTTCACTTAAAGTGGTGGACCAAAAGCGGCAGGGAGATACCCTCCCAGATGTACTACTGCCTAAAAGCGGCAGAAGTATTGAAACCATTGGGAATCCTTTCGCTGATCGTACCCCAGTCTTTTCTGGCAGATGATTTTACCGACAAGGGACAGATCCGGGAGATGGAGAGCAGGTTCAGCTTTCTGGGACAGGTCCTGTTCCCGGACAATGCCTTTTCCTGTCTGGGCGTCAGCAGTTTCCCTACTAAACTGCAGTTCTGGCAGAAAAAGACAGCGGACCAGGGATGGAAGCCCCACCCATACCGGACAGAGGCCGACTACATCCTGCCGAAAGATTTTGATATCAGGAAAGATGCGGAATGTACCCATCAGAAGATACTGGCCTTTGCCAAATCAGCGCTGGAGAATAACCAGTCAAAAATCCTGCTGGAACTGGCAAGGTCACGCCATACATCCAATGATTTCAGATACCGGACGCAAAAGCTCTTATACCATATCAAGGCACATCCACTTACCAGACCATCCTATGCCAAATGTTGCGAGTACCTGCACCGCTTTTATACCCAGCGTCAGCCAGATGATATGAGTTATGAACAATGGTGCCGGGTTCAGCTTACAGAGAACAAGGTACTTACCTATCTCCGGCATGCGTTAAAAAAACAGAATCCTGTGCCGGAAACAGACTGTATCAGGCTGGTCAAAAGAAAAGGCGAGTTTGCCTATAAAGGGTACAGTGCAGCCGCACGCCGGCAGATCAAGGACAGCAAGCGCCTGCCTGTGCCAGTGTATCAGGCAGTTCTTGAAAACACCCCTGAGTCCTATCCGGGCTATGAACGGCTGCTTTGCAGGAAACGAGCAGAATACGAGGCCCAGAACATACCCTATGCGGAAATGGACGAAGATCCGGCTATTGCTGAGTGGCTGGAAGATTTTTCACTGTGGGATTCCTCCCGTATGGAAGAAATACGCCTGAATGAGATCCAGCGGCACGACATCAACCTTACCCTCCAGAAACGCTATGCGCTGCTGCAGTGGGAACAGGGAAGCGGAAAGACACTGGCCGGCATTGCAACAGGGCTTTATCGGATGCAGAACCAGAATGTACACAGCACATGGGTCGTTTCCTCTGCCATCTCCATCCGCAACAACTGGGACGTGGTATTGGCAAACTATGACCTGCGCTGTGTGTTCATCAAGCGTCTGGCGGACCTGGAGCGTGTCCGGCCCGGAGATTTTGTACTGCTGACACTGAACAAAGTAAGCGCTTATAAAAAACATTTACGGAAGCATATGAAACTTCTGCACCAGAACATCCAACTTATACTGGATGAGAGCGATGAAATCTCCAACCCTGGCAGCGCCAGGAGCCAGGCGGTGCTCTCCTGTTTCCGCCGCTGCCGGATGAAGCTGCTCACCACAGGAACCAGCACCAGGAACAACATTTCAGAATTTGCCCCGCAGCTGGAACTGCTCTACAACAATTCCATCAACATGATCTCCTGGAACCCGTATATCTATCACCATGACAAGAAATCGGAGGCAGACGAAGAACCGGACTGCGACCGCAATCCTTATTTCGGCCAGCCCATCCCCGCCTACAAGAAAGGGTACTCCCTGTTTGCCGCCTCACACCTGCCGGAAAAAGTAACCGTATTCGGCATGGAGAAGCGCACTCAGGATATCTACAACGCGGATATCCTCAGCGATATTTTAGGAAAAACCGTTATCACAAGGACCTTTGAAGAGGTTTCCTGCAAGGATATCAAGCAGATCCACCAGGTACTGCTCCAGTTCCCTCCGGAAGAAAAGGAAGTCTACCAGAAAGCGATAAAAGAATTTTATACCATGCGGGATAACTATTTTTCTTCCACTGGCAATTCCAGAAAGGATTCCATGATGCGCCTGGTCCAGCAGATCGTGCTTCTCCTTCGCATCGGCGCCGCCCCGGATACGGTACAAGAATATACAGGGGATACCCCGGTAAAGGTCATGGCCGCTGTTGAGATGGCCGCCGAGTGGGAGAATGAGATCATTGCCATCGGAGTACGGCACGTTACCGTGTTGGAATCTTATGAAAAAGCGCTGCGGGAATACCTGCCGAACCGTCCCCTGTTTGTAGTGACCGGCGCCAATACCAGCTTTGCCAAAAGACGGGCGCTTCGCCAGACACTGCAGGACAGCGGGAACGGAATACTTCTCTGCACCCAGCAGAGCCTCCCCTCCAGCGTGAATTTTGATTATGTCAACAAAGTCATCATACCGGAACTGCATTACAACAACTCCGGCATGAGCCAGTTCTATTTCCGGTTCATCCGGTATACCTCAACGGAGCACAAGGACATTTATTTCCTCACCTATGCCGGAAGTATTGAATCCAACCTGATGCAGATGGTACTGGCAAAAGAAAAACTGAACCTGTTTATGAAGGGCCAGGATGTAGACCTGGACGAGATTTATGACCGGTTCAGTGTGGATTATGACCTTCTCTCCCTCCTGATGCGTCAGGAGCGGGATGAAAACGGGGCGCTCCAAATCCGTTGGGGCGAACAGAAAATCGCATAAAATACCACAAAACGCCATTACGCCCCAGTCATACGGGCGAACAACGAAAGGAGGAACACAGATGAATTTTCACGAAACAAAGATGGGTAATGTCTTCTTTAATCACCAGATGCCGGAGCTGATAGGAGCGCTCCGGCAGATCGCCGCTGCCCTGTCAAAACCTGCCCCTGCCGTCATTCAGCTGGCAGAAACAGGCGAACCCGATTTCTTACATAACCTGTTTTATGGGAAGTATGAGCCTGACATTTACGGATGCGTTACGGTTCCCTCCAGGCTGGATCAGAATTTAAAAGAGGCAGAAAAAGCACTGCTGCCTACCCTGGGCCAGTCCCAAAGGCTTTTTGAACAGTACCAGACGGCAGTTTCCGAAAGAAACAGCGCCATAGCGGAACAATCCTACTGCTGTGGATACCGCACCGCCGTCCAGATGATCGTCAGCGGACTTATCGCTCTGCCACCGCAGGCAGGAGGTGGACCGGATGAACAATGAGCGCACTACATCCGCAAACATGCCGGAGTTTCCCAGGGAGATCTATGAGCCGGTGCTGGCACACCACATAGAGATAGAGGGATATCTGAAACAGGAACTTACCCTCTCCTATGTGGATCTGGATGGCTCCCACGAGCTGAAAACCTGCTACGGTGACATCCTGAAAACGATCAACGCACTCATGGATTATACCCGCATGCTGGATCTTGTGTGCGAACAGTGGAACCTGACCGGTTTCCACAGGGCCACTTATGAATACCAAGCCGGAAAGTTAAGGGAGATCGCGGAGAAATTCCAGGCAGCCATTGGCTACGATTATGCTGCCGCTGTGGAAAAATGCCGTAAAAAGCAGGCAAAGAAGCAGCGTGTGGACGATGTGGGAGAAGACGCCCTAACGCTTACCACCCGCAGACAGCAAAATACAGCAGGGAAAAAAGCCGAAGATCAAAAAACAGAACACCCCGCCCCCACGGAGACAGCAGGCAGGTCCCCATCTCTGGCAGAAGAAACCCTGCCGCCCTGGGAGGATGATTTTTAGAGCAGACTGAATATTAAACGATTGGAGGAATTATATGGAAAACACTGAATTGCGAAAAGCACTGGAAGAATACCTTGACCTTTTGAAAAGGAACCTTGCCGTGGCATCTCTGGAAACATTAAAAACCAAATATAAAAAACCTTTTGATGAACTGCGGCATAATATCAGCTCCACCGCTACAGCCTATGTAAAACAGATCGCATTTGAAAATATCCGTATCCGTGCTGATTTTATGGATGAAGCACAGCCACTGATCCAGTCAACTGTTGACCAGTCCGGTATCCTGAAACAGATATCTTCAGCCGCTTTTAAACGCCAGGATATTGCAGAGATCGACCAGCTTGCCCTGGCATTGAAAGAGCAGATCCATCAGGCACTGATCCCCTTTTATGACAGGCATATCTGTCTGTACCTGGATGATGAATGTTTTGGGAATCCACCCAAAGCGCCTAAATTTTACAATGTTGCAAGCGGCTGTATGTGGAAAGACGATACATGGGCGCCTGCGGAGGTGGAGAAAGGAGTGATCCTTCTTCCGGCGCAGGACAAGCCAAAAACAGCAGCATAATACAGACACACAGAAAGGAAACAATATGAAAACATTTGATTTGGAGAAATATGGAACCACCTATAAGATTGAGCTGAAAATCACTTCTTATATGGAAGGGAACCTTGCCGTCACTATGACTTCCTGGGAGAACGGGGAACCGGAACCCTGGAACGTCCTGACCGTCAATCTGGATTCCGTCCGTCCAAAAAACTGTGCTTTTATCGACACCAACAATAACGGCGAAGAAATCCTGGCGTGGATCATACGGCATGGGCTGGCAGTTCCCACCGGTACATATGCCCGGAGCGGATACTGCCAGTATCCGGAATACCGGTTCCGTCCAGAGAAATTACAGGAAATCGATCCGGATGGATATTCTGCATACCTTCATGACTGGAAAAAAAGATACGGTTCATAAAAGCCACTGCAGGAACAATCGATATATCCATTATCATATGAAAGAACAGGAGACAGAATATGAGTGAACATAATAAAGAAAATATGCTTTTTGTCTGTGAAGAACATAAAATCTTCTATTATAAAAGCCTCAAAAGAGTAAGGCAAGTAGACGTTTATCATAACGCTCTCTGCTACTGCCTTGGAATCAGCAGTGATACCAGACGCAACATTGACTGTATTTATGATTTCGCCACAGGCAACATAAAAACGGAATGTCTTCGAGAGGGCTGGCAGACCAGTGGAAGCATGAGAGTCGTCAGAATGGCTTTTGGCCTGTACTGTAACCACACGCCCAGCGTTTATGATTATGAAGCCCCAGAGGAGCAGCTGGATGAATGCCGACGATATACAGCGGAGGATTTATTCTGCTGTTCCTATGCCCCCTACTTCTGGCAGGCGGTCAAAATCCGTTATCCGGAATATACAACATCTGCATAAGAAAAATGCAAAGCCATTGGGATACCCGGCCACGGGCATACAACGGCTCTGCACAGGTACAGAAATCAAAAGAACAGACAGCAGAGAGAGGGAGAAATCCCCCCTCTCCTGCCGTCTGCTCCTTACATCCGGAATAACTGGATGCACTTTAACAATGTGATACATAACTCCTGGTACAGATCTTCATCAAACCTTCCATTGATGATCGCATACTTGACCAAAAGCGGCTTATACATCTCCAGTAAAGCCATGACCGCCAACTCCCTTCCAGCTTTCGCCTGTAAAAGCATCTCCTTAAAATTCATTTTTCATCACCTCTATCTTTCTTTTGATCTTCTGCACTGTCCGATAATAGACCGATGCCACGCCTTTATATCCCATCTCTGTTTCCTCTGCCAGCGCCTCAAAGCTTTTCCCGTCTACTGCCCTTGCCAGGAATATGTAACGCTCCCTCTCGCTCAGTTCCCTCAGTGCATGGAGAAGCGCGCTGTCCTCCAGCTGCATGAGAACAGGCAGCCCAAGAAGCATGTCCTGCTCTATGCTGCATTCCGGCATGAACATGAAGTCTTCGGTCAGGCTCTCTATCTGCTGGCGCCTGTCCATCTGCTGTAGATAATCGTTCCTGCGGCGCTGTACTGCAGTTGCCAGATATGCCGTAAACTGATTCTGTAAGATCTCCGTTTCACTCTTTCCGTTATTTTTCTGCCACATGGCTTTTCCTCCTTCAATTCCAGACTTTTTGCTACAAAAAGTTTGGAATTGGAGGTGACCGGCATCTGACAATAGATTTCCTGCGGAAAAATAGATTTATTTGTTGTAACTTTTCTAATACAATAAGAAAAGAACCATTATCCGATTTATTACATGGATAACCGCTCTTTTGATATAAATGAGCATTTTCCTCCAAAAAGTAGTGTATAAAACTACTAAGCAAAGCATAAAACGCCCCCAAGAAGTTTGCGATTTTTTTAACGCAATCCCTCCACAAATTCCCGATTTACGAAAATTCCCCACTTACAGACCATGTACCTTTCCCATGGCCACAAAAAGGCACCCAAACAAAACCCTGATGAACCATGTTTTTTTTGTTCACCAGATGTCTGGATGCCTTAGTAGTTTATTACACTATGTTTTAGAGTGTTTGTACCATTTTTACTTTTATGAAGTATGGCAATACACTACTATTAGGAGGTGATGTGCATGTCTTTATCAATCAGTGATGCCCGTGTGTTCAGTGCTGCCCTTAAAAAAGCAAGGCAAAAACGGAAGCTCACACAGGCTGAATGTGCAGAGCTGCTTGACCATTCCGTATCCTTTCAGAAGGATCTGGAACGCGGCCGCTGCTCCCCAAGTATTGAGGGGTTTTATCATATCTGCAGGACGCTCGATATTTCTGCGGACGACTGTATCTTCCAGGATGGAGCCGACAGGACTGGCTCTACATACCAGATGCTGCTACGGCTGCTCCCATTGTGCGATGAAAAAAGCTTGTCCACTCTCGTCGCTGCCGCAGCTGTACTTACAGATACTGATCAGAATGCCATGCTAAAAGAACAGTCCGAAAGTATCCGTGACGAACAAACGTAGTATGTCAGAAAAAGCAAAAAAGCCAGCCGTCCAGATTTATGTCTGTTCCGCTGGCTTTTTCTGTAATGTCGCATTGGAAGACTGTTTCCATGCCTGTTCTTAAGTAATGATATAAGTTTCAGCTGAAAAATACAGATACTTGCACCCCACTTCCGGGGCCGGTTCCCCTTAAACTAATCAGGGAGATTCCTCTCTGTCTCTTATAAATTTTCCTTTCATTGCTGTTATTACGAGCTTTTTAATACCTCTTTCTTTATATTGTACAGTGCAATTTCTGATATACCAGAATTGCCGCAACTTGATGTTATTTTACAGAATGTTACTTCCCACCTTCTGAATGGTCAAAATTTGTTATCCCCCACTCATAACTGTTTAAATTTGGATCACTATTTGGAACGGGAGGATTAACAATAATGAATTCACTTCCGTCAGGTGCAGTTATTTTTATGCTGTCTGTTTCGCTATCCGTAATATCCATACTGTTGTTCTGGCTGCTGGCTGCTGAAGGTGTGTATGTTATTTTCCAAACACAAAATCCGATTATGGCAATAGCAAAGACAGTGCAGGCACATGACAGTATAATCTTAGACAATTTTCCCATGATTCCTATTCTCCATTCTATCGCAATCATTCTAATCCGCTTCTCTGGTTTACCGTTACCAGTCTGCCGTCTGACAAACCCAACACTTCATCTGCATAGGATGCAACTTTGTGGGAATGCGTGGCAAGAATGACACAACACCCTTCATTCTTTACCAGGCTTGTAAGAATCTGCATAATTTCTTCCTCTGTGTCTTCATCCAGGTTTCCTGTGGGTTCGTCTGCAATCAGAATATCCGGGTTGTGGGAGAGGGCTCTGGCTATGCCTGTCCGCTGCTGCTCGCCTCCGGACAGCTTCAATATTTTCCTGTCTGCAGTCACCCGGTCAATTCCGACTTTCTCCAAAAGCCTGTATGCCGACTGCTTCTTGCCTCTGCTCCTGTCCCCGCTCAAATTCATGGAAAGGACAACATTTTCAACAGCAGAAGCATTCAGCAGCAGATTATAGCTCTGGAAAACTACACCGATGTTTAATGCCCTGTATTTGTCTCTGTTGATGCATTTCAGATTTTCACCATTATAGGATATCGTTCCCTCCCTGCATACATCAAGCCCGGAAACCAAAGACAACAGTGTTGATTTACCAGCACCGGATTTTCCGATAACAGCATACATTTTCCCCGCTTCAAAATCGGCTGTAATATCACGCAGTACAGGCGTCTCCGATTTTTCATAAGTATAAGAGATATGCTCCAAATGCAATATACTCATATCATCATCCCCTTTCCGAAAGGATCTTCACGGGCTCATATCTTGTAATATAGAAGATTCCCGCAATGTTCGTAAGCAGGCCAAGAGCCAGCGAAATCATAAAGGTAAAAGCAACACTTTCCGGCGTCTGGACAATTCTCACCTCCTGCAGGGTGGGTGGAGTTTCATTCATGCCGTTCGTACTGGAAAGGATATCACCATAGTCTGCCTGCGGGTGTTGTTCCATAAAACCCGCCTGCCTGTTCACGATTGCATCTGACACAGGTTGTGCGATAAGGCCGCCGATGCCCAAACCGATACAAAGACACAGAGCCATGATGCAGACGGATTCGCAGATAAGTCCAAACGCAACTTTCACTTTTGGCATTCCCATCGCACGCAGTACCCCGATTTCATATTTCCTTTCCCGTACCCCCAGCATTGACAACAAGATTAAAATCAGGCACCCCACCAGAAGTATCACAGCAAGAAAAGCAGCTGAAATACTTTTCAGACTCTCAACCGGCTTTACGACTCGGTTGTAGCTTTCTGCGTCCACGTTGACATTGTAGACTTCATGCAGCCCGTTCTCCTTTACATAGCTTTCAAATTCGGCCGCCAAGCCAGGATTTTTCAGATAGTACACTGCTGTCACATAAAGCCCGGCAGTGCCATGTTCTTCAAGGGTGGAAAAGCTGGTGAGGATTTCATTGCGCCGATTGTTGACTGCCCAGTTACCGCCATTTGGCTGTGGTGTCGTTATATCCAGATAAATTCCGCAGATAGTCAGATGGAGCATCCCCACATCCGTGCTGTTCACATCCTGTAGTTCGAGTTGGTCGCCCAGTTTCAAGCCGTTCAGATCAGCAAAGTCACGGCTTACCATGCACTCGCCGGAAGCCGCAAACAGTCTGCCCTCATCGAGTTCACGCAGTCCCAAAGTAAAATCTTCCATCATGGAATCATCTGAATAGCCTACAACAGTGGTGTTTGGAGCCTGCCTTTGTACATGAGTTGCGGCTTGTGTGTCTGTCAAAAAAACATTGTCCGTTCCTGACTCCCAGCTTTCTTCTTCTCCACCCTGGTCCAATCCGATAAGCTGATTGCTGTACGTCTGGCGTGAACCTTGAAAGAGCGTGCTTTTCACAGCATCCGATCTGGAGAACGCAATGTACTGTTCCGTTGTGATTTCAGGATTATGGTACATTCCGTTTTCGTCTGGTTCCATAAGGGTAAACAGCTTTCTTAAATCCGGCGTAAAGAAGACACTTGTGCCGAAACGGTCTGAATAGTCATCAATGACTGCTTCCGTTGTGAAATGAATCATGGAAGATACCGTTATTGATGCCAGGCATATAATCAATACAGCACCAATCAACAGATACCTCCCCCTGTTTCGCACTATATTTTTGAGTGCGTGACCAATTAAATACATAAAGTCCTCCTGTAGATGTTATTAAAAGCTCCGCGGTCAACTTTCAAATTATAGTCTATCAGAGGCAATGTTAATCCAGCGTAAAGGCCGGAAAAACAATTTTAAATTTGGATCCGCAGTTTTCCCTGCTGTCTACCCAGACAAATCCACCGCACAATTCCGCCACATGGCGGACCAGGCTGAGCCCTATCCCGTAGCCATCCTTCTTCCTGTTCCCAATCCTAAAACGGTTTTCAAAAATTTTTTCCTGCTGCTCCATATGGATACCGATCCCAAAGTCTTCAACAGATACATAAGGGCAGTCTCTCTGTATGCCCACATACACCACAACAGGCTTGTCCTGTCCATACTTGACAGCATTATCAATCAGATTTGAGACTGCTCTGTATACCAGCAGTTCCTGCCCTGCAATATACAAAGCCGCATCCTCGTCAAAATCAAAAGAAATATCAGGATACACTTTTTTGTATTCATCCACTGCCATCCCACAGACAAGGGGCAGATCCACTTTTTCAAGTACGCTCTCATTTGCAGATAAGCTCAAAATATCGTCAAGGTTCTTTACCATATGGTCAATCTGCACCGTTGTCCGTTCTGCCACAACAGAAGAGCATTCATTTTGTATTACGGCGCGCAACAGCGCAAGAGAGTTTTTTTGTTCATGGGAAATGAAGGAACTAAGGTTTTCAAAATCTGCGCGCAGACAGGATATTTCCTCATTCACATCCAAAAAAGCGGCCGCAATCTCGGATAGTTCTTTTGGAAAAGCGGCATGCAAAGTATCTGCTTTCACATTCCTGTTTTTCAGATTATATGCCGTTTCCTCAATCGGCCTTATGATTCTGCTGGTTAAAATATGTGCGAACACAAAAGACAATACCAATGAGATTGCAAATGCAGCCAGGGTCGTGCGGGTGACGATTGCCACATAATAGGGAATAAAAAGAGAATGGATTTCCTGTTCTGTGACAACGCTTTTTTCTAATTCATCCAACGGAATCATTAAGCCGTTCTCTGTAAGCACTGCTCCGTCAACAGATACATAATATCCCTGTATCTGTTCTGGTATATCAATTTTAATATTCAGGACAAAGACGAACGCAATAAGGAGGAATACCCCCATCAGGCACATGGAATACAACAGAGCATAATTCTGAAACCTTATTTTTCGGAATTTTTTCATAAATGATATCCCTTTCCTTTTACAGTCACCAGCAGGTTCTGTCCGCTGGCTGCCTGCAGCTTTTTACGGAGATTCGAAATGTGTACCCGCAGCACCGATGAAAACAGATCAAATTCTTCGTTATACGTATGCTCTATAATTTCCTCGCTGGATACAACTTTCGGGTAACATTCGGCAAGATACAAAAGAATATCAAATTCTTTTACGGACAGGGGAATGTCCACATTCTCCCATACAGCTGTACGTGCAGCCGGGTTGACGGACAAACCACCAATCGTAATCCGGGGACTTGTCCGCCCATAAAACCTTCGGACAACAGCACGGATGCGGGATGTTAACTCAATAAAATCAAAGGGCTTCACGATATAATCATCTGCCCCCAGATCAAGTCCGGCCGCTCTTTCCTTTACGGCTTCTCTTGCCGATACAATCAGCACAGGCATATTTCGTCCGCTGTTCCGCAGAAACGCAAGTATATCAAGTCCATCTCTGTCCGGTAAATTTAAGTCAAGGAGAACAGCATCATAATCTGTTATGCTTGCCTTTTCCTCTCCTTCAAGACCAGTATTGGCAATATCAACAGTAAAGCCCTGCCGTTCCAAACCGGTTTTCATTTCCTTGGCAAGCTGCCTGTCATCCTCTATAATCAACACTCTCATTTAGAATCCTCCTTATGTGGATTTTTTATTGTACCATAATCAATGTTTATCTAATGTTAATTATAAGAGATTTTCTATTCAAAGCCTGCCGCTCATACAGATACTCCGATTCTGCAGGGAATCCATTCCACCGGTTCTCCCTTTCCTTTGATCTGGCTGGCAAAATGTGCCACCTCCTGGAAATCGTGATCCAGCAGTCCCATATGGTTAAATTTTATGTCCGGCAGCTCTTTTTGTAAGGAATTGCAGAGAAACGAGTGGAACCCGCTGATATCCCAGCCAAGAATATCGTTTCCAAGGCATGGGCTGTTATCGTTTTCACCATTCATCCGGCCATGGCTGTTACTGCTCTTGAGCTCGCCTGCCAGAATCTCATAATACTCCCTGATTGTAGAGACGCTTACTACATGGCAGGAGACAGCCCGGCAAAATCTTTCATAAAAATCCCTGGCATCCGAAAACCGTAAAAATCTGCTGTCCAAATCAAGACCCCCGGCATCAAAAAGCCTCTTTGCCGTTTCCGAAAACTCTATGTACTGTTCTTTATTAAGCCGCAGCTTTTCCTGATATTCCCGAACCGCTTCTTTGCCCCATCCGCCCATAAAGCATTCCCATCTGGGATACTGCTCCCCTATGCAGCCGCTGACCGACAGGATCTGTCTGCTGATTCCCTGCAGCCATTCTGGGGTATCGCATAGTTCACATATATAATATCCGATTACTTTATAACATTTCATATCTGCGCTCCCCCTTCCGTCCATATCCGCATTTAGCGTTTCAAAGCCTCTTTATTATTCTTTTTTACTGTTTCCAATGATTGCCCGGAAAGCCGCCAGTGCGGTGGATACAAACCGTGCCGGCAGTTCCTCCGGTGTACAAATCAAGCTTTCCGGCACATGATCCCAGGTCAGAAAATGCCGGAACCGGTAAAAAATCACTTTGTCTATGGTGATGATCTCCGGCCCATATTCCGGTCCTCTCCAGATGCCGTCAAAGATAAGCTGCGCGCCGTACCCATGGAGCAAATCCGCCATATGATACGACATATACTGGTTCTTATCGCTCCCCTGATACAGTCCCCATTTCCCTGCGGCAGTAATCATGAAAAGCTGTGTTACCTGTATACCGCTAAAAGCCGAAAGATCATACTGGCCTTGGCAGGCAGGTATTTTTAGTTGCGGAAACGGCTGTTTCCATTTTTCCTTTCCTGCATATTTCTTCCAAAATTTCCGCTCTGTTTCTGTCAGTTCCTCCGGATGCACCAGCCCGATCCTGCCTGTTTCACCAGAGAAGGATTCCAGAGAAATGGTCTCTCCCTTCCCGTCCATCACGCTTCCGTCTTCTTTCAGGGCAAATGCGGTCTGAAGCGCCCCATCCCGGTAATTTCCCCAGAGAAGGTTTCGTGCCATTGCCCGGCCTGCCGGATACTCCTTCATTTTCTTCCAATCAGAGCAACGCCACAGGTAGCTGCTGACAAAGGCACGCAAAAGAGCCGACTTCTGTCTTTTTATGAATTTTTTATCGGAAACATCACCTGGCTCTTCCTGTACAGGAAGCAGAGCGCAGGCACGCAGCGTTTTCTCCAGTTCCAGCTGCTCATAATCCGGATTTGCAAGTTTCTCATAGATGATCTGGCACTGCTGCTTCAGTTTTTTTAATTTATGCTCTTCATGCAAGAATCTCTGATCGTCAAACCCACAGAACAGGTAAAGAAATTCCATCCATATTCTCTGCCATTCCGTCTGATAAGAAGAATGATGACGAACAATCACCTCTCCGAGCACTTTTTTGTCAAGAAGGCGGACTGTCGATTCCCGATCCATTCGGACAGCGGCCCTGACTGCATCCGGAGACAGGTTGTACATGCGGTTTGTGGTCATCCCCAGCAGATAAGCGCACATGGTATCCATCGGCTTCCATCCAACGCGGTAGAGAAGCTCCGTGCTGCTTTCATGGGACACCTGCAGGAACCGTTCCCGCATATCCGTAAATCCCAGAAGTGCCTGATATTTCCCGTTAGGATTGATATAACGGTTATATCTTTCCGCCCAGAATATCCTGACAGTAGGGCTCAATTCAAACAGCAGGCTCCTCCAGTCGTTCTGTTTCTCGCTCCCTTCGTCAAGGCTCTGCAATTCTTCCGTCGCATAGTTACGGGGAGCACAGTATTTTGCCATGACCTGCTCCATCTTTGCCAGGGTATCTTCGGTATCCTCCCCCTGCTCCAGTATTGTCAAAAGATAGTTCGGAATCCATCCCCGCAGGTATGGATCACGGAATGCCCTGCGAACCTTTTCAAGCTGCTCTTTTTTCTCATCCATCATCAAAAAATCTCCGTTTCCTTTTCATTCTTATATGCTGTATACAAGCCTTTTAACGTCCTGTTATCAGGATCTCTCCGTCTTTTTGGTCAGACCGTGGTAGTACCGCATGAACCGACATATTTCCTCATAGGTCTCTCGGATTGCGTCTTGGCGTTTTTGTGCATCTGGAATCTCCTTTGTTTCCAGAAAGAGCTGTGCATTTCGGTACATCACCGCCATGGCGTCTCTGGAGTCATTGCAGGCATTTGGAAATTCCTTCAGACGGACCTCCATATAATCGGAATTATGCCTTACGCATTCCTCAAGGTGCGCATATCCTTCCGCTTCCTTTCCGGTCAGCAGATCCCATACGCCAAAAAGATAGTCGTCCGCCCTCCGGGGATCCGGTTTTCCCTCTGCATCCAGATTCCACATGGGCCGGCCGGTTCGCGGATCGTTCGGGCCTTTCTCTGTGGCTTTCAGGTAATCCCGGCGCTCTTTTGCAAAGTAGGTCTCCAGGCTGTCGATCTTCTGCCACTCCGGCAGCACGCCACCGGCCAGGAAGGTCAGAATATCGTCAAATTTTCCGTTGATGCTCTCCACCATGGCGGCATCCACGGCTACTGTGCCATACTGGATCACGCCCCATCCATTACGCATCTTTTGAAAATATTCCCCCTGGCTGACATGACCCGGCACCCCTAAGATGCCGTACTGTATGGCGTATATGGGACAGAGATAGCAGATCATGGCCTCATATCCGCCTCCCCTGAAATAACCGATAAACTGAATCCGGGATACCAGGCCGTTCTTTTCCCGGACAAAGGTTTTGGGGCCTGCCTTTTTCATACCGTATGCCTTTGCAACAGGAGCGATCTTTGCCTGCAGGTTTTCCTTTAAGCGGAGTTTCAGTTCTTCCCCACACTCTTTCCACTGTTCGGTTGTCCTTGCGTTTTTATAGCCGAAAACCTTCGCCGGTTTCTGGCCGGGCGGCGTTCCCAGCAGGCTCTTCCAGTCAAAAGAAATGGATTCTGTCGGATGTTTCTCCAGATATTCCTCCCAGGAACGCCTGACAGACGCCGTTCTCCTGTGATAGGCTTCCATGGCTTTCTGCCTGTCACGGCTCTCCTCTTCCTGTGCTTTTTCCGCATAATAACCGGAGGTCTTCACCGGGCGCCCCTGGGTATGGAAATAATAGGCAACACCGCCCTGGGTCTTTGTCATCCAGTAATAGTTTGCACTCCATAAAGCGGGCATAATCCGCCCCCGGTCTCCCCGGGTCAGGGTTTCTTCCAGCTTAAGCCTGTTGCTGTTCCACCAAGTTTCCCACTCCACCGGTTCTATTTCCCCCGCCGCAATGCGCAGAAACATCTGTTTCATCTCGTCCTGAAATCCCATCTTTATTCTCCTGCCTTCCCTTTTCTTTCCGCCGCTGCATACTGAAAGCCTGCGCTCATGCCACATGTCCCATTGGAATGTATCTTATAATCTCTGTCAAATTCATCCTCTGGCAGTAAATCCAGTTCTCTCTGTGGAGAAATGTCTTTCACGAGTTTTACTTCCCCTGTTTCCCGGTTCCGGCTGAGTATATACAGGGTACCTTCATATTGGTCCATGAAATCTTCCGACACATGCATTACCGTTGCATAATTGCTGTCAGGGCTTTTTTCTGTCACTTCATACACATCCGACACAAGTTTATATATCTGGGTTTCGCCGTTTCCACGGTCAATATGCCATTCCTCTGCACCTTCACTAATGCACAGGATATCTTCTATTTCAAAAGGAAGCCTTGATATAACCATAATCCCCTCCTTTTGCATGGAATGAAATCCCCAGGATTCTTCTGACAGTTCTTCCTCCTTTGTTCCCCTGTTATTAAGGCAGGCCCGCCTCCACTCCCTGAAATATGGGAAGCCTGCGATATCCGGATATTCCACAGAACGGTCTACCCATTCCGCTTCTGGTGAAGCATACACTCGCAGGTTCCACGCAACATCCCCCCCTTCACAGACTGGCCAGTCCCCAGCCTCGAATGAAAGTGAGGTAAGCGGCTGCTTCATGGACAGCCAGGAATTATGGAATTCCACCCGGTCCATCATTGCAAGCAATTCTTCCGCTGCCTGACTCTGGAAATAAAAATCCACCATATTTCCATGGTCAAATCCTCTCTCCCGCCATTCTGTGGGTGTAGCCGCACGATATCCTGGGGCATTTTCCAACCGGAATTCAATATCTGTTTTATAAGGTTGTGGCAGATGATACAGCTCTGTAAAGTATTCCTGAAGGACAGCCTCTATTTCTTCCCTCTGGTAATTATCCCAAAGGATTGTCTCATCATTCACATCAATGCCTGCGCAAAACTTCCTGCCTTCATATTCCATAAATACCACCACATTGGAATTGACATAAGGCGCAAAAAAATCATGATACCCCTGAACCCAGTATCCCTGTGGCAAAGCATCTATCCCGTATTTTTCCGTGATATAAGCTGCTGCCCTGTCCTCCGCTGTTCTTTCTGCCGCATGGTAGATCTGGTCAATTTCCTGCCGTGTCTCCATCCATTCCCGGCTGCAACCGGTAAGCAGGAACATTGACAGAATCCCTGTTACTGCCATTCTTTTGATTCTGCCGAATACTTTCCCTCTGCTGTCCAATCCCTTTTTTTCCTTCATACCCTGCTCGATTTCCGTTCTCTTTTATATCGCTTCTCCAAGTCCTTCCATGACTTCCATAAGCTTCTTATACCCTGCCTCGCTGGCGGCTCCATAAAGCACTTCCAGATCGCCGCAGTCCATGATTACAGCCATATTGTCAGATGCATTACTGTAAAAACTCATATCCATCCCCAGCCATCCAGAAAGCCCAAAGGGTTGTTTTTCAAGGCCGGACCGGACGGTTTCCAGTTCTTCCTCTGTAAGCCGGTACATAAGCTCCTCCCCATGAAAAGCAAAGGCAAATACCGCTTCATAAGCAAGGGCAGCCCTCAGAAATCCGCTGAGCGTTCCGGCGCACAGGGTCCATCTGTGGTCATTGATCTGATCCGCAGCCACATAAACCGGAGGGTCCGCTTTGGTCAAGTCTTTTCTTCGGATTCCCGCCCGGCAGCACCCCTGATTTTCAATCAGGATTACCAGATAATCGCCGTCCTTTAACTGTTGGACGGCGAATTGAGGGAGACGCAAACAGCAGATTATTTTTCCGGCCTTTG
>CAJUQB010000089.1 GCA_910588285.1 uncultured Lachnospiraceae bacterium
TACTTGAAATTTGGAGGAAATGCAAAAAAACTTTTCCGGTTTATCCGGGTTAGGAATTCCAACAGTTATATATGACAGAAAAAGCCAAATCATATATCGGGAAAATGAGGATGGAACCCGAACGGAAGTAGGAAAGAGGATGAGAAAGGAGCGCTACGGTGAACGAGTTTCAAAAGAATCCTGAGATCGTTGTTTTCGCAGGTCCGAACGGTTCTGGTAAGAGTACGTTTACACAATTGCTAAAACCTCCAATAGACTATATAAATGCAGATGAAATTAAGAAGTACTTAAAGTGTTCCGATTTAGAAGCGGCACAATTGGCCGAAAAACAGCGGGAAGAACATATGGAGCAGATGAGGGAATTTTGCTTTGAAACAGTGCTGTCAACAGAGCGGAATTTAAAATTATTAGAAAGGGCAAAGGGAAAAGGGTATTTTATACGCTGCTATTATATTCTTACAGCAGATCCAATGATCAATGTATGGCGTGTGAAGGCAAGAGTAGAATCTGGCGGGCATGATGTACCAGAAGAGAAAATAGTAATAAGATATGACAGGGCGCTGGCTTTGGTTAAAAATTTGATTCAGGTTTGTGATATTTGCCATATATATGATAATTCAGCCGGCAGACCATTTCGGATATTTAAGAAGAGAAAAGCATAGGTTATACCGGTCATTTTTCGCAGTGAAAAAATTCGGATCAGAGAACTTAGCAGCTTGCGATTATAAATCGTTGTACACGCCGGCTCTGGAAAATCAAACGAGATTATCACTAACAAATTCTATTTTTCCATCTGCTATGCTCTTAAATGTACAAAAATGCTGTCTGCCATCAAATTCAAGCAAATCCGCAATTGTTTTTCGTATATATGGGTCTGTTATTTTTTCTTTTGCTTCATTTGGAGCAAACCAGCCCACCGCTATACTTTCATCTGAAACCGTTTCGGCTCCACCTACATATGTACAAATAAAAGTCAAAATGACTGTTGTGGGCAAAACCATTCCTTCAAGAGGGCCATATCCTGGCTTGGATGACAATCTCTGATAAATACCGACCATTTTCTCTGGTTCCGCAATCACACCGCTTTCCTCAGAAATTTCCCGTTTTAGCCCATCGAATATGGATTCTCCCTGCTCTACTACACCACCTGGTAGTTCCCATCCTCTTTTTTGGCTTTTTATCAGTAAAACTTTATCATCTTTATACACTAATCCGGCAGCCGCTACAAAATGTAGTGGAAGCTGCCGTGTTTCCAACCATTTATCCATTATCTTTTCTCCTAATATAATAATGATGTAAGCATTCTGTTCTTATCATACCATACTCTTTTTTATCAAACAATGAAAACATAAAAACTGGCAGTTTAGCCCCGAAATCACGGCAGTCTGGTGTGCCAACGCAGTTTACTTTGCGGAAGGCCATACGTGTGTTTATCGAAACGGTGAGATTTCACACGGCACCACGGGGTTGGAAGTCAGCCATGTCGTACAATGATGCTGTGTCAACTGGGGAGAGCCTGTGGTTTCCATATCAGGCAAGTGTGGAGCCAGTAATGAATAAGTGGTATGCCCGACAACATACGAAGGAGGGCAAACGAGCCACAGGCAGTCGGATGGCCGCATTGTACCGAAGAAGGTGGGCAATGCCACCAGAGGGAAGGGGTATGACGAAAAGTATTTTAAAGGCTTGACTTCTGAAAAAAAGTCTCGCGGTACAAAATGGGAAGACCGTATTTTGCATGGGAGCTGAAGGACAAGGGAGAACACAAAAGAAATGAGGCATTAGATTGTAGAAATTATGCTGCAGCAATCGAAATAACACAGCTCCCGTTGAAGAGGCCGGAGGAGAAAAAAGCAGCAGGAGCAGCGACAGGGCAAAGCTATACTATTGGTTCCCGGACGCTGACAAGGGCAAACCTGACAGAAGTCAGGAATGCTATAGAGTATTGGAACGGGAAAGTACAGAAGCTGGAGAATGTGCAACGCAAGGGAGGAAGAAACAGGATAAAGCGGGGAGTAATACGGGATGTAAAATTGGTTGAAAAATGATTGAAATATGGTAAAATAATCATGTTACCGCCTCTATACTGGTGACAGGAAGGAGGTGCTTACATGGAGTTTATACTGTCCTTTTTAGTTGCCGTTGTGGCTGGTGTAGCTTGTCACTACATCATCAAGTGGTTAGACGGTGACAAATAGCTGGTAACTAGCCCCGGTACGCTCCACCGAATACGGAGAAGAAAACCCCCGGACGGCCATCCGGGGGTTTTCAAGTGCCGCTCACATGGAGCAGTACTGTCCTTTTTGTCTGTCGACATTATAGCATATGCTGCTATCGAATGCAATATACAAAATGTGTATAAAATAAATATAAAGAATTTGAAAAATATGATTTGCAAAACCGATTTGTATGTGTACAGGAGCTGTAAAGGGATTTTGACGAAGAAAGAAGGAGTAATATGAAGAGAGAAGAATATATATCTGATGAGACTGTTATCAAGCATGCGAATGCGGCAGTCAGAATTGAGTTAGAGAAGAACAGAGCATTAAGAATTCCAACAGTTATATATGACAGGAAAAGGGTATTTTATACGCTGCTATTATATTCTTACAGCAGATCCAATGATCAATGTATGGCGTTGTGAAGGCTTCATTTGGAGCAAACCAGCCCACCGCTATACTTTCATTTGAAAACGTTTCCGCTCCACCTACATATGTACAAATAAAAGTCATAATGACTGTTGTGGGCAAAACCATTCCTTCAAGAGGGCCGTATCCTGGCTTGGATGACAATCTCTGATAAATACCGACCATCTTCTCTGGTTCCGCAATCACACCGCTTTCCACAGAAATTTCCCGTTTTAGCCCATCGAATATGGATTCTCCCTGCTCTACTACACCACCTGGTAATTCCCATCCTCTTTTTTGGCTTTTTATCAATAAAACCTTATCATCTTTATACACTAATCCGGCAGCTATCATACCATACTCTTTTTTATCAAACAATGAAAACATCCAGGAATGTGCACAAGTCAATCAGATGCGCTGCTTTTTGAAGGTGGCGGAGCTGGAGCATGTAAGCCATACGACGGCAGAGCTTGGAATCTTCCAGCCGAAGCTAAGCAAGACCATCCGGGTGCTGGAGCAGGAATTGGGCTGTAAGCTTTTTGACCGGAACGGCCGGGGAATCCGGCTCAATGACAATGGAAAGATTTACCCGCTATCGGTATTGGTCCCGGAACTGCTTTGGTGTCACCTGGTATTTCTTCTTAAAGGCGGTGGAGAAGCTGCTCTGGCTGGTAAAACCTACCAAGCTGCTGATGCCCAGGATATCCATATTGGTAAAGCGAAGATAGAAAAGCGACTGGTACAGACGCTCTTGAATGATATATTCCTGGATCGTCATTCCCACTTCCTTCTGAAAGAGCCGGGACAGATAATAAGGGTGATACCCAATCTCCGCAGCCATATCGGCAAGTATGATTTTTTCCCGTACATTTTTCCCGATATATTCCACCACGGAACGGATCGGTTTGGTAAAATGCTTATGCTGCCGATAGGTTCTTACCAGGTCAATGAAAGCATCCCTTAGAGGGTTCCACAGAGGATCCAGCTGTTTTTCATTCCTGCAGGCTTCCGCGGCCTGGACAAAATGGTCGCATATGGTGAAGGCCTTCACCTCAGGGATTCCCATCTCACATACAGAGAAGGACAAAATATGTGCGACACCGATAAAATAGTCCCTATAGCTCCGGAAGGTGGCATCCTTCGAGAAGCGGTAAAGAGAAAATGCGCTTAGCTGCCGGTTGATGGAATCATTGTCCAGACCCTCCTGGATCCCATGAACCAGAATTTTTTCATAGGCATAGCTTCTGGAGCTGCCCAAGGCAAAGGAATCGTTGGTATAGCTGCTGCGGGGGGCAGCCGGAGAGGTGTCCGGGTAGAGAGAGGCAACCGCAGCTGCCGTCAGATTTAGCGACTGGAACAAGGTGTCTGCCAAATGATACATCTGATTATAGGCAGTGGTAGGCAGGCCTGTGAAATACGTTGAAAGAGCATGGGAGATATCTTTGCCATAAAACCATTCCTCTGTGCGCGCAATATCGGTAAAGGGACCGGCAACATAAAGACGGCTGATCATAGGGCCGGTATATTCCGGAGATACAATCCAGAAAAACAGGAGGGAGTCTTGCTGGATGGCAGGATTGTGGTTCTGTGTAAAATAGAGGATACTCTGTTCATGGGGGTATTCCAAATGGTAAAGAGAGAGCAGCTCCTCCTCTACAGGATCCAGAGGGGTTAAAACAGCCCCGGATTCTGACAAAAGGAATATCGAGGTATTGGTAAGTTTTTTCAGAAAGGTAATTTCATTCATAGCCTTTTCCCCCGCAAAAATAGTAAATCATATAAAATGGTTATTTGTATTGTTAGAATACACAAATGATTATGCATTATTAAAACATATTTTGAGTGAACTGTCCATGCAAATGAAAAATAATATTTAATTGGAACAAAAAAAGTATAAATAGCAAAAAAAATATTAGCGGTTTTTTGATATTATTTCAAAATAAGGATTCAGGGCAGAGAAAGGAGTATCATAGTGACAACTATTACAAAACAGGACACAATTACAGGAGTACGCCGGATCCCGGAGCTTGCGTCGATTGGGAAGTACCTGATGTTTATGTGCGCGGATGGCAATGGGATGGATGAAGAGCATGGGGATACGCTTCTAGGGGAGATTGGTAAACACAGCTTTGGGCTTGGAACCAATACGGATGTAGAGGGATGGGTAGAGCGGGCAGCGGCCTTTGAGCAGAGCTTATAAAGAGGGAGGTGTTGAGTATGGAAACAGGCACGGAAATAGCCAAGCCCAAAAAGAAAAAAAGAAACTTACTACGTTACGCCCCTATATATGTGATGGGGATCCCGGGGATCATTTATCTGATCGCAAACAACTATCTGCCCATGTTCGGCATTGTGATCGCTTTCAAGAAGCTGAGCCTGAAAAAGGGTATCTTCGCCAGCGATTGGGCGGGACTTGACAATTTTGCATTTTTGTTTAAAAGCAACACTGCCTGGAGTATTATTCGCAATACGCTGCTCTACAATGTGGCTTTTATCATCCTTGGAATGATACTGGCAGTGGCGGCAGCCATCCTCTTGAATGAGGTTAAGAACAAATACGTCTCCAAAACCTACCAGACTGTGATCCTTCTTCCCTTTTTGATCAGCTGGGTCATCATAAGCTATCTGGTATATGCGTACCTGGCCACGGATACGGGACTGGTAAACCATCTGCTTGGGACAAGGATCAATTTTTACAATGAGAAAAAATACTGGCCCTTTATACTAACCTTTGTGAACCTGTGGAAGGGCACCGGATATTCCATGATTATTTATTTTGCCGGCGTGGTTGGGATCAGCGCGGATTATTATGAGGCGGCCAGGATTGACGGAGCCACCAAATGGCAGCAGATTAAAAATATTACTCTGCCCCAGCTGAAACCTACAATCATTACGTTACTAATACTGAATGTGGGACACATTTTTGCATCGGATTTTGGTTTGTTCTACCAGGTGACGAAGAATACCGGAGCTCTCTATGATGTGACCCAGACCATTGATGTGTATGTATATAATGCGCTGATGAATAATTCGGATTACGGCATGTCATCGGCAGCCTCCGTATTCCAGTCAGTGGTGGGATTTATCCTGGTTATGATTACCAATGCCATTGTGCGTAAAACAAACCGTGAAAACGCATTGTTTTAAAGGAGGACTGTCATGAAGAAAATGAATAATGAAAAGGCATGGGCCATTGGCGCCCATTTGGTAATGATCCTTCTTTCCCTGCTGGCATTGGCGCCCTTTGTGCTTCTTGTGATCGGTTCCTTTACGGAGAATGACTGGGCCACTGCGAATGGGTTTTCTTACCTGCCCGGGGAATGGAGCATTGCGGCCTATCAGTACATAGCGGGAAGCCTGGGAACCATTGGGAAGGCCTATATTATGACAATCGTCGTTACCGGAATCGGCACCCTGGGGGCGATCCTTGTGACAACCACCTTTGCCTACATGCTTTCCTATACCCAGCTGCCGGGGATCAAGCTCTTAAATTTTCTGACGGTGTTTACCATGCTGTTTTCCGGGGGGATTGTAGCCAGCTTTTATGTGTGGGTCAATGTATTCCATGTGAGAGACACCATCTGGGGCCTGGTGCTGCCAAATCTGTTTCTAAATGCCTTTAATGTGATTCTGGTGAAGAATTATTATCTCACCAGTGTGCCGGATTCCCTGATTGAGGCGGCCAGGATTGACGGGTCAGGGGAATTTCGGATTTTTGCCAGGATTGTGTTCCCACTGTCTACGCCCATCATTGCTACGATCGGGCTGATGACCGGCATCATGTACTGGAACGATTGGACCAACGGCCTTTATTATCTGACCGCCCGGGGAGGCAGCCAGTATTATACCATCCAGCTGGTACTGAACCAGATCAACCAAAGTATTTCATTCCTGGCCCAGAATTCCGGATCTGTGACCCAGGCGGCATCCCTGCCCACCACCACAGCCCGTATGGCCATTGCGGTGGTGGGAGTGATACCCATTCTTGTGGCCTATCCCTTCTTTCAGAAGTTTTTTGCCAAGGGTATCACCATGGGGGCAGTCAAGGGATAGGCTACGAGTTCATACAAATAAAACCGCCATGGCGATTTTATAAAAGGCCCGGCAGAACCGGGCAAAAAATAATAATTTAACATGGAGGAAACCAACTATGATGAAAAAAGTAACAGCAGCTTTTTTGGCAGCCGTAATGGTTATGGGACTGGCGGCCTGCGGAGGCGGAGACGGCTCTGCGCCGGCGGACAGCGGCAACCAGGACAATGCCGGGGAGCAAGAAAACGACGGAACAAAAGGCCAGGAGAATGCGGGAGAGGACAGGGAGGTATGGACCTGCACCATTCCATGGCCCAGCATTGATGAGAGCGGAGACCCGGCAGGGCTTACGGATGTAGAGGCAGCCATCAATGAGATTACGGTTCCCGAGATCGGCGTACAGGTGGAAATCGCGCCTATTTACTGCTATAACCTGAACCAGCAGCAGACCCTGGACGTGTCATCCGGCGGCGACCTGGATCTGATTCTATGTATGCTTGAGACCAATGCCAGCTACATCAAAAATGAGGCCATTATTCCCATCACAGACCTGTACAATGAGTATGGGAAGAATATCCAGGCATTCCTTGGTGAGGCTGTCAATGCCGGCGCGGTAAAGAATGAGCTTTATACCGTGCCGGTGGCCGCTACCTTAGGGCAGAGCTATGGATTTATCATGAGAAGTGATCTGATGGAAAAATACGGATATTCCAAAGAGGATCAGTCCATGACCATTGAGGAGCTGACAGAGCTGTTTAAAAAGGTGAAGGAAGGGGAAGGGGAAGCCTTCTATCCGGTGGCTGGGCTTACGGACGTGATGATGTTTTTGAAGTATGACGACCTGGGAGTTTCCCTGCGGACAGGGGGAATCCTTCTGGATGGAGATACGGATACTGTGGTCAATGTTTACGGCACCGACGAGTTTGCCAAGATGGCAAGCACCATTTATGAGTGGGCTCAGGCCGGCTATCTGAATCCCGATGCCAGCATGGAGGATTCCCCGGCTACCCAGGTGGCGGCAGGTAATTTCGGAGGACAGTTCTCCAATACGTCTCCGGGGCAGGATGTCTGGGTAGGGAATACGGCCGGAAGCGATATGACCACTATCCATATTAAAGGGATGGAGAATTACTCCATAACCACCATGCTTTCCAATATTTCCTGGGGAATCAGCGCCAACTGCGACAAGCCGGAGAAGGCCATGGAGCTCATCGACCTGATGTTTGGCAATAATAATTTCGGTACCATCATGACAGCAGGGCTGGAGGGGCAGACCTATGAGGTGATAGAGACAGATGCCAACGGGAATATGATCATTGATTTCCCGGAAGGGCTTGACATGATGAGCGTTCCTTACTACAATCTGTTCGGCGTTTGGCCCAACAGCAAGGTGCAGTGGGCACCAAACGAGCTTGAGTTTTTTGAGGAAATGCCCAAATTCAATGCGGCTATGGAGTATTCACCGGCCTTTGGCTACACCTTTGATACCACTGGCTTTGAGAGTCAGCTTACAGCCCTGGATGCTGTCTGGGCCCAGTACCAGGCTACCATTCTCGGCGGGAAGCAGGATCCGGCCAGCGTGTTACCGGAGTTTTTGAAGGCCCTGGAGGATGCGGGGATCAACGATCTGATCGCAGCGAACCAGGAGCAGTATAATGCCTGGAAGGCAGCAGCCGGAAATTAACAGCTATGAGGAGAGGCATGCCGCAAATGCGGCATGCCTTCTTTCTTAAGAGGAGCGATATGAAAATCACACAATTAAAAATTGGGACAGAGGAAGGAGAATCGTATGGATAAGAGAAACGCATTTTATCCGGGCCAAGTATGGCTGGATACCAATGGAAACCGCATCCAGGCCCACGGGGGTTCAGTCATTACTGTGGATGGCGTATATTATTGGTATGGGGAAAATAAGGAGAAGACGGATGGGAAAAACGGGATCTGGCACTGGGGGGTCCGGTGCTATTCCTCTACGGATCTGTATAACTGGGAAGATCAGGGTATTATTATTCCTCCGGAGCCGGAGGATAAGAATTCCTCCCTTCATCCGTCCGCCTGTATGGATCGGCCCCATATTATCTACAACAAGAGGACAAAAAAATATGTATGCTGGCTGAAGATTATGAATCAAGACCGCACACAATCGGAGACCGTGCTGACGGCAGACCATATCCTGGGGCCCTATACCAAGATACGGGAAGGGCTGCGTCCCTTGGGGATGAGCGCCGGTGATTTTGATCTGGCTGTTGCGGAGGATGGGAAGGCCTACTACTATTTTGAACGGGTGCACAGCGAGACCATTTGCGCGGATCTGACGGAGGATTATACGGATGTGACAGGCTATTACAGTACCCACTTCCCCCATCACGAAGGCCCGCCCTATGTACGGGAGGCTACCGCCCATTTCTTCCGGAAGGGCAGGCATTACCTGCTTACCTCCGGGACAACTGGCTATCTGCCTAATCCTTCCGAAGTGGCGGTGGCGGATACCTGGCATGGGCCTTACCGGGTTCTGGGAGATCCCCATGTGGGGGATCCCTCCGGGACATCCTTCCATTCCCAGATTTCCTCTGTGTTCCAGGTGCCGGGGAAAAAGGATCTGTATATTGCCTGTGCGGATCGATGGCTCCCACAGGCAATGGACAAGGAATATGAAGTCTATCGGGAAATGTTCGAAATGGTTTTCAGCGGCCGGGAGGAGGGCTTTGATTTTTCCCGGATGGGGGAGCCGGTGGTGGAGAATACCTCCCTTGCGGATTATGTGTGGCTGCCTCTGCGTTTTGACGGAGAGATGGTTTACATTGACTGGAGGGACTCCTGGAGCCTGGAGGAGTATGAATAAGGAATAAGAATCAGGTATAAGAATTTTTCGGCGAGTGGTTGACATAGAATCTCAAGTTCGGAAAAAAGACGGCTCAAAGCCTTTCATTGGGGGCTTTGAGCCGTTTTGTCTGCATACGTTATACCGGTCATTTTTCGCAGTGAAAAAATCTATTTGTAATAATAATTACAAATCATCCGCACATCTCACCTCTCATATCCGTTATACTATATGGAGACAGAAGATGACACCGACACAGACAGGAAAGGAGGGGGACAGGGTGCAGCCGGACCTGGAAGAACAATATGACAAAATCTACCGATACTGCTATTACAGGCTGAAGGACGCCCACCTGGCGGAGGACCTTACCCAGGAAACCTTCCTCCGCTGCCTGGAGAGCGATAGCTATGCCGATGCAGAGCAGCCCCTGGCCTTCCTGTACACAGTGGCCAGGAATCTTTGCGTGGATGAATTCCGCAAAAAGAAGCCTCAGGAGCTGCCAGAGGGGCTGCAGGGAGAAGCCACGGAAGAACGCCTTGTGGGGGAAATCACGCTTCGCATGGCGCTGGAGGAGCTGACAGACAGGGAACGGGAGCTGGTGCTGCTGCGCTATGTGAACGAGGTGCCGGCGGCAGCACTGGCGAAGCTGTATGGGGTATCCAGGTTCTCTCTGTACCGGGAGACCAAGGGGATTTTGAAGAAGCTGGAAAGGAGGATTTCAGATGAAAGGCCGTAAAGAAAAAGAACTGATCCAAAAGCTGGGGCAGATGTTTGAGGCGCCGCCGCCAAAGGGGAAGGAGGCTTTTTTGCGAAGCCAAAGGCCTCCCAAGTTGCATTTGGGGCATTTGCTGGCAGTACAGCTTACCTATCTGCCCAAATGGGTGTGGCTGCTGTTTAGCGGGGGATTCCTGGCGGTTCTGTATGCGGGGAGATCCCTGCAGATGGATATGCTTTGGATTGCCGGTGCGCTGGTCCCTTTTTTGGTACTGGTTTCTGTCACGGAAAGCTTTCGCTCCATGGCCTGTGGGATGGAGGAGCTGGAAATGGCAGCGCGGTTTTCCCTGTCCGGGATTCTGCTGGCTCGAATGGGCATTCTGGGACTGGGAAATCTGGCCTGGATGCTGGGGGTTGCAGCCCTGGTGGAGGGCAGACTGCCCGGGAATGTCCTGTTTTTAATGGCGCCCTATCTGCTGACAGATTTTGGCTGCCTGATGGTGGTGCGCAGACTGAAAGGAAGGGATGGGCTGTATGCCTGCGGAGGGGTTGCGGCGGCTGTATGCTGCATAGAGCTTACGCTGTCGGCAAATTTTGCCTGGATCTGGGAGGCGCGGTATCTGGGGTGGTGGCTGGCTGCTGTAGGAGTGCTTCTTTTCGGAAATCTATGGCAGGGCTTTTGGGCAATGTATAAAACGGAGGAATATGTATGGAATTGAGAGTTGACCGACTGACAAAGCAATATAAGAACCGGATTGCAGTGGACCGGATTTCCCTGCGCTGTAAGGAGGGGGTCTACGGTCTGCTGGGTGCAAACGGAGCGGGAAAAACTACCCTGATGCGGATGCTTTGCGGGATCCTGACGCCAACGGGGGGAAGCGTAACCCTTGACGGAATGGATGTTGCCACCGAAGAGTATCGGGCACAGCTTGGCTACCTGCCGCAGGATTTTGGCTATTATCCCAATTTTAAAGGGGAGGATTTTCTGCTGTACATGGGAGCCCTGAAGGGGCTGAGCAAAAGGCAGGCAGGCACACGGAGCCGGGAGCTGCTGAAGCTGGTGTCTCTGGAGGAGGCTGCCAGAAGTAAAATCAAGACCTATTCCGGAGGAATGAAGCAGCGTCTGGGGATTGCCCAGGCACTGCTGAACCATCCCAGGGTGTTGATTTTAGACGAGCCTACCGCAGGGCTGGACCCAAAGGAGCGGGTGCGGTTTCGGGATCTGATCGCCGAGCTTGGCAAAGACAACATTGTGATCCTGTCCACTCATATTGTGTCGGATGTGGAGCATATAGCTGACACTATTTTGATGATGAAGGAGGGGCAGCTGATATTCCAGGGAGCAAGGGATGAGATCACAGAGGATCTGGAAGCATTTTATTTGAAGGAATTCGAGGAGGGGGATAAGAATGGGGCAGTTTAGGACATTGTTACGGTATGAATTTTGCAAAATATTAAAGCGCAGGAGCACCTGGCTGACCCTTGTGCTGCTGTCAGCCCTTGTTCTGGTCATGGATGCAGGCTGCCTGTTTGGGGCAACCTATGTGGACGGAGTGCTCATAGAAACCCATGCCCAGCAGATTCAGAGCAATCGGGCCAATGGGAAGGCTCTGTCCGGGCGCCTTATGGATGATGAGCTGCTGCTGGAAATGCAGGAGGCGCGGAAGCATTTTGTCATGGAGAATACTTCGGAGGATGCGTTTCGGGAGGAGTATGCCAAATATATCAAGGCCTACGAAGTAATCCGAAATGCGGCATTATCCTTTGGAGCTGAGCCCAACGAAACGGATGAGGCGGGATTGTACCAGGCCAGGCAGGAGCTTCTGGAACAGCAATGGAGTGAGTATCAGCTAAAAGATGCAGAGGTGGCTTACTGGCAGGAGCAGGAAGGGCGGCTGGAGCAGCCCTATGTGTATCAGTATGGGGACGGATGGCAGAGGCTGATGGCCTACGATTTATATATGCTGGGGATTATGGTGGCATTTTTTGCCTCTATCTGCATGACCGGGGTATTCTATGAAGAGCACAGCCGGAAAACAGATCAGCTGATCCTGTGCAGCAGGCTGGGAAGGAAGCAGCTGTACCTGGCGAAGCTGTGTGCCGGCACCCTGTTCAGCCTGTGCGCCGGAATTGTGCTGCTCCTTGAGTCTGTGATCTGGGAGCTCAGTATTTTTGGGCCGGAGGGCTTCTCTGGCATGGTTCAGCTCCTTGCATCCAGGTATTCCCTGCCGCTGACACTGGGAGAAATGTTTCTGATTATGATGGGACTGTTTCTTCTGATTACTGTTCTTTGGGGCATTGTGGCCATGGTACTGTCAGAGGCAGTCCACAGCCAGGTGGGGGCTATGGCCGGAGTAATTACTCTGACGGTGCTGCAGCGGCTGCTGCCCATCCCCCTGTCCCTGCGTGGGCTTTCCCAGCTGTGGAATTACCTTCCGGCCAACCTGTTAAGCCTGGAGCATCAAGGTGTTTTTGACCCCAGGCTGGTCTCCTTTGGGGGGATCAGGCTCACCATCTGGCAGCTGGCCCCCGGAGTCTATGTGGCCACGATCCTGATTCTCGTCCTGGCGGGCAGGCGGGTTTACTGCAGATATCAGGTACAGGGAAGATAGAAGCCTGCATCTTCGCCCTATGCCCGTTTGAACCTTCCCCCATACAGGATCCGGACGGAGTTGAGGATGCACAGCATTGCCACACCGGTATCCGCAAATACGGCGGCCCACATGGAGGCAAAGCCGCAGAGCCCCAATATCATTACCGCAGCCTTGATCACCAGGGCAAAAATCACATTTTCCAGGGCAATCCGGCCGGTGGAACGGGCAATGGACAGGGACTTGGGGATGGCCTCCACAGAGGAGGTCATAAATACCACATCGGCTGCCTCAATGGCAGCGTCAGCCCCGCTTCCCATGGCAGCGCCCACATCGGCTCCTGCCAGGACCGGGGCATCGTTGATGCCGTCCCCTACAAACATGACGGCGCCATGGCGGCTGCGGATGTCAAGAAGGCGGTTCAGCTTATCCTCCGGAAGCAGCCGGGCGTGCACCTCATCAATGCCGCAGGTATTGGCCACTGCCTGGGCGTTCTCAACCCCATCCCCGGTCAGCATGGCAGTTACCAGATGCTGGCTGCCAAGGGCGCGGACTGCAGCAGGGGCCCCTGGCTTGATGGTATCGGATACAACCAGCCAGCCGGCCAGCCGGCCGTTCACAGCTACCAGTACCTCGGAACCGGCTGTCTGCTGTGGACAGCCCTCGCAGGAAACCAGGAATTGCTCCATCAGCTTCCGGTTCCCGCAGAGAACCTCCCGGTCAGCCAGCTTGGCTTGTATGCCGTGGCCTGCAATTTCCGCAAGGTCAATGGGAGTCTCCAGAGAGAGCTTTTGCTCCCTTGCAGCGGCAATAATGCTGGCAGCAATGGGATGGGTGGAATTCTGCTCACAGCTGGCGCACAGAGCCAGAAGCTCATCCTCCGCAAGGCTGCCCAGGGGCATTACCTGCTGGAGGACAAAATTGCCCTCTGTGATGGTGCCGGTTTTGTCCATAACAACGGCCCGGATCCGTCCCATCGCCTCAATGGCAGCGCCGCCCTTAAAAAGGATGCCCAGCCGGGAGCCGGCGCCTATGCCGGAGAAAAAGGCCAGAGGCACACTCAATACCAGAGCACAGGGACAGCTCATAACAAGGAAACTCATGGCCGTGTAGATCCAGTAATGCCAGTTGCCGGTGATGAGGGAAGGGATCATGGCTGTACCAAGAGCCAGCGCAACCACAATGGGGGTGTAAATTCTTGCAAAACGTGTAATAAACCGGTCAATCCTGGGCTTGCTGGCAGCAGCATTTTCCACGGAATCCAGAATGCGGGTGACCATGGATTCCTCCAGCACCTTATCCACCCGAAGCTTCAGCTGGCCGGAGGTATTGACGCAGCCGGACAGCACCTGGCTGCCCACAGATACCTTCACAGGAACAGGCTCCCCGGTGAGAGCAGAGGTATCGAGACGGCTCTCACCTTCCAGGATGGTTCCGTCCAGGGGGATTCGGTCCCCGGGGCGCACCAGGATCAGGGAGCCTGCTTCCACCTCCCCGGCAGGCACTACATGACTGTGATCCCCATGGAGCAGCGTGACTGTCTCCGGGCGCATGTCTACGGCATCCATGATCTGGCTGCGGCTCTTCTCCACAGCGATATGTTCAAAGAGCTCCCCAATCCGGAAAAACAGCATAACGCCTACTGCTTCCTCAAACTGGCTGATGGCCAGTGCGCCTATGGTTGCAATGCTCATCAGGAAATTTTCATCAAAAATCTGGCCGTGAAGCAGATTCCTGCCTGCAGTCAGGAGGATCTCACTGCCCAGAACCAGATAAGCGGCCAGAAAGGCAGCCATGCAGACCGGCTGGGGGAGCAGGGCAGCATGCTCCAGAATCAGACCGATGGCGTAGAGGGCTACGCCTATAACAATAACAGTAATGTCTTTGGTTCTGTGGCTGCCGCCCTTGTGGGGATGCTCATGCTTGGGTGCAGAGTCCCGGCTGGCAGCCCGGGCCTCGGACTGCATGGAATGGAAATGATGCTGATGTCCGCAGCTGTCCTCATGTTGATGCTGGTGGTTGCAGCCGGATTTTTGTCCCCGCTCTGTTACAATTACCTCATGTTCAATGGAGGAGCAGATATTCTGCAGCTCAGCCAGATAGCGATCCGGATCCTCTGCGGAAATCCGCAGCTGCTTTGTGGCAAAAGTGATGGACGCATCCGAAATACCGGGAAGCTCTTTGATTCTTTTTTCCATTTTGGCAGCGCAGTTGGCGCATCCGAGATTCTCTAATATATAGAACTTTTGCTTCATTTTTGAATCCTCCTCAAACAAACATATGAATAGCTGTTCATGTATTAATATAAGCACATGACAGTGGTTTTGTCAATAGTATTACAGAAAAAAAGAAACAGGAAACAAAGATAACGGTTGATTTTCCGCATTTTTTCCGTTAAAATAGAAAATTGGTAGCATATTACAGATTTTGAGAAGGAGGAAAAATGGAACAGGAGAAGAAAGAAGTAGTGCAAGGAAATAAGATGGGTACTATGCCGGAATTCAAGCTGCTGATGAATATGTCCGTACCCATGATTATATCCATGTTGATTCAATCATTATACAATATTGTAGACAGTATTTTTGTGGCAAAGATTAGTGAGAATGCGCTGACAGCGGTATCGCTGGTATTTCCGGCCCAGTCTGTTATGATCGCAGTGGCGACTGGTACGGGGGTTGGTGTCAATTCCCTGGTATCCCGCCGTCTGGGGGAGAAACAGTTTGAGGATGCCAACAAGACGGCCAATGTGTCTATGCTGCTGGCAGGCCTGTCCTATCTGGTATTTTTATTGGTGGGTGTATTTGGCTCCCGCTTCTTTTTTGCAGTGCAGACGGACAATGCGGAAATCATTTCCTATGGGACAACCTATATGATGATTGTCTGCAGCTTCAGCTTTGGCATTTTTTATGACATTATGTTCGAGAGGCTTCTGCAGGCCACGGGGCGTTCCATCCATACCATGGTAATGCAGCTGTCCGGTACCGTCATCAATCTGGTGCTGGACCCCATCCTGATCTTTGGATACCTGGGTGCGCCTAAGATGGGAATGGCCGGCGCGGCTGTAGCAACGGTTGCGGGGCAGATCTTCGGTATGCTGCTGGGACTGGTGTTCAACCTGAAGGTGAATAAGGAGATCCGCTTGAGCTTTCGGCAGATGCGCTTTTACGGGAAGATTATCAAGGAGATTTATGCCATCAGTATTCCTGCAATCCTGATGCAGTCCATTGGCTCGGTCATGGTATTTTTGATGAACAAGATTCTGCTGGGCTTCACCACTACGGCTACAGCTGTATTCGGTGTATACTTTAAGCTTCAGAGCTTTGTGTTTATGCCCACCTTTGGCTTGAATAACGGCCTGATTCCCATTGTTGCCTATAACTATGGCGCCAAAAAGAGGGAGCGTATGGTCAATACCATGAAATACGGCATGATTTTTGCGGCGATAGTAATGGCAGTGGGCTTTGCCCTGGCTCAGATTATCCCGGGCCCCATGCTGCGCATGTTTGACGCCTCTGAACAGATGATGGGCATCGGGATTCCGGCGCTGCGGATCATAAGCTTCAGCTTTATTATGGCAGGGATCAGTATTGTGGCCAGCGGTGTGTTCCAGGCAGTTGGACGCAGCATGAACAGCCTGGTGATGTCTATTATCCGCCAGGTAGTGGTGCTGCTTCCGGTGGCCTGGCTGCTGGCGCGTACCGGCAATTTGGATGCTGTATGGCTGTCCTTCCCGATTGCGGAGGTAGTAGGCTTTGTGACGTCCCTTGTGCTGCTGCGAAGGACCATGAAGGAGTGGACGTTTTAGGAATTCCTGTGCCTGTGATTTAGTCACAGAAAGAAACCCTCTTTCTGCTGTATTCTTATTTATACAACAGAAGGAGGGTTTTTTATGCCAAAAAGAAAAGCGAGGGTCAGTGCGGAAGAATGTGTAGCATGCGGATGCTGCGTAAAGGTATGCCCCAAAGGGGCGATTACAGTTCCAAGAGGGATTTCTGCCAAGATCGATTCCGAACTATGTGTGGGATGCGGGAAATGTGCAAAGGAATGCCCTGCCAGCGTGATTACATTGGAGGTGGCACAAGCATGAAGCAAGAGAAAAAATGGTATGACTATTTATGGATATTTTCCCTTACTTATCTGATATTAGGATTTTTAAACATCCTGTTTGCCTGGATTGGCTTATTATGCTTTTTTATTCCCATCCTTCTTTCCGTTGCAAAAGGCAGCAAGGCATATTGCAACAAATACTGCGGACGGGGGCAGCTGTTTTCTATGATAGGCGGTAAGATCGGGCTTTCCCGTAAAAAGGATATCCCCAGATGGATGAAATCAAAATACTTCCGATATGGGTTTTTGATTTTCTTTTTTGCAATGTTTTTCCTTATGCTCTGGAATACCTATCTGGTATTCGCCGGAACACGTGAGTTAAGCCAGACAGTGAAGCTGCTCTGGACATTCAAGCTGCCGTGGCACTGGGCATATCACGGAACGCTGTTTTCACCGGGAGTGGCACAGTTTGCCTTCGGATTCTACAGCGTGATGCTTACCTCAACAGTCCTGGGGTTTGTTACGATGATTTTATTCAAACCCCGCTCCTGGTGCGTGTATTGCCCCATGGGAACAATGACGCAGCTGATCTGCAAGGCGAAAAATATGGAGCGGTAGAAAACACAAAAGAGGGAATGATGTAACTTTCCTGAAAAAACAGGTGCATTTCATCAGGAAATGTGATATAATTTATATGTATTAAGCTATTACAGTCCATGTTGGAGCTGCTGAAGGGTGATCCTGGCGGCTCCAAATTTTTTGGAAAATTTGGAACCGCAGCTTGCAATAGACGTATACAAGAAGACGCTACTGGATGATTTACCAAATCATATGATTTTTTAAACTTACTTTGTTGCTCCCGGTTTCGATTTTACCAATTTCATAGCAATCATGATATTTTTTGATAAGTTCTTGTACACGTTTTGCATGCTGTTTTTCTACGACAACAATCATGCCAACACCACAATTAAAGGTAGAGAGCATTTCAGCTTCCTCAATATTTCCAACTGCCTTAATATAAGAGAATATGGGTAATGGTTTAACCTGATCCAAATGTATCTCAGCGCATAACCCATTTGGAATAATCCTGCATAAATTTCCCTCTATACCACCACCGGTAATATGCGCCATACCGTGAATGCCACGGTCAGAAAACAGAGATTTGATGGACTTGTAGTATGGCGTATGTGGTTTCATAATTTGTTCGATAAAAGTTTCTCCATTTATCTTGTCCAGTTTTATTTGCGGCATTTTCTCCATCAACAGCCGAACTAACGTATAACCATTTGTATGAAGGCCATTTGAGGCGATTGCCAGTATAACATCGCCTTTGTGAATATTGGAGCCGTCAATAATGCTATTCCGAGAGACAATACCTGCAATACTTGAGGTGAGAATATATAATCCACTACTGACAACATCCGGTTGAATGGAAGTTTCTCCGCCAACCAAGTTACACTCGTTTTCCCGGCATGCTTCGGATATACCCTTTACAAAGGATTTTATGGTTGCTTTTTCTGCCTTCCCACACACAATCGTGTCAAGTACGGCAAGCGGTTTCGCCCCCATGACTGCAATATCATTTACCAAATGATTTATCATGTCGTGACATATTGATTCACTGTACCCATACTCCATGGCTAATTTTTGTTTGGAACCCGGTTCTTCTGATTTTAAGACTAAGATAGGATTTTTTATATTCAAAAATTCTATATCATAGAGAGAGGCAAAAGCGCCTATGCTATTAAGAACACGTTTGTTATCTGTTTTCAGGTATTCCGCCATTTCTCTTTTGATAGAATCCGTATAGGAAATATCCACTCCAGCTTTACTATAGGAAAAGGTTTCGGCGTTCTTATCCCGCCCCGCAAGAATCTCATCAACCGTTGTGTTCAAAACATTAGCTAACGCTACTAAGACCTCCACATTCGGCAATGTGCCATTTTCCCATTTTGAGACAGCTTGGAAGGAGGTTTTCAATTTTTCAGCTACTTCCCCTTGTGTCATGCCAAGTTCTTTTCTTTTGTTTTGTATAAATTTGGATATCCTTTTATTATCAAGCATTTTGCATCCTCCGATTCTATCAAGTACTTTCATTATAAGATACCCATTGAGCCATTTACAATAACCGAATGATGGAATTCCAAAACGCTATTCCACTGATTGTTGAATGCAGATGCTACTCAAGCAAAATACTTCACAAATTGTTTGACTGTTACTGTTCACTCCCCCCTCTAAATCATTGTGAAAAGTGCTGAAAATTATTTT
>CAJUQB010000090.1 GCA_910588285.1 uncultured Lachnospiraceae bacterium
GTATTGTATCAAAAATGGAATTTGATTTGTAGATACGGATTATTACCTACTTACCGATTAAGCACATCAATATGGCAGCAAAACAAATGGCACAAATGGAGAAACATGCTGTCTGTACGATTAGCTCAAAAGATGAAATCGGTGCGTTGGCAGATAACATAAACTATTTGTATCAAAGCCTGCTGTCAGCAATTCATAATCTTGAAGTTGAAAAACAGTATGTAAGCGAAAGTGAAAAATCAAAAGTTGATTTTTTGCGGATTGCTTCACACGAATTAAAAACGCCTGTTACGGCTTTAAATGCTACTTTAGAAAATATGATACTCGGAATTGGAAAATATAAAGACTATGATACTTACTTGCCGGAATGTAAAGAAATGACGGAATATCTTGCTGATATGATACATGATATTCTTGAAACCTCACGGCTAAGCATATCCTCCGAAAAGGAAACAGCGGTACAAACGAATCTATCAGAAGTGATTTCTTCCTTATGTGAACCGTATATGTTGATTGCAAAGGCGAAGGGGATTATTTTCAGACTGGAATTGTTTGATAATTTTACGGCAGTTCTGCCGCAGCATTTGTTTGAAAAAGCTATTTCCAATATTCTTGCCAATGCGGTAGCATATACAGAAACAGGCAAAACAATTTATGTATATTTTGATGAAAAAAATCTTATGATAGAAAACGAATGTCAGCCTATTCCGGATGAAATATTACGACATTTATTTGAGCCGTTTTATCGTCCGGATTTTTCCCGAAACCGTGATAATGGCGGAAATGGGCTTGGGCTTTACATTGTCGCAACCTTGTTTCATACAATGGATATTTCATATTCATTTATTCCCATGAAACATCCACAAGGAATGAAATTTATTATCAATTTAAAATAACCTTTCATGGTAAAGAAGCTCTCCAACAATCGGGGAGCTTTTTTGTTTAATAAATTCTTAAATTTCACATACCTTCCATACTGGTTCCATATTGGGAGATTATGATATAGCCGTTCACTAAAATTAACATCAGAAAACGGAGGGAATAGAATGGGTACAATTAAGAGAGCATTTTTATACGTCACAAGAAAAAAAGGAAAAAGTATATTGCTTTTTTTCGTCCTTCTTATTATGGCAACCTTTGTGCTGTCTGGAATTTCGATTGAAAGGGCTACACGGTTAGAGCAGAAAAAGCTGCGGCAAACAATGGGAGGAACATTTGAACTGTTGCCCGAATTATCTGAAAGTAACCCATATTTTAAGACAATCAATGATGACGAGGGCGGTGTGACATTATACACGGAACGTCCTTTGACACAGGAAATGATTGATTTAATCTTGCAGATGGACGGAATAAAAAGTTGTGATGCAGACACACAAAGCAATGTTTGGCCTAATCTTGAAATATTTAAGGGAAATGTCCCGTTAAAAGGCGAATTAGATGATTCCGTATACGCAAGAACCGTTTATTCAAGTGAAACCAATGCTTTTTTTACATCACAGAAATTACAGCTAATTGAGGGAAAGCATATTACGAACACCGAAACGTATTCCGCCATAATAAGCAAAGAATTAGCAGATAAAAACGGCTTGAAAATCGGAGACACCTTTTCGATAACAGGGGATTATAAAGTTGAAATAAAAATTATCGGATTTTATGAAATCCTTAAACCCGACTCTGCATTTGAAAATATCGCTACCTACGAAAAAATAGAAAATCAGATTTTTGTCGATTACCATACGCTGCAAAAACTTTTCAGAGGTACTCCCGTAGGCTTTATTTCGGCAAAATTTTTGGTCGATGACCCCGCAGACCTTGAAAAAATTGTGAAAGAAATAAGGGGGAATTCTGAAATTGATTGGCAGGCGTTTACGCTTACTACCGACAATACAGAGTATCAAGATGCTGCTGCTCCACTTGAAAAGCTGCAATCCTTAGTTACATCAATTATTTTGGTTATTGTATTGGTCAGCGGAATCATTCTTGCCTTAATACTTACCATGTGGGGAAGAAGCCGTATCCATGAAACAGGAGTATTCCTTTCTCTCGGCATTGGAAAAGGTAACATCGTTAGTCAATATCTGACAGAAGTTTTTATGATTGCCGTAATCGCTTTTGGTTTATCTTTCTTTCTGGGGAATGCAGTTGCAAATCAGCTGGCAAACAAACTTATGGAAAGTCCGTCAAGTGGAGAAAATTTAAGCAATGACAAAGATGTAGTTTGGGACATAAAGGACAATTATGGTCTTTCGTTGGATGATGTTCAAGTCACAAGAAAGGATGATCGTGAGATTTCTACGCCGCAAAATGAGGAACCGGACATAGTGCCGCCCGAAGCAGAGGTATCCGTTGATATTGCAAAAACAGAGCAAATCCACATTTCAGTTGATATTCTCGATATGCTGCAGCTATATCTGATTGGTTTTGCAATCATTACGGTTTCCGTGATTCTCTCATCGGGTACGGTAATGCGTTTGAAGCCAAGAGAAATTTTATCAAACATGAGTTAAAGAAAGGAATTTTTACAAATGTCTGTATTTGAAATGAAAGATGTATCTTACTCTTATGACAAGAGCAAAAAAATATTGACAGCAGTAAATGCTGTGTTTGAAGCAGGAAAAATGTATGCCATACTGGGAGTGTCTGGCTCTGGAAAGACTACTTTGTTATCACTGCTTGGCGGGCTTGATGTTCCGCAAAAAGGTGAAATTTTATTTGACGGTGTGGATATTTCAGAGCATACACTTGAATACCATAGGCGCAATCATGTTTCGCTTATATTTCAAAGTTACAATCTCATTGACTATATGACGCCTGTTGAAAATGTAACGCTGACTGCAAAGCAGGATGCCCTTCTGGTGCTAAAACAACTTGGATTAACTGAAGAGGAAGCGAAACGCAATGTAATGAAATTATCAGGCGGACAGCAGCAGCGTGTTGCAATCGCCCGTACATTGGCATCGGACACACCTATAATTTTGGCTGACGAACCGACAGGAAATTTGGATGAGGACACTGCTGCTGAAATAACAGAAGTTTTAAAAAATTGTGCCCATCTGATGAATAAGTGCGTGATTATTGTTACTCATTCTAATGACCTTGCAAAGCAAGCTGATATGGTTTTTCACTTGAAGAAAGGCAAGCTGCAGCAGTTATGAGAATCAAAGTGTAAGCAAGTAGTTTTGATTGAAGCAAGAAATTTACAAGTGACAGTCATCAACGAGCCAGACGCATAAGTTGCAGAGCCGATGAACAAAATGAGCAATCACAGGTTTATCGGCTCTGCTTCACTTCAGGCTAATAGATATTTAGTTCTGCATCATGAACAGGCGTAAGCTTCTGAAACTTATAAGCCTTTGTCTCCATGATACTCTCCTTCTGTGTCTTCTCAAATCAGCCCAAAATGCTTACAGGCATTATAAATCCCATCTGCATGGATATCATCCGTCACATAATCCGCAACAGCCTTCGCCTCCGGCATCCCGTTTCCCATAGCGATCCCATGGGCCACATACTTCAACATATCCAGGTCATTAACGCTGTCTCCAAAGGCATATGTATTCTCATGAGGAAGCCCAAGCTTCTCACAGATCACCTGAATCCCGGTAGCCTTGCTGAACCCCTTGGGCACACCCTCCACCACCTTTTTTCCATGTACCAGAAAATCATACCAAGGAGAAAGTTCCTCCAGGGCCTTAGTAAAGTCATCATTCTTGATCACCGCACTGAACTTGCTGATCTCCCAGTTCATATGGTTTTCCGTGATCCCCAGGAGCTTATCTCCCACATCCCTGCGTAGGATATCAATGAATGGATCTCCTGGGAAATCCTCTGCATCCACATACTGATACGTTCGTCCCTCCAGCACCACCGGCATATCGTACCGCTTCAGCACCTTCAAGGTATCATTCACCAATTCACTGGGAATCGTCTCATATAAAAGTTCCTCTCCATGGAAGTTTACACTGGTGCCACAGCCAGATAAAATCCCATCAAATCCTAAGGACAGGAGCTCCGGATCCTGGATAAATGCCCGGGTCCGGCCACTGCTGATGAATACATAACATCCGTTTTCTTTCAGCTTTCTGATTGCTTCTTTTGTACTTTCTGGTATGATCATACTGGCTGGCCAGATTGTGCCGTCAATAAACTGGGGGCCAGGGGCTGGAAAGCTTGTATTTGCGGGGATTAACGGTAGGTACAAGTGTGTTTTGTGTATACCCTTGTGCATCCCAGGCTTTTTCTAAATATGCTGCAAAGATCAGGCCTCGGAGACCAGCTCCTTATATCTTTTATCATTCCGCATTCCTTCAATTAACTCCCGGTTCTTTTCCATGCTCTTCTGTAACTCTTCCTTGTCATATTCCTCCTGATCGGAAGGCAGAATGATTCTTAATGGAACATTGTCAAATTCCAGATCATTTAATACATAGTTTTTACTCATGATATAATCCCTCCTAACTATAAAACAGGCCAGCTTCGCTGCATCTTGCCAAAAATGATAACGCTCTGTGGTATCGCTCACTGACTGTAGACGATTGATCCAAGCCTTCTACGCATTCATTAAACAGCTGTATGGTTTCTCTCTCTGAATACTTTTTGTCTTTATATAAATAATGCACTTTCCCCTGGTTGCTAACCACCACCAAAATGGAGATTCCTCTGTTTGCCACAAAAAAGCGGATATCATCCAGCGAAAATGTCTGCAAAGACGGATGGTTATGAAGAATTACAACTGTACACATTTTTGCTGAAACAATCAGGTGATTGGACTGGGTATCGGAGCACACATCCACGCTATGCTCCCCGCCCAGGCAAATCCCATAGTTCTCCAGGGGATCCGGTAATGCCAAGTCACAGGTAATCGCAACCTCATTGCTATCATTTCGTGTCTGGGAAAGGAACAATATCTCCTTTGCCAGTCTATGCATAATTGCATTTTGTGCATCCGTTAAATCTTTATATTCTATATATTGAACCTTTTTGATAGCAATATCCGTGATTCTTATTTTATTTTCACGTTTTTTGGCCTGTTCTAAGTCATTTCCTTTTTCTAGCAATAAGGTCACCTCCTCGCTTACATTACCATTCACCTTATAAGATCAAAAAAATCATACTTACATAAACAGCATATTTATTTCAATCCATCAGAGCAATTCTGTCGGCAATTCATTTTGCATCCGAGGCTTCCGGCCTATTGCACGATAAAAATCGCCTTCTTCTTCATACTTACTAATCCACCCTTTCTGTTGGAAGGCTTCCAGTATTCGTTTACTCACCTCTGAGATCTCAAATTTAGGACGCTTTCCTTCAAACAGGCTGCAATAGTTATCATCTTCCAATAATTCAAGACATTCCCTACATTGCATCATTTCAAGACCTATAATTGAAAAAGAAAGTATCTCCCATCTCATATCTACCGTTATTGTACTATCCCTCAGAAGCTTTATCAATAAGGTATATGTTACCGCAAATCCGTGATCAACAATGTAGGAAACATATTCTCTCATCAAATGTTCTACTGTTGCCTTAGATGTTTCTGCCAGGCTATTATACTTCTGCGCCACATACTCCAAATCATCTCGATCAAAATTATGTTCCAGAATATATGTCTCCACTACATCCTCATATTGTACTTCTTGAATGGCAACTGGTTCATCGGTAAATTTCAAAAGCTCTATTTTATATGTACTTTCTATACCTGTCTTTAAAACCTGGAGCAACTCGTCCAACAAAAAACTTTCATCCGTAATGGCGTCTACATATGCGTTTGGATTTTTTTCAATCAAATGAATCACATGATCTGGATAATGTTCACGCATGAAAAAGAGGACATCTGAATTCATACGGATAATATTCAAATCTATCAATATATCTATTTTACCTTCATTAATTCCTTCTATTTCAAAAGAATTAAAATACCGATTTTGCGATTGCAATATCATTTTATATTTATCATTACTCATTTGATTGCACTTTACAGTATTACTAAAAAATATAGATGGGCTGTCCACGCCAAATTCTTCTTCTATAGCTTTACTATGAATGGTAAAATGCGTTGCAAATTTATTGATAAACTGTATTAATGATTCATCATATTTTTTCCCTATTCCGAAAAAGTATTGCAATACGTTCCACTCGGAATAATCAAGATTTTCATTCACTAATATCTGAGGCCACAGAACAGTATCCTCTATTTCCTCTATTGATGATAATTTTGTTGTAAGTCTTTCAATATAATTTTGTTTATACTTAACTTCTAACGTATTATGATTGAGAATATATTTAACCACTTCCCCATTATCTGCAATTTCGTCTCCACAATTGAATAAGATTCGTTCATAATATCCATTTATATCTGCTTTTACATGTAACGCAAGAGCTTCCTCCGGTTTGCTGAATATAAGAGTAAGTGTTTTTGTATAATACTCATCACTCTTGCCAATCTTATACTTATTTTCAAGTATACTCTCAATCATTTCCCAGTTCAATTCATATAAATTATTTACATATATCTTCTCCCATAATTCAGAATCAGATACCCTATAATCCAAATATTTGAAATGGATATCAAGATATTGCAATTTCTCAATGATAACATCTAGTTTCGGATTTTTGATCTGCAGGAAATCCGGTGTTTCAGAAATAAAGTCAGATAACACACCTTCCTCATTTACTTTCGCAATTTCTTCCTTTGAAGAATAATATAGTGACAATACAGCAATCAACTTTTTCTGTTCGCCAGTATATTCAGACTCGGTTAAAATTGTACCAAAATATTCCGGCCATAGTTGATTCACAATTTGAATAAATTTATCTGTTTCACGGCTGGTTTCAATATAACGGATCACAAAATCATAATAGCCAGCTTCCTTTATCTGCTGTATCAGTCTTCTAAGTTCTTCTGAATATGTAAATCTATTTTGCAACAAATAGCACAGTAAATCAAAATTAAGGGTTTCCTGATTCTCATAATCTGCCATTCGCAATCTTTTTGCAACCAGCTTCGGATTCCTAAGCTCATATCCATAGTCTTTCGCCTTTTGATCTGAAACACTCCGTAAAAATATTTTATCAATACGACTAATGCTATTTTCATAAAAATATGTCATATAATCCGGATACGTCTCATCAATAAATCCCTCACGAATCAAATATTTCAATAAGTCAAAATAATCGCTGCCCTTGATTTCCCTATATTCATTCACCTTTCCAATTTCATTTACAGAATCTGTTTTAAAGATTTGATCAATATTATCACGATCAATGATCTCTGATAACTTCAGTTCCTCCAATTTAGCGATTTGCTTCTCGATCTGATTTATTTCTTCCTTGATTTTTTCAATACCATCTTCGTCACGAATTCGTAAGTTCTCAATACGTGACTCCTTAATTTTTCTATATTTTTCAAGCAAATTCTTCCAAGAATCTACGTATGGACTCCTGGAATAAAGTTGATTTAATTCCTCTTCTGAAGCCAAAACTTCATTATTAATTTTTACTATTAATTCCTTCTTTTCCTCTATCTTTTTTAATAAATCAGACTTTTTCTCATCTATAAACCGATCCTTCGATGAAAATAGAGAATATACGAATCCCCTGTTTAATTGCAGATCGCTAAAATCCCGTGGAAAAATATTTTTATACACAATCAACGCAAGCAACTTATTGGCATTCTGTTCCGTTGTCCCGATCCGGGCATTATAAATCACAAACTCATTATAAACATTTTTCAAAATGCGCATATCATCCACATAAAGTGAAATACCCTGTAAAAAGTTTTCCTCAAAAAGCTGGAAGATCCCTCCTTTCTTGAAATGTTCTATAAATTTATCATAGGAATTTGACCCGTCCAAAATAGGAACAATGGGAATGATAAAATCAAAAAACTTTGTCCTGTCCTTAGAAACAAAGATATCGTCACGCAAAAGATAAAAAAAGCGCAGTACTGCCTTTCCCTCCCGCATCCTTCTATTATTGACCAGCATATTTACTTCCCGGAGTCTCTGAAATATCTGGTTCGTGTTATAGCGATCCATGTCTTCAAAAACGACCACATCTGTATCTGAATTGTCAAATAAATACAGTACCTCGTTCAAATATTTATCAAAATACGAGTCATTACTTTGTTCAAAAATTTCTATTTCATTCCCCTTTACATTAACCCTGCGGAATAAATTTCTATTCTTTTGAAGTTGGATCACACTATAAGCAAACCAGATCAAAAGCCCTCCCATAATTCCGCAGGCGGCAAACAACATGATAGGGTGCGTTGTCCATGCCAAATATGGCTTTAACGTTGGGAAGCCCTCCAGAAAGCCTTTCCATGCTCCAAATTTTAACGTATAAAGAAGTAGCATGCAAAACAACGATATACCGATTGCCTCAATCGCAGATTTCTTTCCTGTTACGGAACGCTTTATCCTAAAGTTTGTCTGCTGAATTTTGTCAGGATCAATCTGATGCAACAATTGATTTAATATCTTTCCTTCCAAGATATTCTCGTCAACCATAGCGCCTGGATTGTCAGGCTGCTTTTCTTCCTCAATATCCGCAGTTTCAAAATATGCAAGTGAAATATGCAGAAACTTTTTTTCCTTATGACTTGCTTTATATGTTTCGATTACACTACTTTTTCCCGCACTATAAGCACCGGACACGGCAACATTCCTGATATCTTGGTTTTTAAACACGAAATCCAGTGATTCCTTATAGATATTTAGTTCTGCATCATGAACAGGCGTAAGCTTCTGAAACTTATAATCCTTTGTCTCCATGATACTCTCCTTCTGTGTCTTTTAAATCAGCCCAAAATACTTACAGGCATTATAAATCCCATCCTTATGGAGGTCATCCGTCACATAATCCGCCGCCTCCTTCGCCTCCGGCATCCCATTCCCCATGGCGATCCCATGGGCCACATACTTCAACATATCCAGATCATTGACACTGTCCCCAAAGGCATATGTATTCTCATGAGGAAGCCCAAGTTTCTCACAGATCACCTGGATCCCGGTAGCCTTGCTGAATCCCTTGGGCACACCCTCCACCACCTTTTTCCCATGTACCAGGAAATCATACCAGGGAGAAAGTTCCTCCAAGGCCTTAGTAAAGTCATCATTCTTGATCACAGCACTGAACTTACTGATCTCCCAGTTCATATGGTTCTCCGTGATCCCCAGGAGCTTATCTCCCACATCCCTGCGTAGGATATCAATGAATGGATCTCCTGGGAAATCCTCTGCATCCACATACTGATACGTTCGTCCCTCCAGCACCACCGGCATATCGTACCGCTTCAGCACCTTCAAGGTATCATTCACCAATTCACTGGGAATCGTCTCATATAAAAGTTCCTCTCCATGGAAGTTTACACTGGTGCCACAGCCAGATAAAATCCCATCAAATCCTAAGGACAGGAGCTCCGGATCCTGGATAAATGCCCGGGTCCGGCCACTGCTGATGAATACATAACATCCGTTTTCTTTCAGCTTTCTGATTGCTTCTTTTGTACTTTCTGGTATGATCATACTGGCCGGCCAGATCGTGCCATCGACATCAAAATATACCGAGTTCATAATTATCTCCTTTTTCTCAATCCTCTAAAACTCATAAAAAATAACTTCCTCTCAATTATACATTTTAACGGCAACTTTATCAATACCCCGATTTTTCGACAAAGGAAATCCGGCAGCCACCCATAGGCTCGGGTTTTCAACACTTGCAATTGAATAAAAGTTCTACAAACCGCAGAAATGCGGTGTTTTTTTGTCAAATTTTGCTTGACTATTTGTTGTATATATTGTATACTTATAGTGATATTCCTATCTAATATGGCGGTGACAGAATGAAACTCTTTTATAACAAAAATAGCAAAGACCCTATCTATTATGCCCAAATTGGGATCCGCAACGGCAAAAAGGTCACGACCAGAAATGTCAAACGGTTCGGGAAACATTCCGAACTGCTGGAAATAACCGATGACCCCCTTTCTTATGTGAAGGAAGAAATCCGGAAAATGAATGAGGAATACCGAGTCGGCAAGGTGGAATACACCATTTCTACTAATTATAATGAACGGGTGGAACAGACAGATGACGAGGCTTCCTCATCCACGGAGTTGAACATTGGATACTTTTTCCTGCAGTACCTGATGGCTGGCCTCCGCCTTAAGGTTTTCTTCAAGGAAAAGACCGCCGGAAGGAAACTGACCTTTGACTGCCACACCATCCACCGTTTCCTTGTTTATTCGAGGATCATGGAGCCTCTTTCTAAATATGCCATGCTGGACAGGCTCGATTCCTATTATGAACAGCCTGACTTTAGCTATCAGCATATCCTGCGGTTTATGGACCTTTTGGAAGAACATTACGATGATTATCTGGCATGGCTCTACCGGCAGAGCGGCACGATTGTAAAAAAGAATTCCTCCGTACTTTATTATGACTGCTCAAATTTCTACTTTGAATGTGAGCAGGCAGATCACGAGATTGTGGACGAAGTCACTGGAGAGATCATAACCGGATTGCGCCAATACGGTGTCAGTAAGGAACACCGCCCAAACCCCATAGTGGAAATGGGATTGTTCATGGACAGCAGGGGGATCCCCATCACCATGTGCCTGCATCTCGGAAACACCAGCGAACAGCTGACGGCAGTCCCCCTGGAAGAGGAAGTTTTAAAAATGATCCCGGGTTCAACATTTATCTATTGTGCCGACGCGGGGCTTGGATCCTATAATATCAGAAAGTTCAACAGCATGGGCGGCAGGGCGTTCATTGTCACCCAGTCCATCAGGAAACTGAGTGACACACTGAAAAAAGCCGTTTTTAATGATTATGATTACAAACTCCTTTCAGACGATTCGCCCGTCACGATTGAGGATATGAAAAATTTTGACCGGCATGATCCAGAGAACCTTGCCCTCTATCAAGACTGTGCGTATAAAGTCATCGCGGCTGATAAGGTGCTCGACCTGGGGCTTTACGAAGATGTGGTCCTGAAAAATGGGCGGACGGTACAGAGAAAGGCAAAAGGAGTCTTAGAGCAGCGCATTATCGTCACTTTTTCCAGAAAGATGATGGAATACCAGAGGGCTGTCAGGAACCGGCAGGTAGAACGGGCAAAGAAGCTGCTGGCCGTAAAGGATCCGGAGGAGATCAAAAAAGGCCCGAACGATGTAAGGCGTTTCATGAAACGCGTCTCGAAAACAAAATCCGGTGAAAAAGCGGTTGTGGAATACACCCTTGATGAAAGTAAGATTGCGGAGGAAGAAAAATACGATGGCTACTATGCAGTTGCCACGAATCTTGCGGACCCTGCAAAAGACATCCTTGCAGTATCACAGAAAAGATACCAGATTGAAGACTGTTTCCGGATCCTAAAAACGAACTTTGAGGGGCGCCCGGTAAACCATAGGCTGGCCAAACGGATCCGGGCGCATTCCCTGATCTGTTATACCGCACTGCTTGTATACAGACTTTTAGAAGCCCGGCTTGATGACCAGGGGACGCATGTCACGCCAGATCATCTGATTGCAACACTGAAGAATATGAACGTCACAAACATACATGACATTGACTATATGGCGCTGTATAAAGGTAGTAAAACCCTGAATGCGCTGACACAGCTGACTATGCTGCCATTGGACAGACGCCACTATCGGCCAAAGGACTTAAACAAAACGATAAAAAATTTTTTGAGTTAGAAAAAATATACAACATTTTTAGCCATAGAAAAAGCCGGAATCTCCTTATTTTTCAAGGAGTTCCGGCTTTGTTAATCATTTCAAGTGTTGAAAACGGGTTATACCGTCATACCGAAATAATAGCAAGGAAATCTTTTTCATATAGAAAAAGAGCATGGTTTCTTTCATGCTCCATGCTCCATACTCTAATCCTTCTCATATTTTTTCGATAACAGAATACACACTTTCCCCTTCCACTGTGTATTGTGTTCCGATTTACCCCATTCCCGCAACACAATACACACAAAACACACCTCACCCCCTGCTCCAGTTTACGTCAATGTCAAAAAATATCCCTTTCATAACAAATCTCCTTTCTCCTGTGAGGGCATACCAGCTTTTACACTGGTATGCCTCTGTATCTATATTTACTTAGCCAATCAAAACCCGCTTCCTTTCAAAAGCAAACCCGTAATGGCGGATCCGCTCCTTTTTGAACCCACGCTCCGCCAACACTGCATCATACTTCTTATCTTCGATCTGCTGTAAGGCCGCCGCCACAGTTTCCTCCAGGGAAGCCTCCTTCCGGGGCTTGCGTACCTTGAACTCGATGATCATGGGATCCAGCTGGCACTTTTCCCTAGGGATCAGCATAATATCATAACGCCCGAACCCGCTCTCCCGGTTGGACGTGACTTCATAACTGCCTTTTAACTCCACCATCAGCCCCAGCACGAAACCGTGATAGAAGCGCTCCGGCGCGTCGTTTTTGGCCGCACTTTCTACAATATCAAAGCTACTGAAGGTGGTCAGGGCAATCTCATTCATAAACTCATTCATGGCTTCCGCATCATCCAGAAGCAACGCCTTGATAAAATCATTGTAGGGTATGTCCTCCGCCCCGAACCACCCCCGAACCATGTCTTCAAACATCATCTCCACTTCCCAGTTGGTCAGTTCCAGACAGCAGGTAAATCTTCTCGTGTCACTGGAAAAATACCTGTCCACCACCTTCAGATACCCGCTGGCTAAAAGCATGCTCCAGATAGCCCCCGGCTTCTTCTGCAGCTGGTCAAATATGACTTCTTCATCAAGCTCAATCTCCAGGACGCCGCCCTTCATCAAATCCTCCATAATTGTCTTCGTCCGGGCATTCCCCTGCCGGAGTAGCAGGCTTACCAGGCTGTTAGAACTGCTGTTTGCCCAATAAGCCCCTACTTTTCTTTTATCCAGATAATTGATGATCGACCAGGGATTATAAATATCTCTTTTATTTCCAAAGGTAAATCCATCATACCATTGCTTTACCTGTTCCTTATCTTCTGACATGGAAAACTCTTCCAAAGCCTCAAACACTTCTTTTTCTGTAAACCCAAAGCAATCTGCATATTTCTCGGAAGTAGTAGTTACCACTTCAAGATTGTTTAGATCCGAAAAAATGGATTCCTTGCTCACCCGGGTGATTCCCGTCATGACCGCCCGCTCCATACTTGGATTAGTCTTAAAGGTGGAGTTGAACATACGCCGGATAAACCCAGCCAATTCTTTCCAATACCCATATACATACGCCTCCTGAAGCGGCGTATCGTACTCATCCAGAAAGATCAAAACCTTCTGTCCATAATAAGCCGCCAAATAATCTGACAGATATTTCAGCGCTAATACGGCCACATCATCCGGCATCCTGGATGAAACAGAATCAAAAAATTCCAGTTCCCTTTTTCCTATGTTTTTTCCATCCCTCAAATATTCATAGTTCTCATATAACTTCGCCAACGTATGCTTGATCCCCTGCTTCGTCTCCTCAAAGTTCTCCCCCTTAATATCCGCAAAGCTTAAAAAGATCACCGGATAACTCCCCTGAAGTTCCCGGTACCTCCCCTCCTCCCAGATGGCCAGTCCTTCAAACAGGTCTCCCCGGCCTTCGTATCTCTTGGAAAAAAAACAGTTCACCATATCCAGATTCAGAGTCTTCCCAAAACGTCGGGGCCGGGTAATTAAGGTAACTGCGTCTCCATTCTCCCACCACTCTTTGATAAAACCTGTTTTATCTATAAAAAAATAGTTATTCTTCCGTATAAATTCAAAACTTTGTGCCCCAATAGAAATCGTCCTGCCCATACTTCTGTCTCCTTCCACAGCCTGTATTCCTTTACAAAACACACCTCATATCATTCTGCCGTTTTTCCTTGCGCTCATTATACCGTCATATGAAAATTATAGCAAGGAAATATTCTGTTATCCCCAAAAGAGTATGGATTTTTTACACTTTCCAAAATTTCTTAAGAGAATTTCTCATCACTTTGTCCAATGTCCCAAGTGCCTGTGAATACTCCTCCAGGACAATGAGGTCATGGCAGCCGTGAAATACCGTTGAAAGGAATGTCATGGCATGATCTGGATCATAGAAATCATGCTCCCAGTCAGCATGGAAATGGCCGTAATCATCAAATGCTACATAATGAGTCTCATATTCCATGCTAATATCGCCGTTTTTGACCTTCCTGCAGAACTCGTCAATCTCACTGTACTCCGGCATATGAAGGATCCTTTTCCAGTAGCGCATAACCAAACCGTCTTGTCAGCCTGGCCGGTACCATCTCCTTGAAAAAGCTCCACAGATGGGCTCCCGACCCGACCTGGACCGTTCCGCCACTGCATCCACCCCAATTTTGTATGTGGCACCCACGATCCCAGCGATGAAAGCACTGGGTATAATATCCGTTTTTACCCGTTTGCGGATTCGTACATCGAAGCTCATACACATCCTTACGCCCGCGACAAAACATCAGAAAGAAATTGCTGGCAATTTTATCCGTAACCTCGAATTTCTTTATACGGGCCCCCTGATCCGGATCGAAGAGATCACTCGAATCAATACCATTATCGGGCACAATATCTACATACGAAATACCGGCTTCCTCAAGGCGCTCCTTCAGAAGCCGGTTCTCATGTTCCAATGTCCGAATCCTGGATTGCAGTTCTTCAATCATCCTGGTATTGCATTGCGCAGGTTCTTTCATGTTAATTGTACCCCTTGTCTATTCTTATGAGTATCGGATTTAGATCAAACAGCTCATCAATGGCCTGTGTAGATCTGCTTTCCGGATCCCGCATTCTGTCAGCATTATCCCGTCAAACTTCTGTTCTGCACTAAGTGTCCTGACCATTCTCAAACAATCCCATTTTGGGCATTTTCATGTAATTTACCTCCACATTCAAAATATCCCTCCTGTATCAGTAATTCTAATACAAGCGCCTCTCGTTCCAACATTACCTGATTGAAATCATCCAGTATGGTTTCCCTATTTACATCTATCGCAAATTGCGGTTCCAGGAATTCAAGCGTAAAGCCTTCATCTTCTTCATACTCGTCCAAATTTTGTTGTCTGAACTGTTACGCTAAAAACGCTCCCGCCAGGAACATAATCCTTTTTGTCCATTTCAAATAACATACGCATTTTATATTCCACATCCTTTTTCGGCAAATTTCTTAATACGCCTGCTCGTATCACCATCACAAAGCGCACATCGTTTTTCCTGGGCTTATTATACCGTCATGCCAAAATAATGGCAAGAGAATCTTCTGTTTTGTCAAAAAGAGCATGATGTTTCCACATAATACTGCGCCTTGGCCTGCCACAGCTCGTAGTATTTTCCCCTTTCATCAACAACCAGGGCATCGTGGGTGCCCCGCTGAATAACTGCTCCCTCATGGAACACAACGATCTCATCGCAGAATTTGCAGCTTGAAAGCCGGTGGCTGATGTAAATGGCGGTTTTATCGCCCGCAATCTGATCAAACCTGCTGTAGTTCTCCGCCTCCGCAATGGGATCCAGGGCTGCGGTGGGCTCATCCAGAATGAGAAAGGGGGCATCCTTATACAGGGTACGGGCAATGGCAATCTTTTGGGCCTCCCCGCCGGATATATCCACCCCATTCTCATCATAGTCTTTGTACAGATACGTATCCGGGCCCAGCTCCATATCGGACAGCCTTTCAGAAAAGCCGGCCTTGCGCAGGCAGTCTGTCACCTTTTCCCGGTCGTAATGCACGCATGATGCCACATTTTCTCCCAGCCGCAAGGCAAGCAATTGGAAATCCTGGAATACGACGGAGAAAATATTCATGTATTCCCGATAGTTGTACTTGCGGATATCAATCCCATTGAGCAGAATTTCTCCCTCCGTGGGATCGTACAGGCGGCAGAGCAATTTGATGAACGTAGTTTTGCCGCTGCCATTCATGCCCACAACGGCCAGCCGCCTGCCAATCTCAAATTTCATATTCACGTGACGCAGCGCGTAATTGTCGCTGCCGGGATACCGGAAGGAAACATTGCGAAATTCCACCTGGTATTTTCTGTCATTGCGCTTTTCCACTGTCAGGCTCCCCTGATACATATGGTTGGGAATATCCAGAAAGTCAAAGGTCAGGCGCAGAAATGCAGCATTGTTCCGCATCAGCCCCAGCGCAGAGACAAGGCCCGACACGCCGCCGGAGGCCTTGCTGATCGATGCCACATACTGGGTGACCGAGCCCAGGCCAAAGGCGCCTGCCATTGCCTTCAGGCACACAAACAGGTAAGCCACGCCGGTAAACAGAACGGATACCGCGCCGCCCGCCGCCGCATAGAGGCCCATGGGCCCCCGGGCAAGATGCGCAAACAATCCATTTGAAAAAAAGGTTCCCTCCTTATTGCAATTGTATTGATCGCAGATCCGATCTTGGCGGTACATTCTCATATCCAGCGCATACTCCCGGTTATAGCCCAGAAATCCGAAGAAGGAGAACAGACGATTTCCCAGATTGTGAGAATCAGCATATTTTGCAAAATAGCTCTCGGATCGGTTCTGCAGCATGGGCGCCAGGAGGGTGATCCCCAGCAGGAAAGCAATGATGCCCATGGCTGCAAAGGGGTGGTTCAGCCAGGCAAGCGTCCCGGCCGTGTCCGGCACACGGCTGACAAACAGGGTGACTGTCAGCGCCAGGCCTCCCAGAATTGTGAACAGTGAGGAACCCAGCTTTTCATAGGATTCGATCACTCGATACAGTCCCCAGCCGCCGCCATTCAGGTTTTGGCGAATGGTAGACAGCTGCTCGGCAGTATGGGGCTCATCCAATGCAGCATAGTCCATCTCCATCATTTTTTCGGACAGAATATTTTCCACCTTCAGACTCTCCCCGGCATTTTGGGTCTGAGCCCACCTGTGCAGAAGAGCAGAACCCAGAGCAATGACAGCGGCGGACACCAGGGCAATGAGCACCAGCATCTGCAGGGACTGAACATCCCTGCCTCCTGCCAGCTCATCAATGATCCGCGCGGAGAGGAAAATCCCCACATACGGGGTTAATACCGTCCAGATAACCTGTAGAAAACGGGATATGACCATCTGCGGCTGCCGCTGATAAAAGAGCTTCAATGCCCGATGATTCAGCTTGAACAGCTCACGCCATGACATGGAATGTTTTGTTTTATGCATTTTTCTCTACTCCCTCCTTGTAGTATTTGCTTTGCACTTCATAAAGCCGGGCATATTTGCCCCCTTTGGCCAAAAGCTGTTCATGGGGGCCTTCCTCCGCAATGCTCCCCTTGTCAATCAGGATGATACGGTCGCAGAAGCGAGTGGAAGCCAAGCGGTGGGAAATGTAGATGGAGGATTTTCCACCTGTCATTTCCAGGTATTTTTGATATAGATCTGCCTCGGCGATGGGGTCCAGCGCTGCCGTGGGCTCATCCAGTGCAAGGAACGGTGCGTCCTTGTAGAGGGCCCGCGCCAGCATCAGGCGCTGCGTCTCACCGCCGGAGAGCAGGATGGCATCCTCAAACACCTCCCGGTTTAACTTGGTCTCATAGCCGTCTTTCAATGATTCTATCTTTTTTCCCAGCCCTGCTTTGTCTACACATGCCTGCACCCGCTCCATATCTATGTCCGCAATGTTCTGGGCTACATTGGCAGCAATGGTGCCTGCAAGAAGGGAAAAGCTCTGGAAGACCGCAGATCAATTTGATGAGGGTGGTTTTTCCCGCACCGTTCAGCCCCACCACCGCCAGCTTTTCGCCAGGGTGCAGGGTCAAATTGATGCCTGTAAGCGTGTCATGGTCTGCACCTGGGTAGCGGAAGGACACATTTTCCAGCCGAATCTCATACATCCTGTCCGCTTCTGCCTGGATGTGCTCGCCGTCCTCAAACCGGAAGGGTTCGTCAAACTCCAGATACTCCCGAACAGAAGAAATGTCAAGGGATTGTTTATGAAGGGTCATGAAGCCGCCAAGGATTCCTGTGACCCAGGCGGCAAATCCGCTTACCGCACTGAAGTAGAGGAGGAATTCCGCCACATTCAATCCTTCGGCTGCCGCCAGGGCAATCAGATAGGCATAGGCAATGCCGTTTCGGACAAATGCCAGTACCAGATCCACCACCTTTGCCCAGAGATACACTCCCTCGGCCTTCCGGTGGAACGCAGTATAGGCATCCATTCCCTTTTGGGTCAGCTCATCAATCCAGGGACGCAGGCCAAAGATCCGGATATCCTTTGCCACTGCCCGGTTTCTTCCGCAGGCTGTGAGATAAAGCACCTCCCTGGACAGCTTCAATTCTTCCTCCCTGTGGCGATATCCCCATTCATTGAGACGATTGCCTGCAAGATAGCTGACAGCTGAGGTAAGGAGAACCATAACCAGCAAGACCGGCTGCACAGATGACAGCAGCAGGATATAGGCTGCGAAGCCAAGCAGATTGGTAACCAGGTCTGTCAGCGTGGTCCAGACCGCTTCTGTTGCGCTGGAATTGGTATTTGTCGACATCTGCGACTTGACATTCAATTCCCGGAATTTTTCATCGGAAAGATTGGAGTAGGATGTGGTAGCTGCCTTCCTGTTGAGCCGTGTAATCAATTCCCCGCGTACGCTAATCCTGCCGTACAGCGTATTGGTATTCACATATGCCGATGCCGCCGACACGAACATCAGGGCCAGGACAAATAAAACGATTGTCCCAATCAGCTCCGCCGCCCGGGCATTTTGCTCCACCACAGAGAGGACTGCCGGCGAAACATACAGGTTGATGAGGTTCAGCGCAACCGCCGTCAGGGCAGAAAGCAGGCTGAGTACAAGAACCTTCTTTTCTCCGGTTGTCCAAGACAGCTTTATCATAAACCACGTGTTTTGAGCCATGTTGTACCTTGGCCCTGGCGCTTTTCCTTTTTTTTCTTTTAACACGAAAAACCACCGTCCTTTCTGTGTATATCATAGCACAAAAATTCATCCCCGGAATAATCCGGGGATGAATCGTCCTTTCTGGGGGATCAATTACACTTACAATTCGCGGCCGAACCGGCCGCGAACTGTAACGCATCCAGCCCATTGAAAAGTCGCCTGAC
>CAJUQB010000091.1:0-15935 GCA_910588285.1 uncultured Lachnospiraceae bacterium
TTCAAAGAACATTTATCGTTCAAAAAGGACGTACCTTTTGACACCTAAATCATAAAATAATTAGGGTACATATATTTTGTCATTCCCCCAGTGCCTAAAAATCCCCTGTGTTCATCCAGATACTGTTTATCCGCACTGGCTTCATACTGTTCTTTCAAATTCAGCAGATATTCACCATCCACTATGCCCTCAATCTCCTTTGCTGCCTCCTTTAATGTCCGGTAAGATGCAAGACCGCTTACAACCTCCCCGTTTTTATCAATAGCCCTCCACTGTGAGTTCATATTCAGGTAAATAAAAGTATGGAGAGTGGAAAGGATGCACATTGCCATAACAGCAACAATGGATACCCGGTTCCAAAGTTTCCTGTATTCAAACTTAACCAATGTCCTCATAGCTTTCACCTCTGATTTCTCTATTCCTTATAGCTGCTTCCATCATGCAGCACGCTCCATGCGCTGCCCTTACCGTCCCGGACAAGGATCAGGTATTGCCATACACCATCTCCATTACAGTATTCACAGACAAAGATATTACTGCTGTCATATCCTGCTGCAACCCCTTTATCCTCGTCATCATAAATTGTCAGCACTCTCGGATCGATACACATATAAGTGACCATCTTTGTACTTGGTTTGAGCCCAAGTGTATCTGTCACATAAATCCGTGCAGCAGCATAGGCTTCCGTAGTTTCCCGTGAGTCAAACCTGCTTGTGTAAAATGATCCGGACATATCAAAGGAATTCAGCATCCTCTTTATTCTCATTTTCATCTCTTATGGCAGATGATTCTATCTGTATTGGAGCATCCGGTTCATTCCCACTTTCTTTTGCACATCCCGCTATACCCATAACCATTGCTGTAAAAAATTTCTTATTCCACATTTTCCTTTTCCTCTCTTTCTATCAAGAATTTTCTTCTATGATTCCACCTGCAAAAACATAGTAATCTTCCAGTGTCGGCTCTGCCCGGCTGCCCTGTACTTCCGGATATTCCTCCCCGACAAAACGCACCTGCACTTCCTTTCCCATCTGCTTCAAATGTATGACAGAGCGCTCCTTCCTGAGCTTCTGGTATACCTCTTGGCTGACTACTGTCTCCCACACCTGTCCTTCAACTTTCCGAACCAGTTCATCCACATTCCCAATCTCCAAAACCTTCCCTTTCTTCACCACTACAAGCTCCGTTGCGATTGCTTCAATATCCGACACAATATGGGTAGACAGCAGCACGATTTTATCCTTGCCCATATCACTGATGATATTGGAAAAACGGATGCGCTCCTTTGGGTCAAGCCCAGCAGTGGGTTCATCCAGTATCAGTATCTTCGGTTCGTTAATAATCGCCTGCGCAATCCCTATCCTCCGCTTCATGCCGCCCGAAAAAGTCTTCACTTTGTTATCCGCAACTTCTGACAGATTCACAAATTCAAGGACTTCCATGATCCTGCCTTTCAGCTTTGCTTCCGGTATGCCTTTCAGGACACCCATGTATTCCAGAAAATCTCTTGCCGTAAATCCCTCTCTGGAGTGTAAAGCTGACATCCTGCAATGCTTCTTTTTTCCTGTAAGATTTGCATAGATGTTCCATCTGCAATTCCATATTTGATTCCATCTCATTGCCTCCTGTTTCTGTCCTATTTCCTGCCCGTGTGCAATCGAGTAGGGAAGGTTTTCTCCCTACTCGCCGCGCGGCCCGCATGCTGCTTTAGCAGCAACCTTCCAAATGCGGGTCTGCGCATAAAAAACACCCGGACAGGACATATACTATCCTAAACGGGTGTTGTGTTATTTTTTCGTTATAGATGTGTTATAGTTGTAGCCATCCCCAGCCCTGCCCCATGCTGTTTCCTTGAGCGGGACTTGTCCACCATATAAAAAGCCTCCGTTATCCGCCCTAACTCTTTTGGCGGAATCCCTTTTCCGTTATCTTTAATCCTGATTTGGTAGGTATTACTTCCCTGCATCCCGACAATCCACATATCCTTACAGTCCGCCTTGACTGAATTGTCAACAAGGTTCAAAATCATGGTCTTAAAAAGGTCATAGTCCACTTCTATCATACTGTCCTCCATATCCATATGCAGCGATTTTCCATGCTTCCTGCATACAGGTTCTATGCCCTGCTTAAGATTTTCAAACATTTCTTTTACAGATATCCTCTCCAAAAGGAAGTCCTGTTTATCCAACACAAACAAATCCATCAGCTTTAAGGACAATGATTCCAGCCTCATACCTTCACTCAAAATATACTCGGCTGCACTCTTTACTTCCTCCTTGGGCAGCTCCCGGCGGTACAGCATATCAGCATAGCCGATTACTGACGTTAGCGGAGTTTTCAACTCATGGGCAAAATTTGCTGCAAAATCTTCTTTCTGCTTTGCCATATCGGATAACGCCGCAATTTTCTCTTCTATCTGCTGTGCCATCTGGTTAAAGTCGGATGCCAGTTCGCTGATCTCATCCTTCCCCACCGTGCTGATCCTTTCAGAGTAATTTCCCTCTGCAATCCTCCTTGCTGCCTTTCCCACTTTTTTAACGGAACCTGTCAGCACCTTCGTCAGCAGAAAGATCACAGGAGAACCTATACACAAAATGGCTATATATATCTTTTGAAAATAGGCGATCATGCTTTTCTGGGCATCCACCAAGGAGCTGATGTCCGTCTCCGTGACCAGACAGACTTTCACATCCCCCTGTGCTATACTAATTTCATGAACTTTCCTCCAGCCGGTATCCCACACGGAATACGGTCTTGATCTGTTTCTCCCAGTTCAGCTTCCTCCTAAGCCGCTGAATATGGGAATCCAGTGTGCGGGTATCCCCCATGAACACCTCGCCCCATATCTTTTCATACAATCTGTCACGGTACAGGGCAGCACCTTTGTTCTGCACCAGCTCTACCAGCAGGTCAAATTCCTTAAATGTCAGTTCACCATTTCCCCTGATTTAGTGACAGTCCTTGATACCATATCAATCTCCACATCTTCAAAGAATAGCTTTTTATTGATCTTCCCATACCTCCGAAGCAGCGCCTCTACACGGGCGAGCAATTCCCCTATCTGGAATGGTTTTACGATATAATCATCCGCCCCCAGCTTGAGTCCATGGATACGGTCATTTACTGCACCTTTTGCTGTCATGAAAATTACAGGTGTCCCAAAAGGTTTGATATATTCCAGCAATTCATACCCATCAATCTCCGGCAGCATGATATCCAGCAGAATCAAATCAAAAGCTTCTTTTCCAGATAATCCGCCCCTGCTTTTCCATCATAAGCACAGGTACAGTGGTATCCTTCCGCCGTCAGGTTTATCTTTATCAAATTTGCAATCGCTTCTTCATCTTCAACAATCAATACTTTCATCTCAAAACCTCCAATATATTTATTGTAGCAAATAAATGTGTCAAAGTTGCGTATTTTCCATATCTTCCTGCATTATTTATGAAAGCAGTTTTGGCATTCCAGTGAACTGCCCCTTCGTTTACACCATTTTCGATTTAGCCTAATTGAACAAAGTGAGCGTCCGGGCAGCCAATGCCTATGGACTTTCAATCTTTTGTTCTTCCCCCATGATTTTGCAGGATTTTCTATGCAGAAGCCATAGAAATCAAGTGATTCCAGATAAATGGGCATGACAACAAAACCTCAGGCATTGAGGTTTCAAAAAACTATTGAATTTAAAATATTTAGCATCTTTGTGGTATCCGAAGCTGGGGGCTTCCAAGTTTGCCACCACAGGCTTTAAGGCACCTCAAGCACATCCTCTCTGCGGGCATCCATCCACATTTCCTTTGGAACAGCCTGACACATGGGACAGCAACGATTGCGGCAGGAATTATAATGAATCTGAACGGCGCCACAGTCTTCACACACACTGACGTTTGCACCATAGGCTCCGGTTTTGCAGTTCAAGATGTTCCGGGCAGCTTTTGCCTGTTCCAGAGATGGAGAATATTTTCAAGGTATGCCGGATAAAAATGCTGGAAAATATCCTGAACAGTGGGATTATTCATAGCCGGCACCTTCTTTCCTGTCAAATGGACTTGACTTTGGCTTCCCATAAGGGATTTGTTGCTGACATGAAGATAAATTTCCGTAGATTTTGGGTCACGGTGTCCAAACAGTGCCTGAATATTTTGCCGTGCTACCCCCTGTTCCATCAGATGAGTTGCAAAGCTATTCATATAGGTTGACAAAGCTTTCTGTATTTCCTCTCTCTCACTTTCTGTACATAAATATAAATCATGAGACGTGCCTCTGCTCTCAGCCACATCATTTGCAATGTGATAAACAATACGACAAAAAATTGTACAAATCAGAATCTGTGATAAAATGCTATCTCCTGAATGCTGGGCTCTTCCCCAATTGCCATGTAATTCCGCTCATCTCCATTGAGAATGCGCCCGAGCACCAACCCATTCGTGGTACAAAGCAGCTCCCGCTTATCAAGAATAAATACATGCTCTCTGCCGGCATATCTGGGCTTCACCTGCACATTGCAGGAAATCCCGCAAACCAGGAAGCGGTCCTCCTCCTTGCGAATGATAAATCCGCCTCCAATAGGTGCTCCTTCCTTCCGATGGCCAGGCTGTCCCAGATGCCCGCTGATTCCGCCGTCACCGAAGCTTACGTCAATGACATAATCCTTTAGCAGGAACTCGGCCCGTGGCTCATTTTGCTGTAAAAAAGCATAGATCCTGCCGTTTTTCTGGGCTTCCCGAATCTCCTCCCACAGAACATGCAGGATCCGGTACGCCTTCGCCAGCCGCTCTCCAGCTCCCGCCGGGGAACCGCCCAGGTCCGAATTGGTCTGGGCCAGCAGGTCATTTTCACTGATAGGCATCATCATCCCATCAATGCCAAAAGGACTGAAGCATACGGTATGATAGGCTGCCACCGTATACAGTGCTTTGGAAGCCGTATCCTTATCCTGCGCTGTCTCCGGTATGATCAGCGCATTTGCCGCTGCAAAATCGTCACAGGCCTCCTTATAGAAGGGTGAATAGAGATCCGGCCCATACAGGTCAATGGCTGGTGCAAACCTCCGCCAGATCTTATGAACCCTGGGCAGTGGTCCGCCTCCCGGAACCTGTCCAGCCCGCAGAGGCAGGCCGATGGCAACACAATTCATAAACAGCGGTAAACCATAGATTTTTTTCCCTGCCTCCGCAATCCTTCCCACAGCTCTTGACAACCCCCAGGCCATAAAATAATCACAGGCATTCAGCCCAAAGGCCTCCTCCCAGGTTCCGCAAGTACCGTAAAGCTCTGCCATCTCCCCAGGAATCTCCTGATAAAACAGACGGTCCGCTGCCTTACAGTAATCTCTGGGATGACCCCAGATTCCGGTTTCGTTTTCCACCTGAACCATAATTACGGTACGCTCTTCGTCCGTATCCCGCAGATGCTCCATCAGCCGGCTGAAAGCTTCCTGATCCGCCTTTACCGCATCCTCACAAAAAGGCGACACAGACTCCACCATTCTCCCGTCCATTCCACACATGTAGAAATAGTCCGAGTTTGTCTTGACCCAGGCCGGGGTATAAGAAGAGCCTCCGTTCTTCCACAGCCCGAACCACAGCAGGACCAGACGCACCCCCTCCCTGCGAGCCTGGGCGATCACGCCATCCACCAGTGTAAAATCATACTTCCCTCGCTCTGGTTCCATGCATTCCCAGTATACTGGTGTTAAATAACAGTTACCGCCCAGCTTACGTAAGCCGGGCCAGACATGCTCCTCCATATAATTCAGGTCGGAACCGCTGGAATTGTGCAGTTCCCCACCCAGAATCAGGAATGGCGCATTATCTACCATCAGTGTTGTTTGCTTGCCTTCTTGCTTCAGATACGGTATGGGTTTCATTTCATCCTCCTTTTTTCATCTGGGATCCAGGAAGCCTCCAGATGTCTTTTGTCCCACTGAATATGCAGCTGCCTGTCCCCTACTGGCAGGATGCAGTCCAACTGCCCAAATTCCTCCAGATGCGGCTCCAGCCGATATTCCCCGCTGACCGGATCGGTAATCTGAAGCCCTACAAAATATTTTGCAAGCAGATAGATGGGGCTGGCTGCCCATGCGTGGCACAGGCTCTTGCCAAACCGGTCTCCATACATATCATACTGTTCTTCTTCCGGCGCCCCGGGATCGTACTCCTCCCAGAAGGTAACAGCGCCGCGCTCCAGCATTCCGCCCCAGTACTCCCGGATCTGGGCGAGCACCTCCCGGTAGCATCCCATCCGGCACAGGGCATCCATCTCATAAAACTTAAAATACGGAGTCGTGATGGCCGGAATTTCAGGATTATTCAGCACTCTTGTCAAAATGGTGCGCTTTTGCCCCTCCTCTGCCAGATCAAAGAGAATGGCAAAAATGTTGGCATGGCGTGTCACATGCTTTCTTCCAGAAGAAAAAGAGTCCACAAAGGCCCCCTTCCCTTCCTCCCAGTAATATTCCAGGATCTTTCCCTTCAGCTCCTGATATCTGTCAAGAAAAGCCTCCTGTTCCAGGCCCAGAACAGCTGCCGTCTCCGCCATAGCCCTCCAGCAGGCACAGTACAGCATCTGCTCCCCACATAGGGGACCCTCCCGGTCGAAATCCGCCCAGTCAAGAAAGATCCAGTCCCCCTCCCGTCCAACAAGGAAGCCCTGGGAATCCAACTGTTCCTCACAGAAGTCCATCAGTGAACGCATTTTCGGATAAACCTGCTCCAAAACCCCATATCCCCGTAGGCGTCATAATGAGCCTTCACTCCAAGGATCCAATACAAGGAATAATCCAGAATCGTATTGATATGGGTTACCATAGGGTCATTTCCCCGGAGGGCCAGCAGCGTCCGGCGGTTGATATCCGGATCCGCCATCAGATACTGGTTCACAAAAAAGCTCTGGTAGGCATACCCGGAGCAGATCACCTCTCCCTGAATATAAATGCTGGGAAAGGTCTCAATACATCCTGCATGGACAGAAATTTCTACCGGTCCCGGGCCGCAGGAAATCTGCTGGCCAAAGGAGTATTTTTTCTCCCTCCCCTCTGCCTCCACCAGACAAAACCCTATGGCCTTTGAAAATACCTGGAAGGATGTCTCTTCATTTAGAACATACATTCTTTTGAACACTACCCGATTCCGGAAGCCCTCACTCTTCCAGAAAGCCGGCCAGCCATAGCCCCGCTCCACACGGCTGAAATTCTGCTTCATTGCATGATACAGTTCAAAATCCCCCGGATACCAGATCCACTCTGCCATATACATACTCCTCCTTTTTCTTAAACCTCATATCGTATCTCTTCCAGTTTCTTCACCAGCTCCAGGATCTCCCCTCTCTCGAATCCGAAAAATGGCTTTTCGTAAAGCTCCGCCAGAGCCATGGCCTCCTGCTCTGCATCAGAATCAGCGATCATCCCTGCCAGACGGGGCTGCTCCCTTCCAATGATCTCCATAGCCCTGGGATCCTCCTTCAGCTGACCAAACCGGCTGTTGATGTGATACAGAGCGCCATAATCCTTAACAGATACGTATTCATACTCATAGCTTCCCGCCAAAAGCTCCATCTCTTCTACCTCATAGCCCGGAAGCCTCACAACTGCCGATGCCCCGAAGGGAACCTTTAACTGTACATGGATCCTCCCGCCGGCAAACAGTTCCCACTGTACCCGGTAGAGGCCTGCCGCTGAATCATAGGTAAAATCAAGGCTTTTCAGCCTTGCATCCGGCAGCGGTGCAATCATCGCCCGGCCAAAGCCCGGCTCCAGCGCCCGCAGCCCCGCACTGTAGGCGTATACGAATTCCATCACAGAGCCATAGGCATAGTGGTTCAGGGAATTCATCCCGGTTCCGCTGATACTGCCGTCATCCAGAACGGAATTCCACCGCTCCCAGATAGTGCTGGCTCCCAGCCCGATACAGTGGAGCCAGCCCGGATATTTTTCATTGAACAAAAAGTCATAGGCCACATCCGCCAGCCCATGCTCTGCCAGCACGCTACACATCATGGTAGCTCCCACAAAGCCGCTCTTGATCTTGTAGCAGTCCTTTTTCAACCGCATCCTCAGCCCCTCCAGAATCCGCTCCTTGTGGATGTACACGCCGAATTTCAGGGCGATATAATATGCCGTCTGGGTATCAATGGCCAGCCGCCCGCTGGGGGTAAAATATTCAAACAGAACCGCCTCCCGGATCCTTTCGCTCAATGCCCCGTAGTCCTCCGCTTCCTCCTCTTTTCCCAGAAGCCTGGCCGCCCGGGCCAGCTTCCCTGCGGAGACATGGTAATACACCGAGGAAATAAAATAGCTCTCGGTGGCGCCAACGCAGCTCTGATCCGTCACGCCGTCCAAAGCCAGCCAATCCCCATAGTGAAACCCGAAATCAAACAGATACCGTGCACCCCGTTTTTCGTCCTCCCTGCGGATATACTCCACCCAGTCCTTCATCAGCGGATAATGGCGCTTTACAGCCGCCAGATCCCCGAAATAATCATAGAGCACGAAGGGCACAAAGGTAGCCACATCCCCCCAGACACTGCTGGTCATGCCGGGCTGCAGGTTCGGCAGATAATCCGCCACACGCCCCTCCTGCCGCAGCTGGTCGTACCGCAGATCCCGCAGGAACTTATCATAAAAAGCCCTGGTATCCATGTGATAGCTGGCCGTAGGCGCAAACACCTGGGTATCCCCGGTCCAGCCCAGACGTTCATCCCTCTGGGGACAGTCGGTGGGCATATCCAGAAAATTGGACTTCTGACCCCACAGGCAGTTGGAGTAAAGCCGGTTAATCTGGTCATTTCCGGTCTTCAGGCTGCCAATGCTCTCCAGATCAGAATATACCGCACGTCCCACGAAGCACTCTGGGCGAAGCTCTCCCGGCCAGCCAGTCACCCGTACATACCGGAAGCCAAAAAAAGTAAAATGAGGACGTACCTCTGCTGCCTTGGATCCATATATATAGATAAACCGTGCTTTTGCACTGCGGTAATTGTCACGATAGAAATTCCCCTGCTGCAGAACCTCACCAAACTCCAGCTCCAGCCGGGTTCCTGCCTGAAGCTGTGCACGCACCTCCATATAACCGGCAAAATTCTGCCCCATATCCAGCACCGTCTCCCCGGCTGGCGTATGGATCACCTCTTTGACAGCCAGCTCCTCCTGGGGCTTTACCGTCACAGAATACCGCTCACAGAGCTTTTCCTTTTCCAGGGGCACGAGGTCTACCGGCTTCCAGGGCTCCTTCGCCGTCTCATAGCGCTGCTGATCCATGACCTCTCCGTCATAGATATCACTTTCCAGGATGGCAGAGGGACGATAGCTCCAGCTGCTGTCTGTGGGAATCACCTCCACAGCTCCATCCGCATAGAAAACCCACAGCTCGGCAATGGCCGCGAACCGGTCTCCGAAGACCTCCCGCTGGCCGCTGAAGCCTACCCGGCCCTTATACCAGCCATTCCCCAAAAGAATTGTCCATTCATTTTCCCCAGACAGAAGCTCCGTCACATCATAGGTCATATACTGAAAATGAGAGGGATAGTCATTGATGAAGGGCGCCAGGTAATCCTCACCTGCCTTCTTTCCATTTACATAGGTCTCGAACAGCCCCAGACCGCAGATATACAGCGATGCCTTCTTCACTTCTTTTTTAATAGAAAATCTCCGACAAAGCTCTGGGTGGAAAGCATCCTCCCGGCAGGGGCCGATCCAATCTGCCTCCCAGGGCTCCTGCATTTTCGCAGTTTCAAAAAAGGACGTTTCTGACACGCCCTGCTCCCTATGCTCCCCAGTCACCATCACTCTGTAAAAATACCGGCAATGTGGCTTTAAGTTAAAGTTCAGCGGTTCCCCGAAGGCATTCAATTCGCCCTCCTTCTGGTAAAGAAGCTCTGTAAAATCTTCCTTTTCACTTACCTCAATCCTGGTATTGACCGCTTTCTTTTCTTCCGTATCTCCCACCTTCCAGGAGATCTGGGGCTCCCCATATGCGAAGCCCACGGGATTTTTTACACCATTTACTTTTAATCCATATACCTTCATTGTCTCTCTCCACTTATATTGATAGGATGTTGCCGTTATTACAGATACCGTATCACACTGCTGCCGTCCTCGCCCCGTTCATACTTCTTCAGGAAATCCCAGACAAGCTTTGGATAGTTATAGGATACCCAGTGAGCCAGCATCTCCACGCCTACCATATTCCTTTGAATTGATAAAGCGGTCAATGGGGAATGTATCCCCGCCTCCGTTGCTCTTCATAATGGAAGCTGCGTTCAAGGCTCCTCCAAAAGGCTCTGTGGCAAACCACAGTTCCTTTTCCTTATACTCTCTTACCGGACCGTTGTAATTCTCCGAAATCCCGGTGATTAACTTTGGTGGTTTAAATGCAGGTAGTACAAATTTTCTTTTTTCCATAATTTCTATCCCTTCCTTTCTCCGCTTATTCAAAGAGGCATGCCGCACAGTGGCATGCCTCCAAAATGTATCACCTCATTAATTGCCAGTTGCAGCTTTCCAGGTATCATACTGCTCCTGATTTGCTGCAATCACATCGTTTATTCCTGCATCCTCCAGAGCCTTCAGGAATGCCGGTAAGCTCTCAGCCGGATCCTGCTTTCCGCCAAAGATGGTCTCCTGATACTGTGCCGATACTGCGTCCAGTGCGGTAATCTGGGACTCAAAACCAGTGGTATCAAAGGTATAGCCAAAGGCCGGTGAGTATTCTACACCTGCATTGTATGCCGGCATCTCTTCAAAATAGCTGAGTTCATTGGGCGCCCACTGGGTCTTGTTATTGGGCCATACGCCAAAGAGATTATAATAAGGAACGCTCATCATATCCATTCCCTCCGGGAAATCAATGACCATATTCCCATCTGCATCCGACTCCACTACCTGATAGCTCTGTCCCTCCAGACCTGCTGACATAATGGTACCAAACTCGTTATCACTAAACATCAGATTGATCAGCTGCATCGCCTTATCCGGTCTGTCGCAATTGGAACTGATTCCCCAGGAAATATTGGAAATCGAAGTCGTAATAGAAACAGGATTCTCCAGTCCCTTGATGCTGATGGTTGTCATCTCATATCCGGCAGTATTTCCTACCCACACATCCTGGCCCGGCTGGTTGCTTGCAAACTGTCCGCCAAAGTTTCCTGCTGCAACCAGAGAAGCAGGCGCATCGGATGCCGTGGCATCCGGACTGATATAACCGGCCTGGTTCCAGTCATACATCAGCTGGGCAAAGGCTGCAAATTCATCAGATGCATATACATTCACGATCGTATTCGGATCCTTTTCAATCATAAGGCCGCTGGTTCTCAAGGTAACACCCAGATCGTCACTTCTTACCATCATGGTCATATCCGGAATACCAGCCACCGGGTAGAAAGCGGAGCCCTCTCCTTCCTTTACCTTCTTGAAAAGCTCTGTCATCTCCTCTAGTGTCATAGCCTGAGGCTCAGTGGAATATTCGTACTTTTCCAGAAGATCACTTCGCATAATAAATGCAGGGGCATTTCCGAGAAGAGATGCTGTCGGTATGGTATAAAGTTCACCATTTACTGCGCACGCATTGACCGCTTCTCCCAAAGTTTCCTGAATCGTGGTGCCGTATTCTTCATAAAGATCAGTAACAGGAATAATGGCCTCATTCTTGATATAGCTTGCATTGGTCTCCAGCATGCACAAAATCAGATCCAGGTCTCCGCCGGACGACACATCCAAAGTCTGCTGTGTATTCCATATTGGATTGGCCACCGGCAAGCCATACCTCACCCACAGCAATATCAGCCAGTTCAATCTCATCCTCGACGCAGCGGATTGTCATTTTCTCCTGAAAAGACTGCTCCAGCTCCGGTATTTCCCCCTTCCACTGCCCAGCCTCATCTGCTTTTACCGTAATCCTTCTGTTCTGAATCCCAACAACAACCTCTGCACCAGCATCCGCCATGCCCCAGGTCCGGATCCTTTTCCCCTGCTGAAGAACCATTCCTGATTGAAAAATCGTTCCAATTTGTAGCATTACTTTCCTCCCTCATTTTTCTATTGTCATTTTATAATAATCCCTCCAAACCGTCTATTTCAGAAGCGGACAATTCTTAACAAAATCGGATATACAAAATCGTTCATTTGAGTTATAATTAAAGAAACTGTTATGAACGGGGGGAATCTATATGTATCAATATGTGCTTTGGGGAGACGTACAGGATCAGCTTTATGCACTGGCCGAAAACGGAAAAAATGAGATATCTTTTTATGATGCATTTCTAGCTGTAGAAACAATAAAAATAAAAAAATCAGACACTCTTCCCATGCCTGATTTCCATACCTGGGACTGTCTGGATGCAGACGGCTTCCATGCACTTGTCCGTGACTTTCCGGTACTGTTGGATACAATGCTGCTGCCTCCGTTAAAAAAAGCACAGAAAGGGTATCAGACACTGAAAACCTACTCCGTAACAGATTTTTCCTGCCTGTTCCAGGCAAGGAAAGAAACCGCCTTTTCTGAAAGTGATGCTTTCTCCTTCCATTTTGTCCTAAAAGGCTCTGCTGATATTTCCTATTCCCGGCAGCAGCTTACACTAAAGGCCGGCGATATGATCGTATTCCCACCGCACCAGCCTTTTCGTTTTATCGGCAGGGATGACTGCGTGGCAGTTACCGTCTCTGTCTGGAAAGAGAAATTCGAAGCAATATTTAACAAGGCTTTAAGCCATACCCATATTTTAAAGAATTTTTTCATGGAAACTCTGATGAATCACAAAGAGCATTTTTTGTTATTTCATTTTACAGACCAGAATTATTTTCCTCTGATTCGGGAACTCTATGCTGAAACCTGCCGCCCCTCTGAATATGCCTATGACATCTGTACCAATATCCTGGAGATCCTGATCCTGAAGGCACTCAGCTACTACCATTTCGACCGAATCGCACAGAAGGATATCCGGGAAAATGATGCCCTGCTGATTCCGGCGGTTCTGCAGTATATCCATGACCAGCACAGGCAGCTGTCTTTGAAAACCCTTGCCCAAAAATTTCACTATAACCCGGAATATCTCAGCAAGAAGCTAAAAGCCGAAACAGGAAAGTCCTTTCACCAGCTGATCACCGGGGAGAGAATCTTCATTGCTATCCAGTTAATCACCAGCACCAACCTTACCCTGGAGGAGATTGGGGCCCAGGTAGGCTATCAATCCCCGGTGGCCTTCTCCCGGGCTTTTAAAAATCTAATTGGCATTTCTCCAGGACAGTATCGGAAAGAGTATAGGGTGTATTAAAATATCCCTTTTCACTAAAATGGCCTTTTCCTCCAACGTATATCCCCATCCGAAAATTTGTAATACCGCGGATAGACCATAATCCGTCCTTCCATTCTTTTCAGCACCCACCTCGGCAAATTCTTTAGGTTAATGTTTAATGCCTGCTGCTCACTGGTACAGTTTGCGATATCCGCCACAATGGCTTCGCAGTCTTTTACTGATCAGAAGAAGCCGTGCCGCTTTTGATGGCGTTCACCAGCCTGCTTCCCAGCACATCCGCGTAATCATCCACGCTGGATTCCGTAGCAGCGAACAGCTTGCTGAGCCGCTCCGTGTTCGTGGAGAGGCGTTCCTGCTCTGACTGCAGACCGGACAGATCCGTCTTGTAGCGGTTCAGCGTCCCTCTGTTTTCCTCCACCTCACGCTGGAAGGCTATGTACTGATCTTTTCCCAGATCGCCCCGCTTCAAAGGCTTTTGTCACTTCCTCCTGTGCCTGCTCCAAAGCCTGCAGCTTCTGTTCGGTATCCCCGATGGCAGACTGTAAAAGTTCCTGCTTCTGTGCTAAAAGCACCGTGTTGGGCGGATCCAGCTTCAGGAGATTATTCACATCCCTCAGTTGGCTCTGGGTCTTCTTTGTGGAATTGTTCACATCAGACAGTACCCTCTCCAGACCGCCGGGTTTCTGCGCTGGACAGTTCCAGCTCCGATATTTCCAGATTCACCTCGATCTGAGCGTCCGGTTTGCGTTGGGACAAAAGGCAAACCGTCTCCACATTTCCAGTGGTATGCAACTTTACATCATTGTATCATCCCGCAAAACCTCAGCTAAGTTGATTTTACGTATATTACGCCAACCAAGATAATATGCAAATGCCACAATTCCCCAGATAGCCAGCATAAAAATCATAATCGGAATGAGCGGAGCTTCGGCAAGAAATGTCCCCACTTCAACATAGCTTATCTTCAGCATATACCCCACTGTAATAGCTGCAAGTGGAAGGGTGATTAAAATCGGACGCCCTGCAATGGTAAGCGCCTCCACGCAGAACATTTTTTTGATTTCACCCTGTGTCATTCCAACAGACATATACCTTACAAATTCCCTTTTTCTCTGACGGACAAAGCCCAGCGTATTGGAAAACACATTTCCAATGCCAATCACCGCAAGCAAGACACAGAAACCGCCAAAGATTGTCATCATTCCCTGTATCTGTTTATCGTTCGCTTCTGCTTCCTGAATACGGTTCTCACTTTCTGTCTTATAGTTTCCCGCAATAAGGCTGTCTACCTGCCCCTGCAAAGCCTCCAATTCCTCTGCTGTCACATTTTCCCTGCCAAGCATACAGATATAGGTATCTTCCTCACTGCCTCCAATCTGTTCCTTGATTTCTTTCCACAAAGATACGGGAATAAAATGCACCAGTTCATAATAATCAAGCGTTGCGTACTCCTCTCTTAATACAGGCACTTTCTCCGTATAGGACAAAACCGGGATTTCTGCTGTCATTTCTTCCCTGCCGGACTGTCTTAAAATGCTTACCGTATTTTCCCCCCTCACATAGGGCATATATCGCGGATGCCTGAAATCCGGATTTGTAACATCACGTATCTGATTCCATATGACTGCCCCATCAAGCTGCGGCGTAATGCCAATCTGTTCACAGTAGGCTAAAAAACTCGCATCATCCAGTATAACAACGGGAACATTTACAAGCCATCCCCCCTCCGTCTTCCTCACATAATTATCCCCGGCTGCGGCAAAACCGCCGAAGGACTTCATATCTTCGCTTATTTCATCCTCTGCAATGATTCTTTTTGCCATTGCTTTCTGATATACAATGGCACTTCTTATTCCGGAAATCGCCTGTAATTTTTGTGCCTCACGAAAAGAATCTGCCTCCGTGTCCTTTACTGTAACCATAATGTCCCATACACCTTGATACCGTTCAAAATAAGTTTCCCTTGTGCTGATTCCTGAAAGTGCAAAAAAGAACTGCATAATGGTAAAGGCAAGAAAAGAGAATACCAGACTGAGCGATGCTGTCCGTAAGGCTCTTTTCTGTGCTTTCAATGCTCCACCTGCCAATTCTCCTTCCAATCCAAAAAGGCAGGTAAGCAGCGGAGATTTTTTCCTACGCTTTAACTGTAATTCGCCTGTATTTTTAATGGCTTCCAGCGGCGTCAGTCTGCTTAATTTTCTGGCTGGCATCCATGCGGAAATCCATATTGTCACCACTGTCAAAAGTAGTGTCGCCGCTAAGACTAACGGATGATAGCCAAAGACTGCTTCATGCCTGCCTGCCACATCACTCCCCAGTAGATCATTCGCCATATGCATCAGTCCCATACTGATTAGAATGCCGAACAAATTCCCAATTAAGATCGGCAGAATACATAATGCAGCCGCTTCCTGCAAAAGACATGTGCGTATCTGTTTGGGCGTGGCTCCAATGCTGGAAAAAATACCAAACTGATGGATTCTGGCATTCATAGACACTGCAAAAGAATTATGTATTACGATAATCAATGAAAAAGAGGCAACTCCGGCTATCAGAATAAACATCGGAAAAAGCAGTCTCGGCGCAGTGTCCTGCGGATCACGTATCATATACATCGCCAGAAGTTCATGGTTATAAATAACCTTTTCTGCTGAAACTCCCAAAGTTTCAGCAATCCGTAACGTATTGTC
>CAJUQB010000091.1:16035-18469 GCA_910588285.1 uncultured Lachnospiraceae bacterium
TTCTTCTTATCAAGGGCAAGCGGCATAAGAATGTTTTTTTGCACAGTAAGTGTCGGAATCAGGTTATAGAACTGATACACCAAACCCACTTTTCTTCTGCGGAAAATCGCTGCCTGTGTCTGATTCAGTTTTGACAAATCCGTTCCGTCTATTGTAACTTTTCCGCTTGTAGGTTTGTCCACGCTTCCCAGAATATGTAACAATGTGGATTTACCTGAACCGGATGCTCCGATAACCGCCACAAATTCTCCCTTGCCCACCGTCAAATCAATTCCATCCAGTGCAGTCACCTGATTATTGCCGGAGCCATACATTTTGCAGACTGCCTCGCATGTTAAGATATTCATGATTGTTTCCTCCTTTGGATGTTTTGAATTTCTACGCTTGCAGCAAAGCTGCCCGTCAGCTTGTAAACTTTGTTCCTGCAGGCAAACTGTTTACAAGCTATATTGTACCAAATAAAAGTTACAGCTTAGTAACTGCAGCAGAATTGATATTGAATTGATTGCTTTGATTTTATTGCTTATAAAACCGGATTTCAAAACATGCACCGCCATTCGGCAGATTTTTCGCCCTTATTGTCCCATTTTGATGTTCTATAATCTCTTTTGACAATGCTAAGCCTATCCCAATGCCGCTTCCATGGATATTACTGCCTGCATCTGCATTCCTTCCGCGATAAAACCGTTTAAAAAGATGCGGAATATCTTCTTTGGCAAATCCGTCCCCCTCATCCCAGATCAGTATTTCTGTATATAGCGGATTCTGCCCATAAGAGCAATGGACTGTTCCACCCGCATTATGCTCCATACAGTTTTTCATTACATTTATAACTGCTTCCATCGTCCAGGTTAAATCGGCTGTCACTGCCATCTCCCCTGATTCCGGAATATCAATGAAAGTGCCGGAATCTGCAAATAATTCCTGCAAATTGTCTGCCGCAAGGACAAGCAAAGTAAAAACATCCACATCTTCTTTTTGAAACATCAATACACCTGCATCAAGACGGGATAAAACAAGCAGGGATTCTTCTAAATGAATCAGTCTGTTTAACTGTTTCTTTATCTGTTCCATCCTGTCTATTTCATATTCTTTTTTCATCGGCATTTCAGATAATGTCTGCAGTGATAAAGAAATGGCGGTAATAGGAGTTTTTATCTGATGTGCAATATTGGATAGATTCTCGGCAAAATCATTTTTGGCCTGTACTGCCGCATCCTTTGTCTGATAAAGAAATGTCACAGTCTTATATATTTCATCTTCCAGCTTAGAAAAAAGATCTTCTCCTGAAGCAGAGAGGACAACCGCTTTTCCCATATTAACCTGCTCCAGATAATCTGACAGTGCTTCTATTCGTTTCGCTTCTGTTTTGTTACGGAATGCATAAATAACAACAAAGAGAATCATTCCTGCCAGGAACCCTGTTGCTGCGAACATACTATCATATGTAACGGAAGAATCAGAAAAATCAGATATGTCATATCCTAAAACGGACAATACATCCCTCATTGCCACACCATCGGCATTTCCACCCGTATATTCTTTCAATGCAGCAAAAACGATATGCTTCATTTCCGGATCTTGTTCCAGCACTTCGCCGCAGATCACATTTACCAAATCAAATTGAAGCCTGCTGTAATGGCAGGAAATTAGCATTACCGTAACGGCAGAAGAAATCAGGCTGACGGCTGCCACAAATCCAAAGAGAATCACTAAATTTTTTCGCCCGCTCATATGGTATCCTCCATACGGTATCCCACACTTCTAATTGTTTTGAAACAGGACGGTTGGTGCAGTTTGTCCCGCAGCCGTTTCATAGTAACTGTCAATGTATGATCATTCACGTAGTTTCCATTTACATCCCATACCTGTTCTAAGATTTTTTCCCTGGTAACCGTCTTTCCTTTATTCTGTAAGAGGTACAAAAGCAGCTCATACTCTGATACGCTTAAATCTATTTCTTCCGTGCCGCAAGTAACTGTCCTGCGGTTTAAATCTATCTTGATCCCATCACAGGACAGGTACTGCACCGCCACATTGCCCGTTCTTCTAAGTACCGCCTGAATCCTTGAATACAATACGCTTAATTCAAAAGGCTTTACTACATAATCATCCGCGCCATTTTGAAAACCTGAAACAATATCATGGGAATCATCCCGAACTGTAAGGAAAATAATCGGCAGTTCTTTCCATCTGCCGCGTATCCATTGACAAAGACTATCCCCACGGCCATCCGGCATATTCCAATCCAACAAAATAACAGTTGGCACATGGATTTCTAAAGCTCGTCTGACCTCTGAAATCGTGTTATATATTACTACCTTAAAGTTTTTCTGTTCCAGATATCTTTTTACAACACCTGCAATATGAGCGTCATCCTCAGCATAAAATAATTCAACCATTTTCAATAAACCACCTATTTTTTTATTATACC
>CAJUQB010000092.1 GCA_910588285.1 uncultured Lachnospiraceae bacterium
CCCTTCGGGCGGGATGCGCACCTCGCGGAGGTGAAATTAGCCGTGAACGGCATCGCTCGGGCGTGAAGAATGCGCAGAGCGCATTCTTTTTTATCTTACTAGAAAGGAGAATGTAACATGAATGCAAGCGTAGCAATCCAGGTGCTGCCTGAGGCAGCCAATGAGGAGGAACTGATCCGTATCGTAGACGAGGTGATCGCCTATATCAAGAGTACCGGTCTGAACTGCTCCGTGGGCCCCTTTGAGACCACCATTGAGGGAGATTACGACCAGCTGATGGATATTGTAAAGGAATGCCAGCACATTGCAGTGAAGGCAGGGGCTCCCTATGTGGCCGCCTACATCAAGGTGGTATACCGGCCCGAAGGAGATGTATTGACCATTGAAAAGAAGATTACAAAGCATCACCAGTAAGGCAGTCCCGGCTGCTGTAGTCCTGGCCCTGCTTTTGGTGTGGCAGCTGGTCTCTGTGGCCGGGCTGGTACCCAGATTCATGCTTCCCTCCCCCTGGGATGTGGTGCTGGCCTTTGCGAGTGATTTTTCCCTGCTGGCAGAGCATGCACGGGTGACTTTGCTGGAGGCCTTTCTGGGCCTGGCCTGCGGGATCCTGCTGGCCTTTGGGGCAGCTGTTTTGATGGATCGCTTTCCGCTGGTCTACAAGGGCATGTATCCGGTGATCGTGCTGACACAGACAGTTCCCACCATTGCCATTGCCCCTCTTTTGGTTCTGTGGATGGGTTACGAGATGGCGCCGAAGATTACGCTGATTGTCCTTACCACATTTTTCCCCATCACGGTGGGGCTGCTGGACGGATTCCGGTCTGCGGACAAGGATGCAATGGATCTGTTTCAGGCTATGGGGGCGTCGAAATTCCAGATATTCCGCTATATGAAGCTGCCTGGCAGCTTGAGCCATTTTTTTGCAGGGCTTCGGGTATCGGCGGCCTACTCCATTGTGGGGGCTGTCATTGCAGAGTGGCTGGGAGGCTATCACGGCCTGGGCGTGTACATGGTGCGTGTGAAGAAGTCCTATGCCTTTGACAAGATGTTTGCAGTGATCTTTCTGATCTCTCTGATCAGCCTTCTGCTGATGAAGCTGGTGGATCTGCTGCAGCGTGCTGTCATGCCATGGGAGCGAGTGAAGGAGGAATCGCAGTGAAAAGCAGATATATGTCAATGATACTGGCAGCCGTGCTGGCTGTGGGAATGACGGCCTGCAAAGGGAATCCGGCAGGCGACGGGCCGGGGACGGCGGACCGGGCAGAAGCGGACAGTAACAGCAGGGAGTCAGAGGAGGTGACCTTTGTGCTGGACTGGACGCCCAACACCAACCATACCGGGGTGTATGTGGCCCAGGCCAAGGGATATTTTGAGGAGGCGGGCCTTAATGTCAACATCATCCAGCCTCCGGAGGATGGAGCCACGATGCTGGTGGCCGGAGGGGGCGCACAGTTTGGCGTGGATTTCCAGGACAGCATAACGCCGGCCTTTGCCACAGAGTCTCCGCTGCCGGTGACAGCAGTGGCGGCTGTTATCCAGCACAATACATCGGGGCTGATTTCCCTTAAGGAAAAGGGGATTGATGCGCCGAAAAAGATGGAAGGCTTCACCTACGCCACCTGGGAGCTGGAGATAGAGCAGGCCATTATGAAATATGTGATGGAGCAGGACGGAGGGGATTATTCCAAGCTGGAGCTGATTCCAAGTACCGTGTCTGACGTGGTTACGGCCCTTCAGACCGATGTGGATCTGGTATGGATTTATTACGCCTGGGATGGGATCGCGGCACAGAGGAAGGGCCTGGAGACAAATTATATCAATTTTGCAGATCTGGATGCGGCCCTGGATTATTACAGCCCCATAATCATTGCCAACAATGATTATTTGGCGGAGAATCCCCAGCAGGCCAAGGCATTCCTGCAGGCAGTGAGAAAGGGCTATGAATTTGCCATAGAGAATCCCCAGGAGGCGGCAGACATTCTCTGTGAGGCGGCGCCGGAGCTGGACAAAGAGATTGTGCTGGAGAGCCAGAAATGGCTGGCAGACCAGTATCAGGCCGACGCACCAAAGTGGGGGATCATTGACAAAGAGCGCTGGGACGGGTTTTACCAGTGGCTGTATGACCATGGGGTGATTGAGACGGAAATTCCGGACGGAACCGGATTTTCCAATGAATACATCCAATAAGCAGCAGAGAGAGCCAATGGCAGAGAAGACGGAAAACGGCAGAAAGCCAATGGCAGAGAAGACAGGAAGGCAGCAGAGAGGACAGGGTATGGAGCAGCAGATCATATTAAAGGCAGAGCATGTGACACATCGTTATGAAAGGGACAATATCATTGAGGATGTAAGCCTGTATCTTAAGCAGGGGGAGATCATAAGCCTCCTTGGGGTCAGCGGCGTGGGCAAGACCACCTTATTCCATGCGCTGTCCGGACTGCTGCGCCCAACAGAGGGAAGGATCTGGCTGGGGGGCAGGGAGATCACCGGGCAGGCGGGAAATATCAGCTATATGCTCCAGAAGGACATGCTGCTGCCCTATTTTACAATCCTGGATAATATTATAATGCCGAAACGGTTAAAGGGGATCCCCAAAAAGGAGGCATATCGGGAGGCAGAGGAGCTGCTGGAGGAATTCGGCCTTGCAGGCAGCGGCAGGAAATATCCGGCCCAGCTGTCCGGCGGCATGCGCCAGCGGGCGGCTCTTCTGCGCACCTATCTCTTTTCCAAGGAGGTGGCGCTGCTGGATGAGCCCTTCAGTGCGCTGGATGCCATCACAAAGGGGGAAATGCACGATTGGTATCGGAAGGTGATGGACCGGATCCGCCTGTCTACGATATTTATTACCCATGATATTGACGAGGCCATCCTGCTCTCGGACCGGATCTATATTATGGCCGGAAAGCCCGGGCGGATTACCGCGGAGCTTGCCATTGAGGCTTTGGCATACAGAACCCAGGCCTATGCCCTGACCGGGGAATTCCTGGAATATAAGAGGCAGGTGCTGGAGCTGTTGAAGCCCAGCGGAAGGTGAAGGATGCCAGGGTCCATTCCCCTGACATGGGAGGATCAAAGAGTTTTTTCAGAAAGGTGCTTGCTATCGCTCCGCAAATAAGGTATAATACACAAAAACCTGGAAATACTATCTATTATTTCCAAATTTGCGCAGATGGAAGCTGGGTGGCAACGCGGAGCATACAGTCTTCGTCCCATGTGAAGCTTTTCGCAGGGGCGGAGGCTTTTTCTGTCTGAAAGGGCAACGAAAGATCAAGGAGGAAACAAGACATGATTGATTTACGTTTTCTACGGGAGAACCCGGAGATTGTGAAGCAGAACATACGGAACAAATTCCAGGACGGCAAGCTGCCTCTGGTGGATGAGGTGATCGAGCTGGACGCCAGAGCCAGGAAGACCCAGCAGGAGGCCGATGAGCTGCGCTCAGAGCGCAAGAAGCTGTCCAAGCAGATCGGCGCCCTGATGGCCCAGGGCAAGAAGGAGGAGGCAGAGGCCGTAAAGGCCAGGGTCAATGGATTTGCAGAGCGTCTGGCAGAGCTTGAGAAGCTGGAGCCGGAGCTTGCAGAGGAAGTGGAAAAGCGCATGATGGTGATTCCCAACATCATTGACCCCTCTGTGCCAATCGGGAAGGACGACAGTGAAAATGTAGAGGTTCAGCGCTACGGGGAACCGGTGACGCCGGAATTTGAGGTGCCGTATCATGCGGATATCATGGAGCGCTTTCAGGGCCTTGACCTGGACAGTGCCAGAAAGGTGGCTGGAAACGGATTTTATTATCTGATGGGAGACATTGCCAGGCTCCATTCTGCCGTAATTTCCTATGCCAGGGATTTTATGATTGGCAGGGGCTTTACCTACTGTGTGCCGCCCTTTATGATCCGCAGCAATGTGGTCACAGGGGTGATGAGCTTTGCGGAGATGGATGCCATGATGTACAAGATCGAGGGGGAGGATCTGTATTTGATCGGAACCAGCGAGCATTCCATGATCGGCAAGTTTATTGACACCATTTTGCAGGAGGACCAGCTGCCCCAGACGCTGACCAGCTATTCTCCCTGTTTCCGAAAGGAGAAGGGCGCCCATGGCATTGAGGAACGCGGCGTGTACCGGATCCACCAGTTTGAAAAGCAGGAGATGATCGTGGTCTGCAGGCCCGAGGAATCGCCCCAGTGGTTTGATAAGCTGTGGCAGAATACCGTGGATCTCTTCCGCTCTCTGGATATTCCGGTGCGTACCTTAGAGTGCTGCTCCGGTGATCTGGCGGATCTGAAGGTGAAGTCCGTGGATGTGGAGGCCTGGTCTCCCAGACAGCAGAAATATTTTGAGGTGGGCAGCTGCTCCAACCTGGGAGATGCCCAGGCGCGCCGCCTAAAGATCCGGGTCAATGGGGAGAAGGGCAAATATTTCGCCCATACCCTGAATAATACCGTGGTTGCTCCCCCCAGGATGCTGATCGCATTTTTGGAGAACAACCTGAATGCAGACGGCTCGGTCAATGTGCCAGAGGCGCTGCGTCCTTACATGGGCGGCCAGGAGAGGCTGATTCCCAAGAAGTAGAGGGCTTGCGGAGCATATCGCAGGAAAGAACATTTTACCGGGAGGATAGCTATGTTACAGGGAAAGACAGTTTTATTGGGTGTTACCGGCGGCATTGCAGCCTATAAGATGCCGAATGTGGCCCGCAGCCTGAAGAAGCTCCACTGCAATGTGCATGTGCTGATGACCCAAAATGCCACCAATTTTATTACGGCCACCACCTTTGAGACTCTGACCGGGAACAAATGCCTGATTGATACCTTTGATCGGAATTTTGAGTTCTCTGTGGAGCATGTGGCCCTGGCCAAGCAGGCAGATCTGGTGCTGATCGCCCCGGCTACGGCCAATGTGATCGGCAAGCTGGCGGCAGGCATTGCGGACGATATGCTGACCACTACGGTGATGGCCTGCCCCTGCCCGGTGCAGATTGCGCCGGCCATGAACCATAATATGTACAAAAATCCCATTGTCCAGGACAATCTGGACAAGCTTACGCGTTTTGGCTATGAGATCATCCAGCCGGTGGTGGGGATGCTGGCCAACGGCGATACGGGAATCGGCAAGCTGCCGGATGAGGAGACGCTGGTGGAATATGTGAAAAAGGAGCTGGCCCATGAGAAGGATCTGGCTGGAAAGCGTGTGCTTGTCACGGCCGGCCCCACCCGGGAGGCCCTGGATCCGGTGCGCTTTTTGTCCAACCATTCCACTGGCAAGATGGGCTATGCCCTGGCCCGGCAGGCCATGTACCGGGGGGCAGAGGTGACGCTGGTATCCGGGCCGGTGGAGCTGGAGCCTCCGCTGTTTGTGCATACCATATCCGTGGCCTCGGCACAGGAGATGTGCGAGGCAGTGCTTGCAGAAGCGCCCGGTCAGGATATTATCATCAAGGCTGCCGCTGTTGCGGATTACCGGCCGGTGCATGTGGCAATGGAAAAGATCAAGAAGCAGGAGGGAGACAGCTCCCTTGCGCTGGAGCGCACCACGGATATCCTGAAGGCCCTGGGAGAGAAGAAACGGGAAGGGCGTATTCATGCCTTCCTCTGCGGTTTTTCCATGGAGACAGAGCATATGCTGGAAAATTCCAGGAAAAAGCTGGATCAGAAGGGGGCTGACATGATCGCGGCCAACAACCTGAGGACAGAGGGCGCGGGATTTGGAACGGACACCAATGTGATGACCCTGATCACCCGGGAGGGGATCCGGGAGCTGCCCAAGATGTCCAAGGAAGAGACGGCGGATTGCATCCTGGACGACATCTCAAGGTGTATGTTAAACGAATCTTAATAATTACTTATAAAAATCATGAACATTTCTGGCATATATTTACAAATAATGTTCACAAAATATACATTTATTGTTAATGATGACGAAAAAATTATTGCATATACTAATGGTATCAAAATGATCGAAAGACAGATGCCACGAGGTAGTATATGGAAAATACACGTCAGATTTCTATGAGGTTTATGGTTTTATATGGGATTTTTTTTACAGCATGGGTATTCTGGGCTATTTGCGGCCGTCAGGTGTCCCATGCTGTTTTCCGTTTTTTCTACAGCTCTTCTTCGAAGGAGGCAGTCTGTGAGACCTCCATACAGTTCCGCTATCCGGAAGCATTTCAGAAGACCCTTAGCCGCTATCCTGTCTTTGCAAAGCTGTATTGTGAGGAGGACAGCCCGGCTGTCCCGGGGCTTGCCTATACGGAGCTGGAAGAATACGGCTGCAACCAGATGGTGCCCCAGGGGATCTGTATTGCCGGGGAGTATATGCTGATTTCTGCTTATGACAATGGGGCCAGGGCCGGCTTGATACGGGATGAAAGCTATGTGCCCCAGAATTCCGTAATCTATATTTTATCCTGCGGCCGGGGAGAATTTCTGACTACCCTGATTCTGCCGGATGTGAACCATGTGGGCGGCCTGGCCTTTGACGGCAGCCGCGTCTGGATTGCCAAGAGCAGTACCGGAACCGTAAGCGTTATTTCTTATGAGCGGATTGAGGCGGCGGCAGGCAGCGGACAGCCCAGCGTTTCTCTGCCAGGGTATGACGCTACGATTTCCTGCGGCAGGACAGCTTCCTTTGTCAGCTTTTATGACAACTGTCTCTGGGTGGGAACCTACAGCAGTCTTGGGAAGGACCCGGGAAGCGTTACCTCCTTTTCCGTGTCAGAGGAGGAGGGGCTGAAGCTGCTGCCAAGAGAGACTTATGAGATTCCGCCCTATGCCCAGGGGATTACATTTCTGGAGCAGGAGGGCAGGACCTACATGGCCCTGAGTGCTTCCTGCGGGCGGTATATGGATTCTATCTTATATATCTATGAGCTGTCGAAGGAGGGAGGAAGCCTGGCCTTTCGGGGCGGCATCAGCCTGCCGCCCATGTCGGAGGAGCTGGTAAGCGACCAAACCCACACCTATGTACTGTTTGAGTCCGGGGCTACCTGCTATAGCAGGGATTACCTGGGGTGCCCTTATCCGGTTGACCGGGTCTGCGGGATGGAGAACGGGCAGCTGCTGGCTGGGGCTGGATTATAGGGGGAAGGATTTTTCCTTGTGAAAGTCAGAAGAATCACTTATAATATATGAAGTGGGACAAGGAGGGATGCGCAGTGGGAAATTATTTGAATCCGGGGAATAGCGGGTTTGCCAGGATACGGAATAGCATATATGTGGATAAGAGCAGCTTGATCGGTTTGATCAATGAGACAATCAATACCATCCGCCAGCTGACCTGTGTCAGCCGTCCCCGCCGTTTTGGAAAATCCTTTGCAGCCCAGATGCTGTGCGCCTATTATGACAGGAGCTGCGATTCTTCGGAGCTGTTTGCGGATCTTGCCATTGCAAGGGATCCGGTTTATACAGATTCTTATCAGAAGCACCGGAACCAGTATGATGTGATTTATCTGGATATGACGGCAGTGATAGGGGAGACATCCCTGGGGGAATTAGTATCTTACATGAAGCGGAATCTTGTATCTGAATTGACAAAAGCATATCCGGATTCTAATGTTGCAGAGGGCTTTGTTCCAACCCTGGCGAATGTCGTTGAGGCAACCGGAAGAAAGTTTGTTATGATTATCGACGAGTGGGATGCGCCTATCCGGGAGGCTTGGGATGAACCAGAGGTACAGCGGGAATACCTGGAATTCCTGCGTTCCCTGTTTAAAAACAGTGGTGCAACGGCTAAGATATTTGCGGCAGCCTATATGACAGGGATCCTGCCCATCAAAAAGGACGGTTCCCAGTCTGCCATTTCAGACTTCATGGAATTTTCCATTGTACATCCTATGGAATTTGCGGAGTATGTGGGTTTTACAGAAGAGGAGGTAAGGAAGCTGTGCACAGAATACGATGGGGATTATTCTATGATGAAGCAGTGGTATGATGGATATACACTGGGAAAGGCTGGCTCCATCTATAATCCGAGCTCTGTGATGAAGGCGCTGCGCAGCAAGGAGTTCTGTTCCTATTGGACTGAGACCTCTGCCTCCAAAAGCCTGATGGAATATATCAGCCTGGATTTTGACGGTATGTCCAGGACAGTGGCAGAGCTTCTGGGGGGAATTGCAGTCCCGGTGGATACCAACGGCTTTGCTAACGACCTGGTGACGTTTCGGGATCGTGATGATGTATTGACATTGCTGATCCATCTTGGATATCTCTCTTATGACCGGGAGTCGGCGACAGTCCGTATCCCCAATGAGGAGATACGGCTTGCATTTGCCAGGGCGGTCCGCCGGGTGAAGCGGAATGAGACCATTCAGCGTGTTCAGGAGAGTGACCAGCTGATCCGCGATACGGTGCAGGGGAATGAGGCGGCAGTGGCGGCCCAGATTGAGAAGATTCACAGAGAGGAGACAACACCGTTATTTTATCACAATGAACAGTCATTGCGCAGTGTTATCAAGCTGGCGTATTTCAGCTATAAGGATCAGTATCTGAAATTTGAAGAATTGCCGTCCGGAGACGGATATGCGGATATTGTGTATTTGCCGAAAAAGCTGTCCCCACTGCCAGCCCTGGTGATCGAACTGAAGTGGAATCAGGATGCAGAGGGGGCCATTGCCCAGATTCAGAAGAAAAAGTATCCGGAAGGACTAAAAGGGTATGGCGGGGAGATTTTGCTGGTGGGCATTTCCTATGACAGAAATGAAAAAGGAGAAGGACGCAGGCACACTTGTGTGATTGAAAGAGTATAATATAGCGTAATGTTAAATGGCCAAGGGGCAGAAATCTGTGCTCTTTGACCGTTTTTTAATTTATGTAGCAATATCTGTAATCAAATACATAATCAATATACACAATCAATATACACAAATAGCGGCGTATAGTGACGAAAAAAAGATTTTGTGGTAGAATAATGGAACAGGAAATGAACAATACGGAGGTAGGATACTTGATTGCACATATTTCAGAGGATATGATTCCCCGGGAGGAATCCGTTGCAGAGCATACAGAAAAGGTGGGATTCCTGTGCAAAGGAAAAGGGGAGCGGTGTGGGATGGGTCAGATCATGTACCTCTGCGGCATTCTTCATGACATGGGGAAGAACAAGCAGAAATTTGACGATTATATCCGCGCCGGCCAGGCAGAAAGGCAGAGGCTGCGGGGAAAGATTCCCCACGCCTCCACCGGGGCAAAATACCTTTACAGCCAGTACCATGGGAGCACGGGGAACCAAAAGCTCCTGACAGAGCTGATTGCCTATGGGGTGGCAGCCCATCACGGTCTTTTTGATTGTGTGAATGTGGAGCATATGGATTTATTCTCCGGAAAGCTGGGACAGGTGGAGGATTATGAGGAGGCCTGCAGCAATGCCGAGAGAGATTATCTGGGGGCGTATCCCATTGACCAGATTTTTGGGGAGGCATTGGAAGAATTCGGCGTTTTATGTCATAAAATTCAGGGATCCCTGGGAAGGCTCCAGGGGATGCAGGGGGCACGGAATGCACCGGAGGCAAAGAAGGAAAAGAAGGCATTGCTGGACAGCTATTTCTTCCAGCTTTCCTGCCTGCAGCGTCTGGTGCTGTCCATTCTCATTGACGCCGACTGGGAGGCCACCTCGGATTTTATGGGAGGCATTGATACACTGATAAAACAGCCCATCTGCCGTCCGGGGGAGATCTTTGCGCAGGCAGAGGCACATTTTAACAGCTTTATGGAGAAGAAGCAGGAGGGGGCCCGTGCCAGTGCGGGGAGTAAAAAAGAACGGGAGATTTTTGAGGCTCGAAATGCACTGCAGCAGGAATGCCGGGAATTCGCCAGGCACCCGGCAGGGATCTACTGCCTGCCGCTGCCTACCGGCGGAGGGAAGACCTTAAGCGGATTGTCTTATGCCCTGGAATATGCCAGGCTGCATCCAAAGACAGAGCGCATCATTTATGTTTCCCCGTATATTAGTATTACGGAACAGAATGCAGAGGTATTCCGCCAGGCTGTGGGCTGCAAAGAGTGGATTCTGGAGCATCATTCTGCTGTAGTCCGGGAGGCAGATTGGGAGGGGGAGGACTATCGGGACAGGCGTTCTTCGCGGTTTGAGCTGAACTGGGAGGAGCCATTGATCTGCACCACCTTTGTCCAATTTATGAACACTCTGTTTTCAGACAGGAGTGAATCCATCCGGCGGATGCACCGGCTGGTCAATGCAGTGGTGATTATGGATGAGGTGCAGTCTATGCCGCTGCGCTGTGTCCATACATTTAACTATATGGCTAATTTCCTGAATACAGTCTGCCATACGGACATTATTTTGTGTACCGCCACCCAGCCTGCCCTTGGGGAGGCCCAGTGCCCCCTTTGCTATAGTGAGCCGAAATACATGGTACAGGATGTGGAAAAATGGTTCCGTATTTTCGAGCGGGTGAAAATCCGGGTACCGCAGATTGGTGAAACATATACCATAGAAAGCCTGGGGGAGGAGATTGTGGATCAGGCAGGGCAATACCGTTCTATTTTGGTGGTGCTGAATACCAAATCAGCGGTGAAAAAGCTTTATGAGCTGTTAAAGCAGCAGGGGATAAACACCGCATACCTGACAACGAACCTCTGCGCCCAGCATCGCAGCGACAGGATCCGCACAATAAAGCAGGCCTTACAGGAGGGGCAGCCCATGGTTGTAGTCAGCACGAACCTGATTGAGGCGGGGGTAGACATTTCCTTTGAGTATGTATATCGTTCCATGGCAGGTCTGGACAGTCTTGCCCAGAGCGCAGGAAGATGCAACCGGAACGGTGAACTGGAGGAGGGAACCGTTTCCCTGATCCGGCTGGAGGGGGAGAATACCGGAAGCATGAGTGAGCTCTTGGATAACAGGCGGAAGACAGAGGATGTATTGGATGACTACCAGAACAGCAAAAACTTGGGCAGTCTGCTGCTGCCGGAATGGATGGAATGTTACTATAGGAAGGTATATAAGAATGCAGCCGATAAAATGAACTTTCCCATTCCGGATCTGGAAACGAACCTGGTGGAATTGTTATCCATGGGCTTTTCCACGGAAAGGAGGCTCAATACCATGAACCAGGCATACAAGACAGCAGGGCAGGCATACCGGGTGATTGATGAAGATTCCTTTGGGGTGATCGTTCCTTATGAGGAAGGGGAAAGGATCATAGCGTCCATTCAAAATGCATCGGATCCTGGGGAAATAAAGGGACAGATTCGCAATGCGCAGCGTTATACGGTGAATGTGAGAAGCAGCCAGCGAAGGAAGCTGGAGGGGCTGATCCAGCCGGTCAGCGACCAGTTCCCGGATATTTATATGATTGCAGCGCCGGGAGCCTACCAGGAGGACTGCGGCATCACGGAACAGTGGGAGCCCCTGATTCTGTAGGAATATGGAGAAACAGAAGGAGGAAGGAACGTGGAATGGAAAAACCAAATATAATTGAGTACAAGGTATATGGAAAATATGCGCTGTTTACGGATCCCCTGTCCAAGACAGGAGGGGAGAAGTTCAGCTATCAGATTCCCACCTACCAGGCATTGAAGGGAATTACGGAATCTATTTACTGGAAGCCGACAATTACATGGATCATTGACGACTGCAGGATCATGAAGCCCATACGGACAGAATCCAAGGGCATGCGGCCCATCCGATACAGCAGTGATAAAAATGACTTGTCCTTTTATACTTATCTTAGTGATGTGGAATACCGGGTCAGAGCTCATTTTGAGTGGAATGAAAACAGAGTGGACCTGGCCCATGACCGCAATGAGAACAAGCATCATGAGATTGCAAAAAGGATGTTGGAGCGGGGCGGCAGGCGGGACATTTTCCTGGGAACCAGGGAGTGTCAGGGATATGTGGAGCCCTGGGGTTTTGATGAAGATACAGGGGCCTATGACAATGACAATTTGTCCTTTGGCGTGATGGTGCACGGCATCACCTATCCGGATGAGGCAGTCCGGGAGGAGGAGAAGGGCAAGATGACCGTGCGCCTCTGGAATGCCCAGATGCGGCAGGGCAGGATCCATTTCCCAAGGCCAGAGGAATGCGGGATCCGGCGGATCCTGCGTGAAGCATCCGAAAAACAGTTTGAGGCAGGCAGGAATTTCTCGGGTCTGCAGGAATTTGAGGGAGGTGATTTGTTTGGCATGGATGAGGGCTTTGGCGGGAACCTATGATGTATTTGCAGATGAGGCAGGGGTAGAACACAACGGACAGCCGGTGCTGCTGCCCATCTCCCACTCTACCTTTAACGCCCAGATCGAAGTCACTATTGACAGGGAAGGGAATTTTCGGAGATCCCAGAAGCTGGAAAAAGGCAAGGATGTGGTTACCATCATTCCGGTGACAGAGGATTCGGCTGCCCGAAGCAGTGGAATCACGCCCCATCCCCTGTGCGATAAGCTTTGCTACCTTGCGGGGGACTATACGGCGTATACCGGAGATGATAAGGAGGCTTATTTTGCAGCCTACATGGAACAGCTCCGGGATTGGGCGGAAGCGGAGGAGAGCCATCCAAGCGTTCAGGCTGTCTATCGGTATCTGGGCAAAAAGACGCTGATCGGCGACCTGGTTCGGGACAAGACGCTGGAGCTTGATGAGGACAACAGGCTGACAGACCGGCTTAAGATACAGACCACCGGCCAGACCGGCGCTAATGTCAGGTTTCTTATATCAGGCAGCGAGATACCGGAGGTGTGGAAGGATCCTGGGCTGTATGGGCAGTTTATCAGCTATTACCGAAAAAAGGCCGGGGAGAAGAAGCTGTGCTATGCATCCGGCCAGCTGGAGGCCTGCTCGGATAAGCATCCCTCCAAGATCCGCAACACTGCGGATAAGGCCAAGCTGATTTCCGGAAATGATGATGTTGGCTTTACCTACCGGGGAAGATTTCTGGAAAAGGATCAGGCTGTTTCCGTGAGCTATGAGCTGTCTCAAAAGGCCCACAATGCCCTTCGGTGGCTGATTCAGAAGCAGGGATATACCAGGGACGAATCAGCCATTGTCTGCTGGATGATGAACCGGGATATGCAGATCCCGGATATTACGAAGGATTCTGCAAACGCATATAATGCCATTGATGATTTTGAAATGGACTGGGACTGCCTGGATGAGCTGGCGGAGGAATTACAGGACAAGCGGGAAACCGGAAAGTATTTTGCAGAGCAATTCAACAACGCAGTACGCGGATATGCCGGAAAAATAGAAATAGACGACCATGTGGCGATAATCGCCCTGGAGGCAGCAACCACCGGGCGTCTCTCTATCGTCTATTATGACGAGATGGGAGCCAGGCAATATATGGACGCTATCCTGGACTGGCAGGAGCATTGCAGATGGATGCGGCACGTCAAAGCGGGAAAGAACGAGAGGGGAATTACCTGCGAATGCTCCCCCTCCCCCAGGGATATGGCCATGGCGGCCTTTGGGGTTCAGCGGGCCAAATGGCTGGAGGCAGACAGCAGGCTCCTTCGGGCCACGGTAAAACGGCTCCTGCCCTGCATTACGCGTAAGGAACGCAGGATTCCCCAGGATCTGGTCAAGGCTGCTGCAAGGCGCGCCTCCATGCCGGAAACCATGGACAGCTTTGTGTGGTACAATGAGGTGCTGCGGGTTGCATGTGCAATGATACGGTATAATTATGAGAAAGAGGGAAAAACAATGGATCATTTTCTAAAGGATAATCTGGAGGAGAGAAATGTGCTGTTCGGAAGGCTTTTGGCAGTGTTTGACTATATGGAGCAGCGCGCCATGTATGAGCCCGGCGAAAAGGAGCAGCGCACTACAAATGCCAAGCGCTATTGGAATGCCTATAGCAGCAGGCCTGCAAAGACGGCAAAAACCATCCGTCAGAATCTGGTTGCTTACGAGAAAAAGCTGAACGGCTATCAATTAAGTAAGTTTGAGGAATGGATCGAGGAGATCATGAAGCATTTTGCGGCGGGGGATTATGACAACAGGGCCCTGTCGGAGCTGTATCTGCCGGGCTATTACCTGCAGATGGATTATATGAAGGAAGCCTTGTATACAAAGAAAGAACAGTAAAGGAGAAGGAAAAGATGAGTGAATTTACAAATAAGATTGATTTTGCGGCATTGATCATGGTAAAAAATGCAAATCCCAATGGCGACCCTTTAAATGGCAATCGTCCCCGGGAAACCTACGACGGATATGGGGAAATCTCGGATGTATGTATCAAACGTAAAATTCGTAACCGTCTCCAGGATATGGGAGAGGATATATTTGTACAGAGTGAGGATCGCGCTACGGACCAATGCAAAAGCCTTGCGGACCGTGCCAAGAAAAACGAGGATATGCAGAAGGCATTGAAAGCCAAGGACAGAGACGCTTATGCGCAGGCAGCCTGCCAGGCCTGGATTGATGTGCGCAGCTTTGGCCAGGTATTTGCATTTAAGGATGACAGCGTTTCCGTGGGCGTCAGGGGCCCGGTTTCGGTCCATTCGGCCTTCAGCGTTCTGCCGGTTTCCATTGACAGTATGCAGATTACAAAGAGCGTAAACAGTGAGACAAAGGATAAAAAATCCTCGGATACCATGGGCATGAAGCATAAGGTCCATGCAGCCCTGTATGTGATCAAGGGAAGTATTAACCATCAGCTGGCCCAAAAGACCGGATTCAGTGACGAAGATGCAGAAAAGGTTAAGGAGGCGCTGCGCTCCCTGTTTGTCAACGACAGCTCCTCCGCAAGGCCTGACGGCAGCATGGAGGTGTGCAGGCTTTACTGGTGGCGGCACAACTGCCCCATGGGCCAGTATTCCTCTGCAAAGGTTCACCGGCTTGTAAAAATCAATGCAAAGATGGATGATCCCAAGGAGTTTGAGGATTATGAGATTCTGGTGGAGACGCTGCCAGGACTGGTCTGTGAAGAGATCGAAGGGGTCTGAACATGTATGGGGAGGAGGATTACCTGATGCTTTCCGGCCTCCAGCATTTTGCTATATGCAGGAGACAGTGGGCCCTGATCCATATTGAACAGCAGTGGGCGGAAAATTACCGGACTACTGCAGGTGAACTGATGCACAAAAAAGCCCATGAGGAAGGCTTCTTTGAGAAGCGGGGCAGCAGGCTGACGGTGCGGGGGCTGCGTATCGCCTCCCGTGAGCTTGGGCTCAGCGGCCAGTGCGATGTGGTGGAATTTTGCCAAAGCCCCAAGGGGGTTCCCTTGTTTGGATATGAGGGGAAATGGGAGCCAGTGCCAGTGGAATACAAATACGGCGAACCAAAGGAGAACCAGGCGGACGAGCTGCAGCTGTGCGCCCAGGCAATCTGTTTGGAGGAAATGCTGGGAACCGCGATACCGGAAGGATTTTTATTCTATGGCAAAAACAGAAGGCGCTGTGCGGTGGCATTTACAGAGGAGCTGCGGGCTGCGGTAAGAAAGGCCAGCAGTGAGATGCATGAGCTTTTTCAGAGAGGATATACGCCCAAGGTGAAGCCGTCCAGGCAGTGCAAGGCCTGCTCCCTGGAGGAGCTGTGTGTTCCGAAGCTGCAGAAAACAGGGAGGGTCAGGGAGTACATCAAGAAGAATGTGGCGGAACAGAACTGACAGCAGCAGGCTTTGGAAGGAGGAAGAATGCGCAAATTACTGAATACTCTGTACGTTATGACAGAGAGCTGCTATTTAACCCTGGATGGGGAAAATATTGTGGTTCAGGATGGAGAAAAGAAGCTGGGCAGATTCCCGCTGCATACATTGGAGAATATTGTGTGTTTTACCTACAAAGGCGCTACTCCTGCTTTGATGGGCGCCTGCGCAGAGCGGAAGGTCGGAATGAGCTTTTATTCCCCAAGAGGGCATTTTTTGTGCAGGACGGTAGGGCAGGAGTATGGAAATGTGCTGCTGCGGAAGGAGCAGTACCGGATCTCGGATGATGAAATCAGAAGTGTCTCATATGCCAAAAATATGATTATGGGTAAGGTGTTCAACAGCAGATGGAGCATTGAGCGGACCCTGCGGGACCATGGGCTGCGTGTGGATGCGGAGCAATTGAAGCTGATATCTGTCGCCCTGTATGAAACATTGCCGAAAATTGACCAGGCAGCTGCCCTGGACATGCTGCGGGGACTGGAGGGAAAGGCGGCTGAACAGTATTTTTCTGTGTTTGATGATCTGATTCTGAATCAGAAGGAGGATTTTAAGTTTGAGTCCAGAAACCGCAGGCCGCCCCTTGACCGGGTAAATGCCCTTTTGTCCTTCGCATATACAGTGCTTGCAGGGGAGTGCGCCAACGGGTTATCCAGTGTTGGCCTGGATCCGTATGTTGGATTTCTGCACAGGGACCGTCCGGGCAGAAGGTCACTGGCTCTGGATCTGATGGAAGAGCTGCGGCCCGTTTTAGCGGATCGTTTTATTATCACGCTGATTAATACAAAAGCAATTCAGGGAGGACATTTTGAAAGTCAGAAGGACAATGCGGTACTGCTCAATGAGGATGGGAGAAAAATATTTTTTCAGGCATGGCAGAGTCACAAAAAGGAAACCATCACCCATCCTTTTTTGAAGGAAAAGATACCGTGGGGACTGGTGCCTTATGTGCAGGCATTGTTGTTGGCGAGGACAATTCGGGGCGACTTGGAGGAATATCCGCCATTTTTGTGGAAATAAGGGATAAGAAGGAACGTGGTATGTGGAGTTTGATGTGTGAAAGCAGGTGATGGAGGTTTTAGTTCTGATTACATATGATGTATCTACACAGGATAAGGCAGGAAGAACACGTTTGCGGAAGGTGGCGAAGGCGTGTACCAATTATGGGCAGCGGGTTCAGAATTCTGTTTTTGAGTGTATGCTGGATGCTTCCCAATTGCTGGTGCTAAAGGATAAGCTGGTATCCCTGATCAATAAGCAGGAGGACAGCCTGCGATTCTATTATTTGGGGAATAAATATCAGACAAAGGTGGAGCATTTTGGGATCAAGGAATCTTATGAGGCAGAGGGGGTTCTTATGGTATAAGAGGGTGCGAGAGGGAAGCGGACATGGTTGGCCCGGGAGGTTCGCACCTGCAAAATATGACAAAGGAGGGGGAATGTGGAGTGGGAAGAGAGAGGGAGGCGTTGAAGTTTGGTGATGTTGCTGAAGTTGTGAGTTGTATTTAGGGGGAAATACGTGTTTTTTGCGGTCGCCCCCCGCGTGGGGGCGTGGATTGAAACCCCAGGTATATCCTTCCGCCAGAACAGTCTCTAGTCGCCCCCCGCGTGGGGGCGTGGATTGAAACAAGAAACAGCTTGATACTTCCTCTTTTTCCTACCGGTCGCCCCCCGCGTGGGGGCGTGGATTGAAACCAGCTTAGCTGCCTTGAGGACTTCATCTACACGGTCGCCCCCCGCGTGGGGGCGTGGATTGAAACTTGGCGAATTTGTAGTTTGTTGACTTGGCGGACAATGTCGCCCCCCGCGTGGGGGCGTGGATTGAAACTGGATTGCCACATCAATACACAAATCCAGCTTCTGTCGCCCCCCGCGTGGGGGCGTGGATTGAAACTGCGGCGGCCTTGCTCCTCGCGGCAAACACGTATGTCGCCCCCCGCGTGGGGGCGTGGATTGAAACCAAAGTAATATATAAACAAAAACAACACAAGGTGTCGCCCCCCGCGTGGGGGCGTGGATTGAAACTTTTATCCACTGGCTGCCGTACCAGGTACCCTTGTAGTCGCCCCCCGCGTGGGGGCGTGGATTGAAACGATCCTTAAATGCTCCTGTTTGCACCTTGTACCAGTCGCCCCCCCGCGTGGGGGCGTGGATTGAAACGGATTGTTATTGCTTGGTATTCCTAAGTCCTCATCGTCGCCCCCCGCGTGGGGGCGTGGATTGAAACGCCAACCTTCTCACCTCCTACAGTTCCCATTTGGTCGCCCCCCGCGTGGGGGCGTGGATTGAAACACAAACAGGTGACAGGCAATCAGAATGCGGTTGCACGTCGCCCCCCGCGTGGGGGCGTGGATTGAAACGAAGACAACATCTTTTGCGACATAGGCCTGCCACAGTCGCCCCCCGCGTGGGGGCGTGGATTGAAACAACTCGCATGTGGCTTACGTGTTTGCGGCCAGGAGTCGCCCCCCGCGTGGGGGCGTGGATTGAAACCCATAAAACGCTCCCATCAGTTTCCACCCCCTTCGTCGCCCCCCGCGTGGGGGCGTGGATTGAAACTATCTTCCCATCAACAACGTCACTTCCATCAAGTGTCGCCCCCCGCGTGGGGGCGTGGATTGAAACTACATCACTGAATGTTGATTCATTGAATGCTTTAGTTGTTGGACGGCGAATTGAGGGAGACGCAAACAGCAGATTATTTTTCCGGCCTTTG
>CAJUQB010000093.1:0-367 GCA_910588285.1 uncultured Lachnospiraceae bacterium
AAATCGGGGCATTCGCCTTATTATTTTTGTATCAAACGTGACGTGCAAACCTGCCTATATGGATAGGAACAACAAGCGAAAATAAATAAGCCTACCTTGTACTTGGCGGTTCAGGTAGGCTTTTAGCAGACTTGGAGGCTAACCACTTTGTGGGCGGTTGCTCCTTTTTTCTATGTTTAATATAACACATTCAGGGAATGGACGCAAGAAATTTTTTGCGTCCTTATCATGCTTATGATTCCTCCCTTTTTATAGCCGAACGCTTGATTCAATTCCCCCAAAACCAGCTGTATCAGCAGCTTGGCAGACACCTGGGCCAGCATTGTCTGAGTTGCTGAAATACCGTGTATCAATGGCAGTACAAAAT
>CAJUQB010000093.1:377-18259 GCA_910588285.1 uncultured Lachnospiraceae bacterium
ATGTATTACTTCATTTGCCTTAATACCCAATTGATCTAAAACAATATTAAATATACCGGGATCTGGCTTTGAAACACCCTCAACAGATGAATCAGCAATATAATCAAAGAATGATAGAATCCCTAATTTTTCTATATCACTTTTCAATGACTGTTTACGCCAATTAGATACTACCGCCAACAGATACCCCTTGCTTTTTAATGTTTTCAATACATCAAGAACGCCGTCAATCAGACTATACTCCTTTGCTATTTTATCAACTTGCTCATTCATAATTGGTGACCATTTATATGCCTCATCTCTAGTAAATCCTGCTCCCATTAATCCTTTCGCATAGTTATCAATCCAAAAACTCTCTGAGCGCTTGTATTCTTTATTGCTATGTCCTAATTGAAAATGTAATTCTGCCCGTTTTGCGCCTTCAACCAGGTCTAAATATTCCAGTTCATTATCATTAAATACCCGACTGCAAAAATAGCCAAACATTTCTGGCTTCCCTTTTGTATAAACATTAAAAAGAGTTAAGCCTGCATCAAAAAAGACTGCCTTAAGCAGGAATGAATCGCAGTAGCAAATTCCATAAATTTATGGTAAGGTTTAGATACGTCTGAAATGATAAAAGAAGCGCAGCCGCTTTCATTGCGATTTGTGCCTGTGCAAAGCGAAAGAAAGGAAAGCTGATATGGATGATTACAGAAACCTGTTATTAAATGCAAGCACAAAAATAAAAAGCCTGGAACCAATGCCCGAGCATTCAAAATCAAACTATAATATTTTCCACATTTTGGAGGTGGCAGAAAAAGAGGTTGCTATGTGCCGTTTTTTAGCGGATTTATTAAATCCCGAGGGACAGCATGGATGCGGCATACTATTTTTAAAATCCTTTTTCAACGATGTATTGAGGGAAAACCGCGTCAGTGACACATTGCTTGCCCATACGGATGTTATCAAGGAATTTGCCATTGACCATGAGCGCAGAATTGACATCGTTATTTGCAATACTCATTTTTTCATTCCCATAGAAGTCAAAATTTACGCCAAAGAACAGAAGGGGCAGTGTTATGATTATTTTGAATATACAAAAAAATTTGACGAACATACGCGAATTGTCTACCTGACAAGATTTGGGAATGAACCCACAGAATACAGCAGGAAATCAAAAAACGGCACTGATATTCTGCCCAGGGATAAGATTAAATGCATCCTATGGGACAGAGACATATCAAAGTGGCTGACAGCACTGCTGGTTCAGCTACCTGAACCCACAAAATCACTGGTCATGCAATATATTGATGCAATTCATTTCATTGCAAATCGAAAGGATGATTTCTTCCTGCCGCAGTTCACAGGAAAACCACAGGATTTTGTCATGTTTTACTCCGATCCTGGCAATACTGTTGTTATGATTCATGGCCCAAAGGCCATATATCGCAGCAAAACCCACAGGAGGCAGATATGAGTATGAAACACATGGCTTACATGGAGGAATTTTACAATGACCTTGCTAAATTCCATGAGATGACGGAAAAATTCTACCGGAAGGAAATCACAATCCCGGAATACAAGCATTTCTCCGGCGGCTTCGGCAGCTACGCCCAGCGGGGCGGCAGCAGCAGCATGCTGCGGATGCGGCTCACCGGCGGCGAGATCAGCCGGGATATCCTTGGCTTTCTGTCTGACAGTATCGAAAAATATAAGATCAGCCTGGCCCATCTGACCACCTGCCAGAGCCTGCAGCTCCACAATCTCAATGAGGCCCAGGTCTGCGCCCTGATCCAGGAAGCCTTTGACCATGGCATCATCACCCGGGGCGGCGGCGGGGATTACCCCCGCAATGTCATGGCCTCCCCCCTGTCCGGCGTCCTTCCCGGGGAGCCCTTTGATGTGCTTCCCTATGCAAAGGAAGCCGCTGATTATCTGCTGGGCTTTATCAACACCGTAACCCTTCCCCGGAAGCTGAAGGTCTGCTTTTCCAATTCCCCTGTTGATGAGGTTCATGCCGCCTTCCGGGATCTGGGCTTTGTGGCCACCAAGGACGGCACCTTCGACGTATACTGCGCCGGCGGCCTGGGCCGCAGCCCCCGCATGGGCCTGAAGGTGGCCGCAGGCGTGGCTCCCTCCCACATCCTCTACCACATCAAAGCCATGGTGGATACCTTCACTGCCTATGGCAACTACGAAAACCGCGGCCGGGCCAGGACACGCTTCCTGCAGGAGGAGCTGGGGCCGGAAGGACTGCTGGCAGCCTACCAGGAAAAGCTTGCAGCCGCCCAGGCCTCGGAGGATCTGACACTTACAGCTGCCCGAGCCTCACAGGAGCCTACGCTTGCAGCGGCCCGAGCCGCAAAGTCCGGCCACGGCGTCCTGACCCACCCCCGGGCCATCCCCCAGAAGCAGCCCGGGCTCTATGCCGTGTTCTACAAGCCTGCCGGAGGCAATGTGCCGGTGGAGCGGTTCCGCCAGCTCTTCAACGCCATGGCAGATATGGAGGGAACGGCACTGCGGATCTCCCCTGCCCAATGCCTCTACATCATCAACTGCACCGCCCGGGAGGCAGAGACACTCATTGACCTGACCCCGGACAGTGCACGCAGCACCTTTGAGCTGTCCATGGCCTGTATCGGCGCAGGCATCTGCCAGGTGGGCGCCAGGGATTCCCAGGCCACCCTAAAAGCCTGTCTGGAAGCAGTGCGTCCCTTTGATTTTCCGGACGGCACCCTTCCGCCCCTGCGGATCTCCGGCTGTCCTTCCTCCTGCAGCGCCCATCAAGTGGCGCCTCTGGGCTTTCGGGGCGGTGTCTGCCAGACGCCGGAGGGGCCCAGGCCTGCCTACGCGCTCTATGCAGGCGGCTGTGAGCTTCCCGGCCAGGAGCAGTTTGGGGAGGAGCTTGGAGTACTGCCGGAAGCATGTATGCCTGATTTTCTGGTGGAGCTGGGGACAGCCATTGCCGCAGACCATTCCACCTACGAGCGATGGATTGCGGAAAACCGGAAGCGTTTCCTGGAGCTTATCCGCAAATATTCTGCCTGAAAATCTCCTGGCCTGCCACATATTTGCCTGCCAGACGCCCCCCTTCCTCCGCCAGATAGATGTAACGCTCCAGCCGTTCCCTGGTACCCAGAGCCCTTGTAGTGCGAATCCCTGTATCATCCAGCACCAGCGCATCCAGCTCATAGCCCTCCTCAAAGCTTCCCACCTGGCCAAAGAAGGCGCCGCCGCCCTTTGTTGCCAGGTAAAAGGCTTCCTCCATGGTAAGGGGCCTGCTGTCCTGATCCACCAGCCGCCAATAGAGCTTGGAGGCTCCGATGGCATCTGCCATGCATCGGAACATGGACATGGCGGCCCCACCTGCCAGATCCGTTCCCAGGCCTACCCGGATCCCCTTGTCCAGATATCTGCGGATCGGCGCGATTCCGGAGGAAAGGTTGATATTGGACTGGGGACAGTGGGCCACATACACGCCCTTCTGCCTTAGGAGCTCAACCTCCGGCTCCGTGGAATGTACACAGTGGGCCATTACCGTCAGCGCCTCGCCCCCAAACAGCCCATAATGCTCATAGACCTCCCCATAGCAGCCTGACCATGGAAACAGCTCCTTCACCCAGTCAATCTCCGACAGGTTCTCGGACAGATGGGATTGCACCGGCAGCCCGTATTCCCGCTGGAGCTCTCCCAGCCCTTCCAGCAGCGGCCCGCTGCAGGTGGGGGCAAAGCGCGGGGTAAGAATGGGACGGACATTTTGGAAGCTTCCCATGGTATCTGCCAGCCACTGTCTGGTATCTGCAAGGGCCTTCTCTGCATCCTGCTCCCGCAGCTGCTCCGTACAGTTCTGATCCATGTTGACCTTCCCCACAAAGGCCTTGATGCCTGCTGCCTCCAGCAGCTCCATCAGGAGAATGGAAGCCGGGACATGGATGGTGCCAAATACCACCGCCCGGGTGGTGGCGCTGGCCTTAAGATCCTCCGCAAACATCCCATAGGCCCTCCTGGCATACGCCAGCTCCTCATACCTGCTTTCCTCCGGAAAGGTATGGGTCTCCAGCCATTCCAGCAGCTCCAGATCCATTCCCAGTCCCCGGAACGGGTATTGGGGGCCGTGGGTATGCAGGTCCACCAGCCCGGGAATGATCAGGCAGCTCTGATAGTCTGTCACTGGCAGTCCCCGGTATTTTTCCGGCAGGACCGGAAATACCCCGCATGACCTTCCCTGGACACAGACCAGATATCCGCCCTCCGCAATGGCCAGCCGGTCCTTTGTCCCTGCATAACAGATATTTCCCTTCAGAATAAACGAATTTTCCTTCATATCGGTTTCCTCCTCGCTTTCAGACATCGCAGCAGCCGGCTGACTGCAGGCAGTGACTTGGCTCATTGCCAGAGCGTGTCCGAACATTCATTTCCAACATCTGCACGCTCTGGAGACAACAAAAAAAGAATCAACTACAAAATCTTCCATGTAGTCAACTCTTACGGCAGTTGGTAGAAACTCTGGGCCAATCCCCAGGATATACATATCATAAATTTCTTTTTCAGTTATTTCTATTGTAAACATATTTCCCGTCATAATCTATGCACATCTTACACAAAATTGCATTCACATTTTTGGGAATTATCACGAAAATTTTTTGCCGGATTTCCCATACTCCTTTCTTCCGATATAATGATATCATAGAGTAAGGAGCAGGCGGTTCTGCTGTCGGCGCCGCCTTCCAAACACAGGAGAGGAGAGGGTCAGATGTATGTAGGAAAAAAAGTCACACGTGTTGACGCTTATGACAAAGTGCTGGGCCGCACCAGGTATACCGATGATCTCTGCGACAAAAGCGCTTATATTGCCCGGATCCTGCACGCAACCATTGCCCATGGAAGGGTTCTGTCCATAGATACCTCCAGGGCGGAGCAGATTCCGGGGGTTGTAAAAATATTCACCTGCTTTGACCTGAAGGAAAAGCATTATTTTCCCACTGCCGGGCACCCCTGGTCCACGGATCCCGCCCATCAGGATGTGGCGGACCGCCTGGTGCTGACCGAGGAGGTTCGATTCTACGGGGATGATATCGCTGCTGTGGTGGCGGAGGATGAGGTAGCTGCCGCCCGGGCCCTTGCTGCCATTCAGGTTACCTATCAGGAATATCCCTTTGTCCTGGATGTCCAGGAGGCCATGCAGGATGGGGCTCCCCAGCTTCATGAGGCCTACCCCAACAATATCCTGGCCCATACTGCCATCCGCAGGGGGAATTACCAGGAAGCGATCCAGGAACCGGGGCTGATCAAGGTGGAGAGCTGGTATGAGACACCCACGGTCCAGCACTGCCATATCGAAAACTTTATCTGCTATGCCCAGATGGAAGGGAACCGCATCACCATCACCTCCTCCACCCAGATTCCCCACATTGTCCGGCGGATTGTAGGCCAGGCCTTGGGTATGGACTGGGGGCGGATCCGTGTCATTAAGCCCTATATCGGCGGGGGCTTTGGCAACAAGCAGGATATTCTCTATGAGCCCCTCTGCGCCTGGCTGTGCATGGAGCTTGGAGGGCATCTGGTGAAGATTGACATTCCCCGGGAGGATACCTTTGTGTCCAACCGGGTGCGCCACGCCATCCGCAGCCACATCATTTCCTGGGTCCGCCCGGACGGCACCTATGCGGCCCGGAAACTGGAGGCATTCTCAGACCAGGGCGCCTACGCTTCCCACGGACACAGCGTCTGCGCCAAGGGAGCCGGGGCCTTCCCCCAGCTCTACCCCTGCGAAAACGTAGAGGTCGATGCCTACACGGTGTTCACCAACAAATCCGTGGCCGGCGCCATGCGGGGCTATGGCATCCCCCAGGCCATGTGGGCCGTGGAATGCCACACTGCGGATGTGGCGGCCCGGCTTGGCATGGATCCGGTGGACTTCCGTCTCCGGAACCTGATGCCCGTAGGCTACATAGATGGCTTTTCCAAAAATGAGCTGTACCACGATTCCTTCCGGCAATGTCTCCGCAAGGCCATGGCTGCTATTGATTATGACCAAAAATATAAGGCTTACCAGAACCAGACCGGGGACATCCGCCGCGGCATCGGCATAGCTGTTTTTTGGTATAACACTGCTGTCTGGCCCATTTCGCTGGAAACCTCCTCCTGCCGCATGGTGCTGAACCAGGACGGCTCCCTGCAGGTACAGCTGGGGGAGACTGAGATCGGCCAGGGCGCGGATACGGCCTATGCCCAGATGACAGCGGATGCCCTGGGCGTTCCCCTTGGCCAAGTGCATGTGGTTTCCTGCCAGGATACGGATGTCACCCCCTTCGGAACCGGGGCTTATGCCTCCCGGCAGACCTACACTGCGGGCTTTTCCATCCGCCAGACTGCCCTGCTCCTAAAGGAGCGCATCCTGGACTATGCCAGGGAGCTGACCCGCATGCCGCCCTATAACCTGGAGCTTTCGGCAGGCAATATTGTCCGCACCACAGACGGAAGGGTTCTGATGTCTCTGGGCGAGCTGGCCACGCAGGCCCTGTACAGCACGGAACGCAGCCAGCACCTGACGGCGGAGAGTACCGCCCAGATCAAGTCCAATGCCTACTCCTTTGGATGTACCATTGCAGAGGTGGAGGTGGATATCCCGATGTGCCGGGTACGGCTTCTGGATATTGTCAATGCCCACGATGCCGGTACCCTGGTGAATCCGGCCCTGGCGGAGGCCCAAGTCCACGGCGGCATGAGCATGGGAATCGGCTACGGCCTGTCCGAGCAGCTGCTCTTTGACCCCAAAACAGGCCGCCCCTTAAACAACAGCCTGCTGGATTACAAGCTATCCACCTTCATGGATCATCCGCGCCTTCGTGCTGTCTTTGCACAGAATCCGGAGCCCACCAGCGCATTCGGCACCAAGGCCCTGGGCGAGCCGCCGGCCTGCTCTGTGGCCCCGGCCATCCGCAATGCCGTCCGGCAGGCAACGGGAGTAGCCTTTATGGAGGCGCCCTTAACTCCCCACAACCTGTTCCGCCGTTTTTCGGAGGAAGGGCTCTTGTAAACATTGCTGCCACAGACCGTTAGATTTCATTTTTCAAAACAGGAGGTTCTGATATGTATGATATCAAAGCGCTTTACGAAGCTGCCAGCGTAGATGATGCTGTCCGGCTTCTCACAGAGCATCCGGAGGCCCGGATTATTGCCGGAGGCAGCGACGTCCTGGTACAGATACGGGAGGGGCGGCTTGCCGGGGCGGAGCTTATAAGCATCCAGGGGGTCGATGCCCTAAGGGGTGTGCGTCTGGAAGCGGACGGTGCCATCCGGATCGGTTCCCTCACCAGCTTTTCCCATATCACGAAGCATCCCATAATTCGGGAAAAAATCAATGTACTTGGGGAGGCCGTTGACATGATTGGCGGCCCCCAGATCCGCAACATCGGAACCATCGGCGGAAACACCTGCAACGGTGTGACCTCCGCTGATTCGGCCTCCACCCTGTTTGCCTGGGATGCAGTCATTGAGCTGGCCGGGCCGGAGGGCAGGCGTCTTGTTCCCATCCAGAATTTCTACCTGCGGGCAGGCGTTGTGGATCTTCGGCCCGGGGAGCTGCAGACGGGGATTCTGATTCCCAAGAGGTCCTACGAAGGATATCAGGGCCACTACATCAAATATGCCATGCGGGAGGCCATGGACATTGCCACCCTGGGCTGTTCGGTGAATGTGAAGCTGTCCCCGGATAAGCTGACCATTGAGGATGCACGGATTGCCTATGGCGTTGCCGGCCCCATCCCCACCCGGGCCCCTCACGCAGAAGCCATGATTGCCAATCGTCCGGTATCGGAAGGCGTCCTGAAGCAATTTGCCCAGGCAGTCCTTACGGATCTGAATCCCCGGGACAGCTGGCGGGCCTCCAAGGCCTTCCGCCAGCACATTGCCGTGGTGCTGGCTCAGCGGGCCCTTGCAGAGGCCATCCGTCTTTCAGGAGGTGAGATCTATGAGTAAACAGTACAAATTGGTTTCCTGTACCATCAATGGGAAAAGGGTTGAAAAAATGATCGACGTGCGCTCCTCCCTCACCGATATGCTGCGGGACGATTTCCGGCTCACCAGTGTAAAAAAGGGCTGCGAGGTGGGAGAATGCGGCGCCTGTACGGTCCTTGTGGACGGAGAATGCTTCAACTCCTGCATTTACCTGGCTGTCTGGGCCGACGGGAAGGAGATCCTTACCCTGGAGGGCCTGGCAGGCCCGCGGGGGGAGCTCTCTGATATCCAGCAGGCCTTTATCGATGAGGCTGCGGTTCAGTGCGGCTTCTGCACTCCCGGCTTTCTTATGAGCGCCACGGAGCTTCTCGCCGCCGGACGGGAATTTTCCGACGACGAGATCCGCAAGCAGCTGTCCGGCCATCTGTGCCGCTGCACGGGCTATGAAAATATTTTCCGGGCAGTGAAGAAAACCATGCTCCGCAGGCTGGGGCGGGAGCAGGAGGCAGAGGAGGTATAGGAGCTACTCCACTTTGGGGAGCTTGCTGCGGTATACCGCCAGCTCCTCATCCGTGGGCACGTAATCGCTCATTTCGCCGTCATGGAATTTTTCATAGGCAGTCATATCAAAATACCCTGTCCCCGTAAGGCCGAATACAATGGTCTTCTCCTGGCCGGCCTCCCTGCACCGGACTGCCTCGTCAATGGCTGCGCGGATGGCGTGGGAGCTCTCCGGAGCAGGCAGGATTCCCTCCACCCTTGCAAAGTATTCCGCTGCCTCGCCCCGGAGCTTCTCGCCCATAAAGGGTGCGATCAGGCCTCCCAGGTTGGAGCCTCCTCCGGCACAGCCGATCATAATATCCGGCTTCACGTTGTATTTGTCCAGCGGCGCCGGCATATTACGCTTGCCTGCAGCGTATACCACTGATATGAGGGGATGTCAAGAAGGAATTTAAAAATTATCAAAAATCATCTCCGGGCCGGAACCCAGTCCTCGTAGGGCAGCATGTGATACAGGAGCCGAATCGTTTGACGCTGGCTCACGTAAAGCTTTGCCAGCTTCCGTTTCTGGTTGTACACAGACTTGTCCATCTCCGGCAAATCATAGGGAACCTTATCGTCCACGTAATAGTTCCCGAACCAGTACAGCCTGGCCTGGCAGCCCGTCCTTCCATACTCCTTTGCCACACTCTCGTGGGTCATAATGTGCTGCGGATGACCATACTCTCCCTTTTCATTGTGACTGACCACAAGCTCCCAGTCCTTATACTGCAAAATCGCAGCAATATCCGCTTCAATATCCCCCCGCCAGAAGCCCCAATCGCTGCGCCTCCTGCCGATCTTGTCCGGATAAGATAACATCAGCCCCTTGTCCCCTGTGGCAGCTAACACTGACTCAAACTCTGCCCTCCGGGTACGGTCATTCCCTCCGGTGAGACAGACCACCAGATACTTCTCTTCCAGCAAATGCTTCCCGCCCCAGAGCAATTCATCGTCTGGATGCGCAACAATCATCACCCTTGGGCAATCCTTAAGCTGCAGCGCATCCAAAACCTCTGTTGTAACGCCGGGCAGGTTGATATAAGGGAAATATGCAGCTCCCAGGGACAGCACTGCCAGCAGCAGGACTGCAAGAAAGGCATCACAGCAGCGACGTTTTGGGAATTTTTTACAGACCACCTTAACCTTTCCCAATGCAATCTCCTTCGCCATATCTCTTGCCCTCCATATGGTTCATTCTACCACATCGTTTTTCATATTTCTATGAAAAAATTCTTAATCTTCACACAGGATTCAAAAAACTGTGCTATGCTATTGTCATGTATGGTTCATTCAAAGATGCCGTAACCGAATATCAGGAGGTGTCCCATGAAAAAAATACTAATTGTGGAGGACGATCCCGCCATTGCGGCTCTGCTTTTTGACTTCCTCACAGAAGCCGGCTACAAAGCCGTAACCGCCGCTGACGGCGTGGAGGCACTGACGTTATTTTCCGCCCAGGCCTTTGATCTGATCCTGCTGGACGTAATGCTGCCCAGGATCGACGGCTTTGGGGTCTGTGAAGTCATCCGGCAGAAATCCAAGGTTCCCATCATTATACTGACTGCTCTGGACAGCGAGCTGGATCAGCTGGTGGAGGAACGGCTCTTTGCCCTGGAGGATCTCTTTGTCCAAAAGGAGCTGGACATAAAAAAAGAGCTGGAACCGGGCATTTTCATAGACGGCGACCGCCTGCTGCTGGCAAAGGCTCCGGATAACCTGCTGAGCAATGCTGCCGCCTACTCCCCTGCCGGGAGCCTCGTCCATGTCAGGCTCTGGCCGGAAGCCGGACATGGAATGCTCACCCTGGAAAACACTGGCATCCATATCCCGGATGCGGATATTCCCCGGCTGTTTGAGGCCTTTTACCGGGTGGATTCCTCCAGGAACCGCATGACTGGCGGCAGCGGCCTTGGGCTGTATATTGTGAATACAATCCTGGCGCTTCATGGGGGCACGGCAGACATCGCCAACACTGCCCAGGGGATAGAGGTTTCCCTGTGCCTACCGCTCCACATCATCAAACAGCGATAGCTGCCCGTCTGCTTGGGATTTCATGGTTCTCTCATGGATCATATCCCCCGGCTCCACATCGCCAAACAGCAGCGGCGCCCTGGGGTCATGCTTTGCACAGTTGCCCTGTACTGCTGCCGGGCTTTCATTGGCATAGCAGTACAGGCAGCCGTTTTGGCAGGTATCATACGCCCCGATATCAATGCTGGAAATGCATCCGCAGGCTGATCTTTGATTTTTGTCCCTGCTGACCTTCAATTTATAATTTCCAATCTGCTCCAGAAGCCCCTTGTCAATACAGTGGGCCTGCAAAACCCCTGCGCTGCTGTAATCCTGGTCTTCCCCACATACGTCGAGGATTATCCCATACTTCTCCCCAATGGATGCCAGGCAGCCCAAAAGCTCTGTCTGCTGATTCACGTCCATATGCACAATGCTAAGCCCCCGGGCATTTTTCCTGGTCTTTTGATACCAGTCAAGAAAGCTGACGGTACAGCGTCCGGTATAGGAGGCCAGCCTTGAAGCCAGAACCTCAAAATATCTGCAATGATACTCCCAGGTATATCTGGGGCTTAGGAAAATCGGATCGTATCTCCAGATCACCCTCTCCCTCCCAATCTCCCGGGAAAGCTGCCGGAATGCCGGGATAATGGTATTATTCTTGGAGGGCAGGCCAGGCTCCGCCTCCGGTCCATAGGCAGTCAGCGTGAACTGAAAATAATACCTGTATTTTTCCAGCTCTCCCAGATATCCCAGCATGGGCGCCGGATTCTTGGTCCAGAAAACAATCCCGTCCACCACCTCCGGCGACAGGCTCACCCGGCTGATCTGGCGGGGATTCCTTGGATTTCTCACCAAGACATATTCTTCCTTCAGACGATGAAGAAACCACTCAAAATAACAGGACGGAAGATCCGTTCTCCTGCTGGCGCTGATAATCATTGGCCCTGCCTCCTTTTGCAACGCTCCTCATATCTCCATGAAAAAAACATATTCCCTCCAAATTCACTACAAAGAAATCGGCTATTCTTTTTATATAGCGGTTGTGTCCGGTTCTCGCATCTCTCCCCAGAGTATTTAGACGCTCTTAGGTTCGTAATGATTGATCTTTTTTCATGATTTCTTAGGCTTCCTGGGAGGCTCCGTCATCTGGTAACTGATACTGACCAGGTTTTTGATGTCCTCCTTTGGAACGCTTCCATCCAGCCGGATGGTGATCCATTTTTCCTTATTCATGTGGTAGGCGGGATGAAAGCCCTCCCGGGTACGCAGGGCGCCCACCATCTGGGGATCGCATTTCACATTGAGGGCTTCTACCGTCCCCTCCCCGGGCAGACCCAGCTTGTCCCGGCCCACCTCCATGATAAGGCCGTACCACTTGTTGTTTTCCTTGTGACGCAGCACCGCACTGTTGTCCCCCCAGGGATAATCCGGTTCCGTGCCGTACCGCCTCTTTGCCCATGCAAAAATGTCCTGTCTTGTCATATGTTCCTCCTGATTGGGTATTTTCTTATCCGAACTATGGCTCTAAAGGAAATATTCTGCCTCCCGGGCCGCTGTATAGGTCTGTTCCAGCATGTTCCGGTGGGATAGAAAGGCTTCGTCGTCAAAAAATCTGGCCTGCCTGGGGCATTTGCTGCATTTCTCTGATATTTTGGGAACTGCCTTTAAGAATTTTGCCGGCTTTCCGTCTATTCCCAAGGGGGTATAGTAGGCCTCTGGAGGGTCTGTCCCCGGCACCTGTACAGGCTCCCGGCGCTCACCTGCTTCCAGCTGTTCTGCCCTCTGGGCCACCTGTCCGGCAAAGGCTGCCCCACGCTTCTCATCTGCCTCATTGGGACGGCCTGCTCCAAGGGTCTTGGAAAAGCTGTGCTTTGCCACCACGGCTGCTGCACCAATGGTATGGAATCCATTTCCCTCCAGGAGGTTCCTAAGCTCCACAAGCCCGTCGTCAAAGCTCCGGTTGCCATATGTCACCACCGGAACGGCCAGAGCGCCGTTCCCCAAAAACCCGTCCCGAACAAAGGGCATGAGCTTATTGGGCACCCGTCCGGCATAGATCGGCGTCCCGAAAAATACCAGGTCACAGGGGCCAAAGATATATCTCTGCTCTCGGGCTGCCGGGAGGGTAAAATCAAGGCTGGACCATTGGGCTGTAAGCATACTGACTGCTTGCCGGGCCATTTGGGATACTGCCCTGGCTGTGCTGCCGCAGGGGCTGAAATAGATTGCGTGGACTGTTTTGATTCTCATATTTCCTCCGTTTTCTCTTTTGCTGGTAGTTCTCTCTTTTGGTAGATGAGATTTATCCAGGCGAACTCTGGGCGGTTCGCTATGATTCGGCCACCCCGGGAGAGTTTTATCCAGGACTTTGGCTATGATCGCCTGGAACCAGAAGAATTTGTAACAGTTGCTGGTGTTGTCGAACAGGCGGTTCAGGTATTGGATTTGCAGGGTGTCACTGTAGGGCAGGGTCATGGCAGGCGCCTTTCTTTGGTAATATATTTTACTTGTCTTTTCATAATCATTTTCTTCTCCCTCTGCAGCGATAGGAATTTTATTTCTTACTTTGTAATCCATTATATCTTACTTTGTGACAAAATAATATATTTTGGACACAGAAATCTATTTTATATTTCTATAAATCAGAAAAGCAGCTCCTGCCAGACCCATCCACTGACAGAATTTCTCCGGTTACATAGGCCGCCATATCGCTGGCCAGATACACAAAGGCATTGGCCACATCTTCCGGCTCTCCCGGCCTTCCCAGCTGGAGATGGGCATAGAAACAATACTTTATTTTGACATTGACACATAGTACTATATATGATACTATATCATAAGAAAGGAGATAATCACAGTGCCAAACGTAAAAAAGCTAATTGAAAAAATGAAGCAACAGCCAAATGGAATGCGGCCAGAAGAAATAGACAAAGTTTTAGCAGCATACGGCTATATTCCGACAAGACAAAAAGGAAGCCATAAGCATTATCTGAATAAAGAAACCGGGGATTTGATAACAATAAAGCAAGAAAATCCATTAAAAAAGGCTTATGTTTTGGATGTGTTGAATAGGATAGGGGAATAATCCCCTTATCCTGGCATATTATAGCAAGCGGAAAGGAGCATGAAAGCATGGAAGTTAAGGATTATATGAGATTGCCCTATACAAGATTAGTGCAGGAAATGAATGATGAAAGCGGACACTATTTCTATGGCAGAATTTTGGAACTTGACGGATGCCAAAGTACCAGTGATACACTGGAAGGATTATATGAAAGCCTTAATGAAGCACTGGAAGGATATCTTGAAATAAAGATAGAAAATAATCTTCCTATACCAATTCCAGAAGCACCAAATAATTACAGCGGAAAATTTGTTGTAAGGCTTCCAAAATCTTTGCATCAAAGATTAGCCATTGAAGCGGAAAAAGAGGGTGTAAGTCTTAATCAGTTGGCATTATACAAATTGGCACTTTAATAAATATGCATATAAGGCAGGGGATGAACGCCCTGCCTTTGCTTTTTTACACTACCATTTAGTCAGCTCCTGCCAGACCCATCCACTGAAAGAATCTCTCCGGTTACATAAGCCGCCATATCGCTGGCCAGATACACAAAGGCATTGGCCACATCTTCCGGCTCTCCCGGCCTTCCCAGCGGAATCTGGGAACAGATTGCCTTGACGGTCTGCTCCGGCAGGGCCGCCACCATATCCGTCCTGGTCACACCGGGCGCCACTGCATTCACACGAATATTGTCCTTGCCCAGCTCCCGGGCCAGGGAGATGGTCATCCCGTTTACCGCAAACTTGCTGGTGGGATATGCCACGCCTGCCGGCTGGCCATAGCGGCTCACCATGGAGCTTGTATTGATGATGCTTCCGCCGCCCTGCGCCTTCATGATCTTCACGGCAGGCAGGATCGTGTACAGCAGCGCCTTCACATTCAGATCCAGCACCCGGTCAAAAAGCTCCGCCGTGTAATCATAAATAGGCGTGCTCTCCGATACGCCTGCATTGTTCACAAGAATGTCAATCCTGCCATAGCGCTCCTGAATGGACTGTACGGCTGCCTCCACTTCCTTTGCATCCAGCAGATTCGGGCACATGCCCTCCACCGGCCAGTATTGCGGCTTTCCCTCATCATTATAGATCCAGTCCTGCCCAACGCCTGCCGTAAAAACCGGGTGCTCTATATTAAAAAGGAAGACTCCTCCCTGCTGTGCCGCATATTTGCAGTGCCAGCCATAGCCGCAGCCCAGGTCAAGGACAGCCTTTCCTTGAAGCGGCGGAAACAGAGGCTTGAGCTGATGCCACTTTCCGGCTGCGGGAAGTCCTTCCCTGCTGCGGGCCATCTTGGCGTATTCCTCAAAAAATATTTCATTCTCATATTCATTATTCACAGCATATCATCCTCCTTCTCTGGTCTTTTTACTCCAACCTCTTTTTTATTGCAGCATATATGTTCACAAAACGGGCAAAAAAGGAAGCCTTCGTTGGTAGATTTTTATCATCCCATCCCTTATAATTTATCTCATCAAAACAAAGTGTTGTTCTTCAAATTAAAAGAGAAGCCAATCCGCAGATTATTTTAGCATCATAGAGAGCTGTGGAAGATTTCACGCCACATTATCCGGAAACAGTTCTTCACATTATCGGAACAAAAATACCCCATGCAAATTAATCGTGCAGGGGTATTTTGTATCGTTTTATAAAAAGGGCAGTTCCTCTTCTCCTGTCTGGTAAGCGGGCTCTTTGCAACGCAGATACTCATACAACAGCCCTTTCTCTTTCAGGAAATCCATAAGGGTAAGGATTTCGCATCCCAGGAAGGTCTGGGCTTCCCGGAGGAACTTCCTGGTTTCAGCCAGCAAATGAGCGCCGCAATCTTTTTTACGGGATTGTGTTCAGGGATTACGCAATATGCGGCAATTTTACTGCACCTTTCCAATTCGCTCCACACTGTGGAGCGAATTGAGCTGGTCCCACTACCGGCTTTTGATGCGTGTGCCAGACGAGCGGGCAAGGACTTTCTATGCGGAAGAATGTGCAAAATCTGCGTGGAGTGTCCGACAACTGGAACGGCAGATCAATACAATGTACTATCAACGTATTTTAGCCAGTCAGGATAAATCGCTTGTAGCAAAAGAAATCCAGACTACCGAGCCAAAACCGGAATATGAAAAGATCGTCAAGGACCCCTATGTGATGGAGTTTTTGCAGATTCAACCGGACACCCATGTGTATGAGGGCGAATTGGAGCAAGCCCTGATCGATCATCTTCAGCATTTCCTGTTGGAACTTGGACGAGGCTTTTCATTCGTGGCGCGCCAAAAGCGGTTTACACTGGATGGGCAGGATTTGGGCCAGATGCAGATGTATGTGAACTACTATACTCGTGAAATGATGAATGAAGGGGATTCACAACCGATTGGCATTGTTCTTTGTGCGGACAAAGGGGATTCCATGTAAAATACACGCTGCCAGAAGATAATCATCAAATATTTGCGTCTAAGTATTTTACTTATTTGCCATCCGAAGAAGAATTGAAACGGGAGCTGAACCTGGACAGCTTTTATAAGCTGGAAAAAGGACATCGGATTTTTGAGCGTACCAGCGATATGGCCTTTGCATTAGAACGCCGGACCATTGGAAAAAAGGTCAAACAGATTCCGGTCATACGATATAAAAATGGTGAATAAAAAGAAACAGGCGGTCTGCGTATGCAGGTCGTTTCGTAATAGGGAGGGTTCCATCATGTGTCCCCGGCGAGATTCCCCCGGAAGAAGCCAACCGGATAGGCGTGGAGTTTGTCTGGAACGCGGTTGCATAATTAGCACCCTTTTTGGAAATTATGGCTGCTCTTTCGGAGTTAGTCTGTCATATTGGACGGCAATCTCTCCAGTATTCAGGTTTTTCTTTTCTTTATAAAGCATGGTGTAACGTGGCTGCCCCGCTGCGTAATCCTTCTTCTCTTTCGGGAAGAAAGACCTGCAAAAATATTTTCCACTGGCTTTATGTTCTGCAATAAAAATATAAATATCGCTGTTTTCAAAAGGTGTCGATAGCAAATAATCTGCTTCGATTAATGAAAACTGATTTAATTTTGCGTTGTAGCGGAACACCAAACGGTTATCATCCAAGAGCTGTTCAATCAAAGCCACTGGTGCAAACCGGCTCTCAATTTGGGTCAGATAGTGGCTTTTCGTTAAAAAAAGCCAATCACTAACTCTACGGTTTTTCCCTTTCAGCCAATAATAATCCGATATTGTATCTCCAACAATTTTTCAAATGCTTTTGCACACTTTAGTAATTTATCCATAAAACCTCTCTGTCCATTAAGAAAGCCGCCCTGCGATGCAAGGCGGCTTTGAGCATTTTCTTTCGGCTTTGCAGCCTACTCCGGTTTGAGGTTACTGCACAACCCCTACTGAAAGCTCTGCATAACAAGGCATTCCGATACGCTATTATGCTTCAACGCTTTGGCAGACACACGCCGTTGCCTACCTTGTACTATTATTATATGCAATTTTAGAAAATATGTCAATCCCTTTGAAAAATCAAAAAATCTTCTCTGTTTATGGGAAAGCCCGTCTTCCGTCGAAGTACTAGGAAAATTTAGGAGATACTGCAAAATATATCAACGTAATCAATAAGGACAAAAGCGGGAAGAAAATAAAGCCCCTTATTGAGATTGACCAGGATAAAATCAATGAAGATCTAAAATATACAGGCTATAACCTTCTGGTTACATCAGAACTTTCCATGGATCCGCTTCAAATTTATCAAACATACCACGGTTTGTGGAAGATTGAGGAATCCTTCCGGATCACGAAGTCTTATCTGGATGCGCGCCCGGTTTATGTGCAGAAAAAAGAAACCATCTACGGGCATTTTCTGATCTGCTACCTTAGCCTGTTTCTTTTAAGAGTGCTGGAAATCAAAGTCTGTCAAAATAAAATCAATTCCTATGATCTGATCCATTTCATGCGTGACTTTCGGATTGTGAGTAAAGGGGATGGTTCCTATATCAATATATCCAGAGACCAGATGTACAGAAAAAATACAGGTGGAGAGGACATCCGCAGTTCCCGCAATCCGAGAGGTGCCGGGCGGAAAAAAATCTATGCGGAAGATACGGACAAGACGATTCTGGAACTGCGCAATGGTGGAATGACACTGAGAGAGATTGCAGGAACGCTACAATGCTCCATAGGGCATGTACAGGATGTATTAAAGCGATGGGAAGTATAGTATCTGAAAGTATATAGCGGTGTGTGGAAATTAATTTCCATACCCCCCTAAAAAATCCCAAAATCATTAACAAGGAGATTCCACTGCTATCAACAGCATTGCATATGGGCGGCAGAAATCACTTTCTACCGCCC
>CAJUQB010000094.1 GCA_910588285.1 uncultured Lachnospiraceae bacterium
TTGAGACTTTCATTATCATTTGTGCCGCCGCAGGCGGTATGGTAACAAATTTGAGAGAATTTCCTGTTTACGAAGATAATGTAACAAATGTTCTTTGGCAACGGTGGATTGCATGCTATTTGCTGTATGACTGGACACCGCGGCACGCAGATAATGCTTTTTGCAATAATAAGTGTATGTGGGTGGAACAGGTATATAAAAAACTGGAAGGTACAGTTATAGATGCCGCATCTTTGAGAGCGGTTATGACGGATACCTATAATCAGATTCTGCATGAAGATGTGGAGGACTTCATTCAAACGCATATGCGTGTATGGAAATACGACCGGTCTACGGTTGAATTTCAGGTTGCAAAGACAATAGCAGAAATTTTTGTAGAGAAAGAATAAGATAATAGTGTTTTCCCCTTGTCTTTGGCAAGGGGAAACACAGAAAACGGAGGAATCAACATGATTATAAATCGAATTGGCGCTGAATTTGAGTATGAAGGCGTTACTTATATAATTGGCGCACCTATTGTGGGTACAACTGAAAGTGAATATGAAGGCTTGTATGGAAGTATTACGGAAATCCGTGACGGTGAGGACAAAGAAACGGAAAATGAAACACCGGATATCTATTGTTCCTTTGACGTGCCGGTACTTCCCTGCGAGGTAAAAGAGTTAGAAAAAAGATTTTCAGAGTTGTATCAGGAGCCGAAAGCCATTGACGATATTACTTTGGATTTGGTTATCATGGCGCCGGAAATGATCTGCCAGCTTGAAGATTTGAAGGAATGCCGCCATCATCCGATGGTGTATGTTCTGGCAGAAGACTGGGCGGTAGACGGTGAACACGACAATTCTTCTGATATCTACACAGACTATAATGATGCCAAAAGGCTGCTGGTTCAAAAACTGGGAGAGGAAATGGACAATGGCTGTATTCCGAACTGGAACTACCATGAAGGATTTATTGCAGATTCTACGCCGGATTCCTATGAATGCTATCTTGATGGCGAATACTGTGAAAATCATTATTCCATTTCCATTGTCGCCCAGAAGCTCTATGCATCTGAAAGGTTTGTAAGGGAGCTTGCTGAGATTCATAAAGCGACCTGCCAGCTTGAAGATTTTGTTTCTCAGGTGTCAGACTGGGATGAAATTGAGAAGCTGACAGATGCACAGTATGAACGGATGATTCATGACCCGCGGTTTCCGGAACGGCTTCAAAATGCACTTGGAAAGAATGACTATTACTGGGAATCCTACTGGGAGACAGTTTCTGAGGTGGCACATGAGTTTGTAAATGAGTATTTGAAAAAACCAGACTGCTATACGCCGGAGACAAATAATCCCTATCCTCTCTGTGTTGGAAACGGCACAGAAAAATGCAGGGAGTGCTGTCTTTGGACAGATTTACAGCCTGACATGGGGTAGGAGGATAATTGTATGAGTTATACAACCCAGGATCAGGAAACTATCCTACTCAGGGATGAACTTTCAAAGCTCTTATCAACCCTGAAGCATAACCGGGAGAAGGTTCCCCTTGACATACTGAAAACAAGGTACAAAAAAGGCTATGACACGTTATGCGAAAGAATCAGGCACTCTGCATCGAATTATGCGAAGCATATAGTGATCTGCGGTATCCGTATTCATGAGGATTATCTTGATGAGGCAGCCGCTGTCATCAATGGGACGATTGAGAGCTGCGGTATTTTAAAGAAGCTTTCCAAAGCAGCTTTTTCCCATCAGGACATAAATGAATTTGATTCCCTTGCCGGGACGCTTCGGGAGAAGGTACTTGCCGATTTGGAGTCTTTTTATAGGAAGCATCTTGGCCTGTATATCACGCCGGAATGTCTGGAAGATCCAGAGGTAAAACCGCTCATTTACTGTGTGGCAAATGACTGTGTCTTGCAGGATGGGAAATGGATTCCTCTGGAACTTTACGAATCCGGCTCTGCGTGTCTGCAGGAGAAATGCGTATAACTGTCACAATAAAAAATACGAGGAGGTGGTATTATGCCTGAAAAAAACGAATCAAGACCGCTGACCAGCATTGTATCCTACCCGGAACGCGGCGAGGGCGGCAACAACCGGTACCCTGGGAATTGTTCCCCCAAACTGGTTGAGGATCTCATTGGATTCTTCCGCCCGCAGGAAATCTGCGATTATATGTGCGGGAGCGGAACAACGAAAGCTGCAGCGGACAAGCTTGGCGTTGGCAGTCATCTGTACGATCTGCACAGCGGATTTGATATCATGAACTGTGAGATACCGGAGCGCCCGGAATTTATCTTTTGGCATCCGCCATACTGGGATATCGTGACCTATTCAGATGTCATGTATAGCGCATCGGAAGTCCAGAACCAGTATGGGTATGATCCAAAGCAATTTGACCTGTCCCGTATACCGGACTGGAACCGCTTTGTCGAGGCAATGAACTATGCGATGATGAAGCAGTACACTTCCCTGGAAAAAGGCGGGCGTATGGCAGTACTGATGGGCGACATCAAGAAAAAAGGGCAGCTTTACAGTATGCTGTCTGAGATTATAAAGCCAGGTACGCTGGAAAATATCATTATCAAGGCCCAGCACAACTGCTTTTCGGATAAGACCAGGTACGGTGGTTCTTTCATCCCGATTCTGCACGAATATGTGATGATTGTCCGAAAAGACAATGCACTCATCTGCCCGGTTCTGATTTCGGAGAAAAAGCAGATTGACATCCGCGATATTCCGGGAGCAACCTGGCGTGATGTGGTGGCGGCTGTCCTGGAGCAATGTAAGGAGCCTGTAACGCTCACATTTCTTTACGAGCAGATAGAACCTCACAAGAAAGCTCAGGCAAACAAGTGGTGGAAAGAAAAATCCGCCAGATATTGCAGTATCATCTGGAGCATTTCCAGCATATGGACAGAGGGCTCTGGAAGCTGCGTACAAAAAAAGGAAGGAGAAAATGAGTATGAAGGTAAAACGCATTTATTATAACGATGACGATATCCTGATTCCCGGACATCTCATCATACGAAAATTCACAAAACCTGTGTTTTATCCCTTTGGGAATAAATGTGGGTTTAGTTATGAAACCATACACAATGAAGAATTGCTTATTGAATACAGTAGAGAGGCATACAGGCGATTCTATAAGGATACATATCCTAAAGGGACACGGGTTCTGTTGGTTGAAATGGGAAACGATCCGCGTCCGGTTCCGGCTATGACAAAAGGAACCGTAGATTCTGTTGACGATGCTCCTACCATTCATTGTAAGTTTGACAACGGAAGATGCCTTGGTATCATTCCCGGTGTGGATGCGTTCCGCAAAATTTCAAAGGATATTTGATTATCACAGTTTTTTGAATGAAGGGGGTGTCGCTTTTGCGGCATCCCTTTTGTCGTTCCAAGGAAGAGATTTGTATTATTTTTGTGAATTCGGGTACACTAAAGCCAAAAAGGGTTTTACATTCTCTCGTTAAATGAGTATAATATAAAGAAAGAATGTAGGGTAATGCGAGGAGGCGGTGTTTATGGATGAAATTTATAATAAGATTGAGTCGATAGCAGCCGAAAACAACGGTTTTGTGAAAACATCGCAGATTGAAGCTGCCGGGATTAGCCGTACTGCCATTAAAAAATATGTGGACAGCGGCTTGCTTGAACGGATTCGCAAAGGTATATATGCTCCGGCAGACAGTGATATGGATGAGTTTGCATTGCTTCAGGTTCAATGCTCCAGCCTTGTTTTTTCATATGGTACGGCTCTTTATGTCTGGGGATTGACGGATATTATCCCACATACATTTGATATCTCAGTCCCACAGGGAGAAAATATTTCAAGATTGCTTCGAGATAATCAAAAAATAAAGGCTCATTATGTTATGAAGGGCTTTTACGATCTCGGCATAACAGAAACGCAGTCTCCGCAGGGAGCGGTCATCCGGCTGTATGACAAAGAGCGCTGCCTTTGCGATTTGATCAAAGACAGGAACCAGATTGAAAAGCAGCTGTATGTCCAGGCAATCAAGGATTATTTCAAAAGCCGGCCGGATGTCCGTAAATTGCTGAAGTATGGAAAAGCCTTCGGAATTGAAGAAAAAATAAGGACTTACATGGAGGTATTGTAATGAAAACACCGGAGCAGTTAAAGGGAGCAATCCGAAATTTTGCGGCAAAGAATCATCTGAGGGCTTTGGATGTGCAGCATATGTTTGAACGTATTTTGGAGCGTCTTGCCGTATCGCCTTACGCACAGAATTTTATCCTGAAAGGCGGCCTGCTGATTTCCTCAATGATTGGGGTTGGAGCCAGAACCACGATGGATATGGATACAACCGTAAGAGGGATACAGCTGGAAGAGGATGAAATCGTCAAAATCTTCAAGGAGATTCTTGCCATTGATACCGGCGATGGGATAACCTTTGAGTACCAGCGCATTGAACCGATCCGGGAAGAGGATGCCTATAATAATTTCCGTATCCATATAGCAGCGAAATACGGTAAGATAAACAGCCCCATGAAAGTGGATGTTACGACTGGGGATAAAATCACTCCGGCGGCCATTCAGTATGATTACCCGCTTATATTTGAGGACAAAACGGTTCCGATCATGGCCTACACGCTTGAGACGGTGCTGGCTGAAAAGTATGAAACCATTATCCGCCGGAACATAGGAAATACAAGAGCCAGGGATTTTTATGATCTTCATGTCCTCTATCATGAGCGCAGAGACAGCGTCAGACCGGATATCTTAAAAATGGCGATTGAGCATACCGCAGCCAAAAGAGAGTCTATGGATATGCTGAAAGACTGGAAGGATATCATGCGGGATATGCGTGAGGAGACCGCACTTTACAGCTTGTGGAGAAACTACGCAGCGGAGAACAGCTATGCGGAAGGTTTGGAATTCCATGTGCTGTTGGATACGGTTGAAGAGATTGCGGAACTGATTGGTATAAATTGAAATTGGACCAATAAGAAAATGACAAATCGGGATTTGTTCAGGAGGATACTATGGCACTTAATATAGCCGAAGCATTTGAATTGTTATTTGATAAAAACAATAATGTTGCATACAAAGCATTGCAGAACTTGCAAAAAGAAAGCCAAGAAACAGATTGTGTTTATCCCTATATGGATAGATTAAGCGATATGCTTGACAGTGATAATTCTTATATTCGTACAAGAGGGCTTACGTTGCTTGCTTATAATGCAAAATGGGATAAAGATTATAAAATTGACGAGATTATTGACAAATATTTAAAACACATAACGGATGTTAAGCCCATCACAGCAAGACAATGTATCAAGCTGTCACCGCTTATTGCAAGGTATAAACCAGAGTTAAAGAACGATATTCTTTCCGCACTTTATAAGGCGAATATATGTGTTTATGATGACAGTATGCAACCATTGGTTTATAAGGATATTCAAAAAGCGTTGAAAGAAATACAAAAATTATAAGCACAACTTCCAGTTTCTTGCTCTGATGCAGAAGAGTATTTTATAAAAGATATTGTAACAAGTTAAGGCAAGACAAACTGAAACGGTCTGTTTTGCCTTTCATTTTATTATGGTATGCTGCCTTTATGGCGGCTTTTTTCATATTTTCAGGAAGGAGGAAAGATAGCAATGAATATTCTGTGCTTTTTTGCAGGACTCTTTATAGGCGGTATGTTTGGGGTGGTAATTATGTGCCTGTTGTAGATAAACCGGCACTATCATAGAGATAAGAAGCAGTAAAACCGGCACTTTCGTTTCGGACGGATTGACTATTGTGATAAATTCTGCTATAATACATACATCAGTATCAAGTTTGGTTTCGACCAAAAACAGTTTAACAGAGTTATCACAGTGTCATTTGCATTTTGCAGATGGCACTTTTTTATTTTCCGGCCTTATTTTGGGCATAAGCTGGCAGTCCTTCGGGGGTGCCGGCTTTTGTTATATATCAAGGCGGTAAATCCGTCAAAAAACGAAAGGAGCATGTACTATGCAAAATTGTCAGGACAACTATTCGACAACCTTTAGTTCCTATGAAGCGATGTTCGATTATCATGAGGAGCAGGCGAAAAAAAGCCAGTGGCTTACCTACAGAGTCGATGAACTGCAGGTGGAACCTCTGGATGCGTCTTCCCCGCTTTATGGTAATCTGTCCGCATTCGCACCGGGAACCAGTCTGGAGGCTGTGGAAGATACAGCGTCTAACCTTGGGCTTGCCATGCAGGTGGATGGGAATCTCTATCCTCTTCGTATGACAGCCTACAAAAGCCTGCTTGACCGGGCGAAAATCGGAGGGACAGCCCTCCCCAAACTCAGCCGCAATGTGCTGGCAGAGGTGCTGAACGAATGCCTGAAGCTGTATTCGTCTTCCGCACTGCTTTTGATCCGGGATGAAAAGGTTTCTGCCGTTCACTCCGGTGATCCGGCAGATTACTCGGTTCTTCCGATCAATGAGCTGCTCGACACATTAAAAGCAAAGCTGGATGCCCGCTTCCCCGGAAATGAGTATGAGGGCGGTTACTGTGACCATTCACTGGTCAGCGCCTCATGGAAAATGCCGGATCAGAAGGAAGACCTGCTGGGGGCTTATACAAAGCTTCTGGCATCCCAGGGCAAGACAGCAATGGCAGACAGGCTGATGCCGGGTATCCGTTTTATGACCTTGGATACGGGACTTGCAGGAAAAGTACGGTCTACGATATTACTGACGGAAGGCCCGATGAAAGCGGATGTGATCCATGCACTGACCGGACTGACGGTTTTAGCCGTTCCGGGTGTAAATTCTCTGACACAGCTTGCGATGGCGCTGGAAGACTTACGAAGCGTAGGGGTGGTGGAAATCAAAACAGCCTTTGATATGGATTTTGCAACAAACCATCATGTGCAGAATGGGTATAACAGCTTACTGCAGCTTCTTGGCGATATGGGATTTACCTTTGGAACCTATTTGTGGGATCCCCGCTATAAAGGTCTGGATGATTATGCTTGGGCTTGCTATTCCCAAACTGATTCACAGTGATGCAAAGAGGGGCGGAGTTTCAAGCTTCGTCCTTTTTTGCGTATAATCCAAAATAAAATGGATAAAATCTTTAGTGTAGATATTAGCTAACCACTTGACAAAATGGATAAAATCACATATAATAAAATTAGCTAAAATAAGGAGGCGGTACTATGACTACAGCTACGGCAACGGAAGTTCAGAATAATTTCGGCAAGTATCTGCATATGGTTCAGACCGGTGGAGAGGTCATCGTAATGAAAAACGGCAAAGAGGTTGCAAGGCTGGTATCTCATGATAAAAGCGTTTCTTTCTTAACGGATTCGCTGACCGGCGTATTAAAGAACGATTATAACGAGAAAGAATCCAGAACGGAGCGTATGAAGAAATATGAAAGTGCTGATTGACACAAATATAATTTTAGATGTTCTTTGTAAACGCCCCGATTTTTACGAGGATTCAGCAAAGGTTTTTAAGCTTTGTGAGGTTAAGCGGATATCAGGCGTAATATCTGCCCTTTCCATTCCTAATATTATGTATATTTTAAGGAAGGAACTGGATGCGAAAAAAACAAAGGAGATTTTGGATAATCTGTCCCTGATTTTTTCGATTGCTGATCTGAAAGCGGATGATCTGAAAAAAGCGGCCGCTATGGAATTTAAAGATTTTGAAGATGCCCTGCAGAGCGCCTGTGCAGCCCGGATAAAGGCAAATTACATTATAACAAGGAATATCAGAGACTTTACGATGAGTAAAGTTGCGGCTATCAAGCCAACAGAGCTATTGGAGCGAATATAACTGCACTGTTTATATTTTTCCATCTGAAAAGGACGAGACTTTAGGTTTCGTCCTTTTTTTGCGCGTTTTTTCAAGGAAATGCGTATTTTGGTTGTAAATGCGTATATTAAATCGTGTAATGATTATAGGATGTATCTGATTATGGAAAATGGCTTTTTCTTCCATAATATAGAAAATAATTTATGAATGCAGGAGGTTTCATTATGTTGGTATCTATTGATCATGGCAACTATGCCATAAAAACACCGAATGACTCATTTGTATCCGGCCTTTCCGAACATCCGGCCAAGCCGCCAATGGCAGAAGAGATCTTAGAGTATGACGGAAGGTTTTGGACTTTGAGCGGGCAGCGGTTAAGCTATATGAGGGATAAGACCTGCGACGACCGCTATTTTATCCTGTCTCTATTTGCCATAGCGAAGGAAATGGAACGCTCCGGACACGATACCCCGTTGGAACAGATTCAGCTGGCTGTGGGGCTTCCCCCGGAACATTATGGTATATTGAAAGATAAGTTTGCCAGTTATTTTAAACGAGGGATTGTCCGGTTTGCGTATAAGGACAAGCCCTATACGGTGATGATTAACCGCGTCATGGTATTCCCGCAGGCATATGCCGCCGTAGTGCCGCAGAGCAGCCTGGTGGTGCATACGCTCCGCATTTTCATTATTGATGTGGGCGGCTACACGACGGATGTGCTGCTCCTCCAGAATGGGAAGCCGGACCTTCAGTTCTGCCGTTCCCTTGAGACTGGTATTATTACGATGAATAACGAAGTCATTCGCAAAGTCGGCGCCTTGCATGATATGCTGATCAGCGATGAACATATCACGGCCGTACTACGGGGAGAAGACAGTGTCATACTTCCGGATGACGTGAAAACGGCAATCTATGAGGCGGCTAAGCAGCATGCAAATGATATTCTGAACCGCCTGCGCGAGCTTCAGGTGGATCTGCGTGCGAATCCCGCTGTATTTATCGGAGGGGGAAGCATCCTGCTCCGCCCGTTTTTTGAGGCTTCACGTCTGGTGGCAAAAGCAGATTTTGTGGAATCCCCAAATGCGAATGCCATTGGGTATGAAATGCTGGCAAGAAAACAGCTCTCCCTTCGTCCTACCGTGTGATGGGCGGAGGGACGTGCAGTGAAAAAAGATGGAAAATATCGTTTTACCCTCCAGTTTGGGGCTGATTCAGAGGAACAGATCCGGGTAGGGGAATTCCTGGAAAGCCTGGGCAACAAAAAAAGCGCCGTTATGGTAGACGTGCTGAATGAGTATCTGGCGTCCCGCCCGGAATTGCAAAAGGCGCATGGTAAAATAGAAGTGAAAGTCGCTTCCGGTTATAATCGGGACAGGATGGAACAGATGATACGGCAGATAGTAGAAGAACGTATTGCCAAGATGCAGTTAACCGAAATCCAGGCAGATGCCCCACAGGATAAAATCCCGGAAACAATGGAAGACGATATTGCACAGATGCTTGACAATCTTGATTTGTTTCAGTAATGGCAAAAGTGGACCTGCTAAGGCTATGGCAGGTCCATATGCTTTATATAAAAAGTCCACAAAAAATATTATAAATCAGCCGGATAGGAGGAAAGCTTAACGAGGATTTGAAACAATACATATTGATACATATCGCACTCAATATTTCAAAATTTCTATGGACCTATTCGCCACAGGACTGGGGGACATTAAACTTTAATTAGCACAGTCCTTTGAATAAAAATGGGACTAATTGGCAATAATGAAAGCAGAAATAGGAACCCCCTTCGGGTATCCCTCTATGTCCAAAAGGCAGGATGATAATAAGGAAAGGAGTTTTCTATGGAATATGCAACTGCAAAAACAGTGGATCGTTCCTTGTTAAAAGATATACGGGACGTTGTGATTGACACATCAAAGCCTTGCAAAGACCGTATCAAAGGTTATATAGAGCAAATCGGGAATCCATATTGTTATCTGGACGATGGTGTAGTTGTAGAAATCGGATACGCAAATACAGGGGTGAGCTTACAGGAACAGTTGGTAGCTTATGTAAGCAGCATAGATCAGGATTTTGGAAATTTGCGGTAACTGATGTGGACCTATTGACAAGGCATGATAAATTGCTCATAATATGGTCAATGAAATGGCTTGGTCAGCCAGCAAGGGTAACCGCCGGAAACAAATGTCCTGAAAGAATTTTAGGAGGTTTGTTATGGCTGTTATAAATAAACAGATCCCAGATGTGGAAGAATACAGAGCAATGGCTTACTATCGTCTGTCCAAAGATGATAAAAATGAGGACAGAAGCAGGGATAGTAAGGGTGAAATCAGTGACAGTATCTTAAACCAGCGTAAACTGGTTCATGCGTATCTGCAAAATCATCCGGGTATTACGCTTGTGGATGAAGCATATGATGACGGTTATTCTGGAACGAACTATGATCGTCCCGGTTTTCGTTCTGTACTGGAAAAAGTTCAGTCCGGAAGCATCAACTGCGTAATCGTAAAAGATTTGTCCAGACTTGGACGAGAATATATCGAAACAGGAAAATATCTTGAGATGATTTTCCCGTCTTTTGGTGTACGGTTTATTGCTATTAATGATGATGTTGACAGTGAACACAGTACCGCCGGGGATGATATTATCATTCCTATTAAAAATATAATGAATGAATCCTACTGCCGCGAGTTATCTAAAAAGCTTCGAAATCAGTTTCGGATCCAGCGCAGTAATGGGGAGTTTTTGGGTGCCTTTGCGAGCTACGGATACTGTAAATCTCCTGATGATAAGCACAAGCTTGTTGTTGACGAGTATGCAGCCGAAGTTGTGCGGGGCATTTTTTCTATGAAAATCAAAGGATGCAGCCAGAATATCATAGCGGATTTTCTCAATCAGGAGAAAGTATTGCCGCCTGCCGAGTATAAGAAGAGCCTTGGTATGAAATATAAAACTGGCTTTCAGGCATCTACACAGGCGAAATGGAGTGTAGTTACTATTAACAGGATATTAAACAATCCTATTTATATAGGAACCCTTGTTCAAGGGAAACGCGGCACGCCCAATTATAAAATCAAAAAAATGCGGGTACGAAGCGAAGACGACTGGGTGGTTGTGGAGAACAACCATCCGGCAATCATAGACCCGCTTATGTTCTCGATTGTGCAGAAAATGATGGAGCGTGATACAAGAAGGCCGCCGAAAGAGGATGTTCTTCTGCCGCTGGCCGGGGTACTATTCTGCCCTGACTGTGGACGTGCTTTGCAACGCAGGACGGTGACCAGGGGTGAGCAGAAATATTACTATTATGTATGCGCCACTTACAAAGACGGAAAGGGCTGCAGCAGTCACAGCTTTGAACAGAATAAGCTGGAAGAAACCGTTTTACATGCGGTGACAGGCCAGATTCAGATGATTGTCGAATTGAACCAGCTTGGCCATGATATTGGTCTGAAGAAGATTGACCAAATTCGTCTGGGGCGGGTGGATCTCATGATAGCGAGGAAAGAGCAGGATTTAGACCGGGATAAGGAATTCCGCATGAAACTCTATGAGGCGCTTAATGATAATCTGATTGACCGGGATGAATATAACAAAATGCGGATGAAGTATACCAGGCAGATAGAAGATACAGAAAGGGCAATCAGTAAGCTTAAGCTTCAGCGGGCGGAGATTTCATCCAGCCATAGTACCGATAACAGCTGGATTATGCAGTTTATAAAGTTTCAGGGGATTACCGAATTGAGCCGTGAAGCTGTTGTAACTATGATTGACCGGATATATGTATATGAAGATAAACGTATCCGTATTGAGTTTAATTATCGAAACGAAATCGCCGCGTATCAGGAGATTTTGGAGGAAACACCCTCCGGGTATCCCTCTATGTCCCAAAAGCAGGACAGAAAAGAAGAAAAGGCAAAGGAGGTGGGCTAAATGGCACGCAAGAGCAGAGTGAAAGTATTAAAAGAAGCTGCTCCTGGAGAAGAATTACTACCTTTCGGGCATTCCACTATGCCATGCGGCAATAATAAGGAAACACTCTCCGAGTATCCCTCAATGCCATATGGCAGTAATAAGGAAATGGTTCTTGCTGGTGAATATGGGCGCCTCTCGGTGGAGGATGGAGATGATATAGCGCAGAACTCCATCGGCAACCAGCAGAAAATCACATTGCATTATTTAGAGGAACATTCCGATATAAAGCTGGTAGACACCTATTATGACAACGGTTACTCGGGTATGAACTATGACCGCCCTGGATTTACCCGTATGCTTGGTGATTTAAAAAGCGGACGGATCAATTGCGTTATCGTAAAAGATATTTCCAGACTGGGACGGCATTTTGTGCTGACCAGCGAATTTGTAGAACGTACATTCCCTGAAATGGGTGTCAGACTCATCTGCATAAATGATTCTTATGACAGTGCAGATGAAAAAGCAGACGCTTCTGCATTGACCATGCCTTTGAAAATGGTCATGAATGATTACTATGTAAAGGATATTTCCAATAAGATACGTTCCAGCATATCGGCAAAAATGGCAGGGGGCGAATTTATTCCGTCTGCAGGCAGTATCCCATATGGGTATATCAGAAATGCAGAATTTGCTACCTTTGATATTGATCCTGAGCCGGCTGAAGTAGTAAGAAAGATTTATAAGTTAAGAGCCGGCGGCGAAAGCTTTAATGCGATTGCCCGTATATTAAATGAAAATAATATTCCTTCACCGGGCAAGCTCAGATTGATTCGAGGCATCACGAAGGCTAAAAAGTATGAAAATGCGATTTGGATTCGTGGAACCATCCGTAAAATCTGTTCTGACCAGGTTTATATCGGGAACCGGATCCACGGAAAAGTAAAGAGGGATAAAGTCGGTCTGGAGAAAAAGAGACGGAGCGAAGACGAATGGCAGGTGATTGAACATGCACATCCGGCGATCATTTCCATTCAGCTATATGAGGAAGTCCAGCAGGTAAATCAGGAAGAATTACAGCGAAGAGGCAGGTTTGAACAGAGAGCGGCATGTGGTGATGATTATCGTGATTTATTTCGTGGGATGGTGTTCTGTGCGGAATGTAAAAGTTCCATGAGCGCGGCAAAAGGATGTGCCAGGCCAGACGCAAAAACGCCAAGCCGAATATTTTATGATTGCAACGGATACCGATACTCAGCCCATGTGCAGTGCAGCAGCCATTATGTGAGGCAGGAGACACTGCTGAAAGCGGTAACGGATACTTTGAACCAGCAGGTTCAGGTAGCCGTAGATGTTGAACAGCTTACCGGCAGATTGAAAAGTATGCCAAAGGTAGTGCGCTATCAGACTGAGGCAGAGAGCCGTTATGCAAGTACCTCTGCGAAGCGTAAAAATATGGAGGCCAAAATGGAACAGCTGCTCATAGACCTTACCCAGAGAATCATAGACCGTAGTGAGTATGATTATATGAAAAGGCAGTATGCGAGAGAATATGAAGCGCTGTTGCAGGAGGAAACAAAAGCCTTGTCTGACATACGGGCGAAGGATGCTGTGCTTGGCGCCACTGAGAAATGGCTGGATGCGATAAATAGATACCAGAAGCTCCCGTCTCTTGACCATACGCTTTTGAACTTGTTGGTAACACGAATTGAGGTTTCAAAGGACAGAGAGGTTAAGATTATTCTCAATTATGCGGATCCGTATCAGCCAATCATGGAATTCCTTGAAAGAATCGAGGTGATAAGAGATGTCAGCTGAGAGACAGGATTTCTATTATCTGAGGCTTTCAAAGGAGGATGGTGATATAGAGGATGGTTCTGCAGAAGAAAGCTGCAGTATTACTTCCCAAAGAGACTGTATCAAAAGATATTTGCGGGAACACCGTTTTCCAGAAGATGAGTTTGAGGAAACACCCTCCGGGCATCCCTTGATGTCCCATAGATGGGACAATATAGTGGAAATCGTAGATGATGGGTATTCCGGAACCAGTATGAACCGGCCTGGTATGAGTCGGCTGCTGAAGCTTGTGGAGGCAGGAAAGGTACGAACCATTATCGTGCGTGATCTCTCCAGATTTGCCCGAAATTATCTGGAGGCCGGCCATTATCTTGAATTTGTGTTCCCTGCCTATGATGTGCGGTTTATCTCCATCAACGATCAGTTTGATAGTGAACAGCTTGGCGAAAGCACCGGCGGATTGGAACTGGCTATTAAAAACCTGCTGAATCAGATGTACAGCAAGGACATTTCACGGAAAATCAAGAGCGCCGTGGATTTGAAAAAGCTGAGCGGAGAATATGTCTATGGAACAGCGCCTTACGGATACAAAAAAGGTGAGAAAAAGAATACGATTGTGATAGATAAAGAAGTGTCTGAGATCGTGAAATCCATTTTTGAATGGGCAGCATCCGGAATTACGATTACACAGATTGCCCGAAAACTAAATGAGGCTCAGGTGGTAACGCCGTCTGTTTATCTGGCAGCAGTAAGAGGCAAATACAAGACACGGGCAGTATGGACCTTTGAGTCAGTCCGGAATATTTTAGCCAACCGAATTTATACTGGGGATACGGTTCCTTTCAAATCCCATGTGGTTCGCGTCGGCAGTGACAGAGTAAAACAGGTTCCGGAGGAGCTCCAGCAGGTAATTCCGAATACCCATGAGGGAATTATATCCCGTGAACTGTTCTATCAGGCTCGGACTGTGATAAAGTCAACAAAAAAGTCCAAAGCATCAGCACATCCCAATCCATTCAAATCTTTATTGGTATGCAGCTGTTGTGGGAACCGTCTGATAAAGGGCAAACCACAAAATAAGAACTGGATTTGTGCAACACATAGGTACAATCCCGGATCAGACTGTGAGAAGGTCAGGTTCCGTGAAGATAAGCTGACGGAGATTGTCCTTCATGCAATCAATGTCCGCTGTAAACTGCTGGACGCAAAAGTAAGAAGAATGAAGCAGGAGAGCCATTCGGCAAAATCCAGTGAACAGATACTTCAAACAGAATGCCGGACTTTACGCAAGCAAATTGAGGGACTGCAGGCTATAAAGATGCAGCATTACGAATCCTATGTCAGCGGGCGATTGAGTAAGGAGAGCTTTCTGAGCAAAAAACAGGAAGCTTCGACAAAAGAAGAAGAATTGAAAATCAGACTCAGTGTGACAGAACGCAAACTGAAGGAGGTGGATGAAAAAATGAAAGCCAGCACCATGCAAATGGAAACTGGCAGGAAGATTATTGAATATCAGGAGATTACTGAACTTACCCCTCAGCTGATGAAAGAGCTGGTGAAAAAAATTATAATACGTCCGGATGGCTCTATACGCATAGAATGGAACTTCTGCGATGAGATGAATGAGCCGATTTCCTTTGATTTCTCTGGTAAAGCAACACCAGAAGAAAAAGCTATGTGAAAAAATTGAAAAAGTTTTTGTCCTTCTATTGACACACTCGTGAGCGGCAGCCCCATCATCCAGAACGGCAAGCTGGTGGGAGCGGTGACCCATGTGTTTGTCCAGGATTCCACCAAAGGGTATGGAGTATTTATTGAGAGTATGATGGAGCATTGAAGGTTGAACGATGAGGAGGCTGCTGCATATTTGCGGGAGGCTTGTGAAACGGATTGCTGCAGTCGAAGGTGAAACGATTGAAAGAAATCATCCGTGTGTTCCTGACCAATAGTACAGCGTTGATTAAATAACAATGAATAAGTGTTGCTTTTTTATTGTGGTCGCTGCATAATAATTCTATCACTAAAGGATGGATGGTTATTATGCGAAGGAAAACAATTGATACGATCCCGGTTTTATCTGATGCCATGAAAAACATATTGTCTGCTTTTTCAAAAAGCCGCTCCCTTCCGTCCGGACTGGTCAAAAGAGCCGGCATTGTCCTGCTTGCGTCACAGGGGGAACTTAACCAGAACATTGCACAACAGGTCGGGCTTCATTATAATAATGTTGCCACCTGGCGCAGCCGGTTCCTCGCGGCGCTCCCAGCCTTGAGGAAGATTGAAGCGAACGACCCGGAAAAGCTTGAAGATGAGATACGGGCAGTCCTGTCCGATAAAAAGCGCCCCGGCTGTTTTTACACCGGACCAGATCATGCGGATCATTGACCTTGCCTGCAGCAATCCAAATGATTTTGGGTACGAAGTAAGCCAGTGGAGCCTCCCACTGTTAGTGGCAGAAATTAAAAAGCAAAGGATAGCAGCACAGATTTCAGAGAAATCTGTCAGCCGTTTTTTAAAAATGAGGTAGATTTACATCCCCACAAAATCCGTTACTGGCTTCATTCTTCGGAAAAGACGGAAGCCTGTGCTCCTGGCGTGGAACTGGGCAAAAAAGGGAAAACAGGGATCCTTAAAAGTATGGAAAGCCGGGCAGATTTCCTGCATGACTCTTCCCACCGGATTCGCTTTGTCTATACTCCGAAACACAGTTCCTGGATGAACCAGATTGAGATATGGTTTGGCATCATTAACCGGAAGCTACTGAAGCGGAAAAGCTATCTGTCAATAGCAGAACTGGAAACAAGCATTCTGCGCTTTATTGAACAATACAATCTTACGGCACACCCATTTAAGTGGACATACACCGGGATACCATTAACAATTTAATCACTGATATTTACGGCGGCAGCGGCATCAGTGTGAGCCGCAGTGGGAACAAGTATACCTTTACCAGCAGCCGTATGCTCACCAGTCCGGCATCGATCACTGTGCAGAAAAATGTTCCAGGAGTCGGAAATGATATGCTGATCTGGGGACGTGTCGGATTCCAATATCAGTTTTCATATTACCGGAAACGGCGTGGACAAAACAGTAAAGACAAAAGCGGACGGTACTGTGGACGTCGAGCTTATGCCGGGCACCTATACGGTAACGGAGCAGGACATTGACAGATATGAGGCTCAGAAATCCCAGAGAGTCACGATTGTCAGCGGGCAGACTTCTACCGTAACTTTTAATAATAAGCTGAAACGTGGTTCGCTGGAGGTCATCAAGACATCAGAGGACCAATTTGTGCAGGATATGACATTCCATCTCTATGGCACGTCCCTGTCGGGGCTGCCTGTGGATGAGTATGCCGTAACAGATGCGTCCGGTGTGACCCGTTTTGAAAATGTGCTGATCAGCGGAAGCGCCCTATATACTTGGAAGAGGTCAATACCCCTGTCCGGTATGTGGTTCCGGCTGCCCAGACGGCGCCTGTCCAGTGGAATGTCGTCACCAAGCGCAGTTTCACTAATATCCTGAAAAAATTCCGTGTAGAAGTGACCAAGACAGACCGGAAGACATGCCGCAGAAGGGTAAAATTGTTGTAGCAAAGAACGGCGAAGTGTTTGCTTCCGTCACGACATCCGATGGGGCCGACAAGGATGGGGTGGAAGTCCTTTACCAGCCGGTTTATGAAATCCGCGGCATGGAGGGGGCAGTCTATGAAATCCGTGCGGCAGAAGACATTATTACGCCGGATGGGACCTTGCGTGCTGAAAAGGGCAAAGTGGTGGATACTGTTACAACCGGTCCTGGAGGCGCTGTTTCCAGCAAAGAGCTGTATTTGGGCAAATATGAGATTGTTGAAACAAAGGCTCCTTACGGTATGGTGCTGAACAAAGAGCCGCATCAGGTGGAACTGGTGTATGCGGGTCAGGAGATTGACCTGACGGAAACAGCCGCCGGCGTTTATAATGAACGTCAGAAGGTAGAACTGGGTCTGGAGAAGACGTTGGAGCTGAACGAAGCATTTGGGATTGGCAATAACAATGAGCTTGCCAACATTACGTTTGGCCTGTATGCAGCGGAAGATCTTACTGCTGCAGATGGTTCTGTCATCCCGGCAGACGGGCTGCTTGAGGTTGTAAGCGTGGATACAGACGGCAGGGGCGTTGCCAAGACTGATTTGCCGCTGGGCAGTTATTATCTGAAGGAACACAGCACGGATGCGCATTATCTTTTAAGTGATGCCAAGTATCCTGTAGTATTTGCATATGGGGATCAGGACACGGCAGTTGTGACAATTGCAGCCAATGACGGTGAGCCTATTGTCAATGAACTGGTTTATGGTTCCATATCCGGTAAGAAGCTGGATGAGGATGGGGAAGGCTTAGGCGGGGCCAAGATTGGCCTGTTTGCACCATCTGCCGAGGAATTTACAGAAGAGTCTGCAATTCTTCGGAAGAATAGGTTCCCTCAGACCGGATGTGTTTCTTTTGTGTATTGCGTTTTTTTGATGCCATAGGGGCCTCCTTTCAGATATGGAAGGGCTGAAAAAGAGACGCCGCAGTGACTGCTATCCCTGCGGGAAGGCTATGAGATAAAGCGGGGCAAGTTCGTTTCGTTCCGTGCGCCGGGACAGGAACGCTTCACCCGTTCTAAGACGCTTGGGGAAGCCTACACCGTGGAAGCCATAACGGAGAGGA
>CAJUQB010000095.1 GCA_910588285.1 uncultured Lachnospiraceae bacterium
AATTTGACGTTTTTGTGCGGGAGAAAGGAACTTTAGTTTGCTGGGCTACACTTTAACCAGTCCCATTGATCGAAGTCTTCCGGTCTGATCCACCGGTCCTGTACCTTATGGATTGCCTCCGTGTGCGCCGCCCTGTTCCAAAACTCTTCCAGCACGGGAGGAAGGGGAGCAAAGTATTTTTTCACAACAGCCAGCTCTTCTTCTGTGTATCCCTGCAGTTCTTCCACCCCATACAGCTGCCGGATCTCTTCCCGATACTCTCTCTGGTTCTGCCCCTGAGCGCCTGCATCCTGCGGCCCTGCTTCCCGTTCTTCCGTAAACAGGTAAGGGACCCCCTGCCACATAAGCTTTGGCATTTCTTCCAGCCTGTTGAAATAGAGGCAGATGATCTGGTCGTCTCCCCAGTATCCGGATTCCGGCCTTCTGGTGCAGGCTGTGATATGATAGTACCCGTCCGGCAGAGACAGCACCTGGTCCTGTGGAAAATCCGGATTCCAGTCACTCAGCCAGAACAGGTCTCCAAACTGCAGGGAACCGCCCCTTACCTCCACCGCCAGCCGAATCATCACCGGAAACTCTTTCTCCGCATTGAAATCCGGATAGCCGGGCCGGAACCAGAGAATAAAATCGCCTCCCGTACCCGTACAGAACGCCGTGATATCCCCTTTTCGGATATGTTCCCCTACCTGGTTCGGATTCGTGAATTCTGCTGTCAAAAAGTCGCTCCCCGGAACAACATATCCCATAACCTCCGGGGAAAACAGGACAATCCCCATGCCGTCAATACTCAAATGCATCGTATCTCCCAGATGCAGCGGCTCCTCTGATGTAGGGCTGCCCTCAGAAAGAGTTTCCTCCCCACAGGGCTGCCCTGCCGCCTTTGGTTCTTCTGTTTTTTCTTCTTTTATCTCCTGGAGGCAGGACAGCTGTTCCAGCACCTCCCTATGTTTCAGCTGGCTATAAGGAGGCAGTAGGACTTTCTTCAGCGCCGGAAGCTCTGCCAGCAGGCGGCAGTCTGAAAAGCTGGTATCCTGCAGATCCAGGGTATTTAGACTTTTGCATCCGGCCAGAAAAGAATAGTCGTCAATTGCCACATCATGAAGGGACAACTGCTTTAGCCTTGTCATTTCCCCAATCAGAGAAAAATCATTCTCCTTTACCATGAGCCAGGAAGGAAGACGTATGTCCTCTACTTTTTTAACAGCCGAAAAATTTCTCCTTCTGCTGTCCAGGCTTTTCATTTTCGTCAGATCGCTGAATGTCTGCAGGTCATGTCCTGTGTTTCTCTGAATCCAGATCACAAGTCTTTGATCGATCCCATACTGTTTCATCATTTTAAAAGTTCCTCCTAATTAAAAATCCTTGCCCACAGCCGGCTCCGTTTCCCTGCTTATTCAACTTTCAGGTCATATTCTTCCGGCGACTTTATGTTGATTGTACAGAACCTGTATGTTTCTTTGTCTTCATATGCCCCTTTACAAATAAAACAGCCGTTCACAGTTTTGACAGACTGCCTTCGCACGATTTTTTTCAGTCCGTCAAACAGCTTCTTTGCCGCTGCATTGTCATAATGCATCGTTGCTGTCTCCGTGGGGAAGATTGCCGTTTCCTGGTACACGCCGTTTAAGTCTATATCTATCCGTTCTATATTTTCGTCACAAAGGGAAGTATATCGTATCCCTCCCTTCTTGTGGTCGCTCCATCTGTATTCTTTCCAGGAGCAGGCAGTTGTTCCTGAAAATGCGAGGATCTGCTTATTACCCTGATGGGAGCCGAAAAAATTAGTTCCCAGGTCTGGCAGGCTGGCAGCGTCCTTGAAAAAGACAGGGCCTTCATCTGAATATGTGGGCACATAATAAACATCAAACTTACTCTGAAATTCTTCCAGGATAGCCTGCAGATCCTCTCGTTTGGCATAAAAGCGAAATCTCCGTACCTTCATATACATCCGTCTCCTTTCCAGACATTCCATGTCTGGACATCGATTACCAGTTCTCCCGCACCTCATCCATGACATTCCAAATTTCCGAAAGCGTCACCGGAGCCGCATTTTCGTCCGCCTGTCCGTATTCTCCTTGCAGGATACACTCTTCGTAAAGCCTCTGCATGGCCATAAAGATATCCTCCCGTTCCTCTGTCTCGATGAACTCCTCATAGCGGTCATTAAGCTTATTAAAATACCCGGTGTACCTGCGGACAATCTCTTCGATTTCTTTTCTGTCCGCCGCCCTGCCCATCGCCTCCGTCAGCAGCTTCTTTGTATCTTTGTAACACTTTCTGGCGCTCCGGTATGCCGCCTCAGGAATAAACTCGTTTCCATCCCAATGGCGGAGCGGGTTCTCCAGGTTATCCCTAAGCCATCCTTTATCCCGTAAATGGGTGACACTTAACCTGTCCAGCTTCCCTTTCCAGTGTTTTTTCAGGTACAGGCCCGCTTCTTTGGGAACGCTGTCAAAATCCAGCTCCCGCAGTTCCTGCAGCCCCTCCAGTGCTTCCATATCCACCGCATCATATCCAAACAAATCCTTACAGTAAAGATTCCGAAGCCCGGACAGCTTTCCTGCCTCCTGCATATGGGTTACGGTGCCGGGAGCTCCGCTTATGTTTAAATATTCCGCCTCTGGAAACTGTTCGGCCGCCTGCCTCATATCCAGCTCTTTTATGTCGGTCAGGCGGAGCCTTGGGACCCGGTTTTTTTGAAGTCCGTATCTCTGAAGCAGCGCCTTTTTCAAGGATATTTCCAGGGTCAGTTCCCCACTGCAAAGGCTGTTGTCAATCTGCAGTTCCGGCCGGATCTTCCCATACAGCTTCAGAAAGTGGGTATCTTTTGGAAGTACCAGTTTCCTGATTCCGCTCATATCCAGCTCCAGATTGTCCAGGCAGGTCTTCCCAAGGTCAAGTACCTCCACACCTGCCTTTTGCAGGCGCAGTGTCCGAAGCAGCGGTGCTGTGGAGAGCAGCTTCTGAAGCTTACCGGAATACCCCTGCAATTCGGCATAAGTGATACAGGGAAACTCTTCTAACGTATCTTTTTCTGTCAGGCATTGGTAAAGATCATCCCGCAGTCCTCCGGTATTTTTCCTGAACATCCTGCCATGTATAGATACAAAATCGCCGCTGTTTATATATTTTTTGTATGCCGACCTGTTGGTTTCGTCAAAAGACTTCCAACGCTCTTCATAATAGTAATCTTCCCCTGTGGGCCACTTCCAGGAGTAGGAATCCCACACCGGACTGCTTTTGAGCCCGCACTGACCTATGTACCGGTAATCCCTGGGAACAGGAGTATTTTCAATCCCTGTTTTTATCATCTGATGGTGATACCGGAAAGATTCCCGGTGATACGGTTGTAACCGCTCCAGGCTGTCTTTTTCGGGCAGGTCATCCTCCAGATAATCAAGCAGCACATAGCAAATGCTTTTGCCATCCACGGCAAGGATCTGGCAGGCGCCGTATTTCCCCAGCATTTCCACATAAAAAGCATATACCTCTCCTGGCTTTGCAGTTCTTTGTTTTAATCCGGCCAGACATTGATCCTTTTTCATGGCTTCATTCCTCCCCAATGCCATAGATGGTCTTATCAATATCTAATAGATGCGTTTCCACATTCGTCTTTTCTATAAACGAATCTCCTCGCTGATTATCTTTTCCATAAAATTCTCAAAAGAGTCGGCAACTGTCTGACATTCCTCAATTCCAGTTTGCTGACGTAAACTGCTCGCAAACGCTTCGCTTTTTGCTCGTATCGCCGCTTGAAATGCAGCAGCTCAATTCCGGCTCACTGCCATAAACAATACTGCCTTCTTTTATGGAGATTGCATAATAAGCATAACCGCCTTCTAAGGATAAAAAGACAGGTAAATGTCCGTCCCAGAACTTTCTGATCTCATCCTTCCATGCCGCATCATTTTCTGCGGCCTTCAGGCTGAGCAGTTCCCATTCATTCCATTGCCATACCTTGTCTCCCTGCATATCATAATCTTCCGAACATAAAAACCAGGCTCTCTCATCACCTCGTATCATACTTTTTACAATCGAAACAAATTCCCCCCAGCTTTCCGGGTAGCCGGTATATCGGCTTTTCATTGGTTCAGGCAGACAGAATCTCTGTTCTTCATTCCTCTCTACAGTCCAGCCCTGTTCTTTCATACAGCTTATAAATTTATCAATCATTTTGCGTTTTCCTCCAGAAATAAAAGCGCATCCTCATGAGTAACAGCAAGAACCCATTTCATCTCTCTGTTAAAAACACAGGCATCCACCTGGTCCCATGGTTCAAGTTTCAAAATATAAGTGACAACTTCTTCCATCTTTGTAGCATACAAGGTTTTGTCTCTCTCATCATAAAAAAATACCCTGTCTTCTGGCGGAATGGGAATATCCCTGATCTCTTCCATAGAAATGCATTTGGGCCTCCTCACAAAAGAATTCCACATCAGACCATACTTCCGCAATTTTTCCTTATCCACATAATGCTCTGCAAAATCTTTTAAAATACAGTTCGCATCTGTCTGCGGCACCTTCTTCACAAACTTGAATTCTCCCATATTCAGCCTCCCTGTCATTTATCTCCGGAAACTTGCAAAAAAATTTTCATACTCCTGCTCCAACTGCTTCCCATAAGGATCATTCATGGCCTTTGCCGCCGCAATCCCCTTTATATATAAATTTCCGTACCAGCTCGACTGCGGCACCTTCTGCAGTTCCGTCCTTGCCCACTTCCACAAGCCGGCTGCTGCCTTACTATGATTTGCCGTGACCTCAAAACAGGCTTCCAGGATATCCTTGAACAGCCGGAGCGTCCGGATCTGTCCGTAATCCGTGGTCTTGATTACTTTTTCGCATAGGCAGAGTGCCTTTTCATAATCGCATATATATATGTAATACCGGATCAGATTTTTATAACCGGAAATAATATCTCTTGTACTGCGTTTTTTTGCCGACAAGACCTCTGCCAACTGTTCCTGATAAAGCTTTTCATTTTCCGCATTTCTTTCCAGAAATGTGTTAAAGTCGATCAGCACTCTGCGGTTGGAATCGGACCATTCTGTGATAGTCTTTTTCCACTCATCCACCAGACTTCCCATCACATCCCGGTATTTCATTTCCCGGCACAAATAGATACAGTCCAGCAGGCTGTTTGTCCCAAAGTCATCCTCCATCTGTCCGTCCGGGTCATAGCCGCAGGCACAGTCAAAATTTGCGTTCTTTGCCCTCTCCAGTAAACCGGCATATTTTCCATCCCCATTGTATTTTCTGATCAGGTGCGTCAGTATCTCCAGCGTACTCCCTATCCCCTGGAATGAATTCCGCTCCCTGTCCTTCAGCTCCTCCTCAAAAAGGAAAGCAACCGCCTCTTCGTCATCGATATGGCAGCACAGAAAATAATACGCCAGCCGGAGACGGCCAATATAGTTCTCGTCATCCGTACCCCATTCCCCGTTATGAAATTCTTTATAGCGGACTGTGTTGTCATTTCCTGCTTTCAAAGCCTGGTAAACAGCCTGCTGCTCTTCTATTTTAGTTCTCAACTGTTCCATCCCCATGGCCTGTTCCTTCCACTCGTTCCTTTTGCGCCAGTTCCGCCAGCATACGCCGGGCATCTTCCACCACATACAACGTCCCGCCCTCCCGGATCGCGTATTCCAGATGTGTTCTGGCGTTCTTTAACTCATTGCAGGCAATATCCACATCCGCAAGGCATACGGCAGAAACCACTTTTTGAAGCTTGGCTGTATATCCGGCGCTCCGGGCTTCCTCCATGCGGCGGAATGTCTCATACTCTCCCCGCCACAGAGCCAGGCTGGCATCCATAGCCTTCAGCATCTTCTGCCCTGTTTTCTGTACGGATGCTTTTGTGGATGAGGAGATAAGAGCATCCGCTTCCTGCCTCACCTGCATCGCCCTTTCCAGATCTTTCATCTTTTTATAACAGCTAAAACGGGTGTTCAAAAGGACAAGTTGATAATTAGCGCTTACTTTGTCATTACATAGAGATTCAGCCAAAGCCAGTGCATCGGTAAATTGTCCGGACCACATAAGGCCAGCCGCCTCGTTGATATGAATAGCCCGGATACTCCATTTTCTTTTATATACCTTTTCCAGCAGGCGCATCACCTGAACATAGGTTACCGGATCGCAGTCCTGGCTCAGGATCAGATTCAAGAGCATAAAATCCCGGGAGATCCAAATGCTGATTGGATAAGTAATCACAAAAAGAATCAACAGTTTGAGCAGGACATCTGCAATGCCGTCATCCCCCCACCAGATTCCCCTAATGCCCACAATAACATACAGCAAGAGGATCAGAATGAGAAGCCCCTGCTTGGCCCTAAGTCTCTTTTTGTGTTGACGAACAATCTCTTCCGGAGTTTTATTTTGATATTGCATAGCAGCTTTCATGTTTTTTCATCCTCTTTTCTTTTATGTTGTGTCAGTGCAATCTGTTATTTTGTTCCGATATCACCTATCATCTTTCAAACCTAATATCCCAAAAACAATGCCTGCTATCATCGTTGCCATTCCAATATACTGCGGCAGCTGCATATAGTGCGCCTGTACGTTCACATCTGCGAATCCTAATGTTCCGACAGAAAACATAACTGCCCCACCCACAAAAATGAAGCCGCCTAAAACAATTTTTTCATCTGTTCACTCCCTTTCAAATCCTGGTTTTTCCAGTTCTATAGACTGGCAGTTTACTTTATCACATATAGTTTTTAATAAATGCCTGTTCAATAAATTCTTTTACTGCATATATGTCTGCAAATTTTTCATACTTAGGAAACCCCTCTAAATTCTGCTTTGAATAAGTCAGATGAAAAATGTAATAAGTATCTCCACCCTGCTCTCCAGCAGTAAGATATAAAACATCATCATTAGATTCACACTTTGCTACTGCCCAGACTTTTTTATGATATAAAAAATGCCCTTCTCCAAGCTCTTTTTTCAATTCTTCAACAAATACACCGTTTGACTGTGATAACGGCACCATATACCAATTAAAATCCTCACCATATTTATCGAACAAATCACAAAAAATTTCTTCTGCTGTCATTTATGCCCACCCCTGAAAATTTTAATGTTAAAGGCTATATGATTCTTTACTTACCGGATGCAATTCTAATTCCCAATCCTCGAATGGCTTGTCAAGGCTATAATCAGGATTAAAATATATTCGGATATATTCTGCGGCTCTTCTTTCACAATATTTATAATTCAATACATTTCCCTCATTATCTAACTCAATGTTATTCATAAATATCGAAAATGCCTGTTCCATACAGCTGCTGTCTTCCTCTAATTCATTCAAATAATCAATTCCCTCTAAAATAGGATATCCTAATGTCCCATGCACAAACCAATACGAGAATTGTCTTACTGCACCGGATAAATAATGACTCACTTTCATGTAACACACTCCCTTGTAAACTTGAAATTATGATTGTATTTCTTCAAACCTCCTTAGACGCTTCTCCCAATCCTCTTTTTTCATAAACATAGATCGTTCGGGCGACACAAGGAGTGGCTTCAGCAGCCAATACAGTTTTTGATACCGGGATTTTATCTGTTCCAATGCCGGCTCAGGCATTTTTTCAGATTTCCGATCAAGGATGTCAAGAAACAGATTGGTATTTAATAATTTTCCATGTAGCTCATCAGGAATTTCAGATGCCATTTTTTGTGTCAATTCCGAGCATAGGATTTGTATAAAATTCGGGCATGGAACGCCAAAACGTGTACTTAAGTCAAGTCCGTTCCATTCTGTATATTCGCTGTTGACATACTTTAGCTGATTCAAAGCTCTCACGCCGTACCCTGAACTTTTAGGACAGAGGTCATTGAACGCCATCTCATATCCCGCGCTGGCGTAATGGATCGTCAGTTTGCTGTTTACATACTCCATAAATTGATAGACAGTTGACCATTCTATATCCAGAGGGAACTGAAAATAGAGATAGCTGTACACAAAATGGGAAGAACCTCTATAATTAGTCACCTTAATACAGGTATAAATTGTCTGTAACTGCTGGGGCGTACAGTTGTCCAATATCAAAATATTCGAGTCGTCAAAATTGTCAAACGCTCGATGAAAAACTTTTTTCCACCCGCCGCGAATGTTTCTCCGATTGACATAAGCATCATTCTCCCCACTGCGTTTCTTTGTAAATTGCGCCTGTGTCAGGGAAAGAAATTGCTCTACAATCTCCTCTAATATGGAAATGATTTTTTCGTCAATCCAAACATCAGTGTACAAGGGGCTACAAACGATATAAAGAAATGTTTCAGATATGCAGAGTGGAAAAGTCAGATTTTCCACTCTATTTTTACATACTCGCTGGTTGCACTGATTGATGAAATCAAGCCGTCCGTGGCTTTCCTCTTATCCTCAAAGCTGATATTCTCCCAGTCGTCCAGATAGCCGGACAGCAGATCAATCTGCTGCTGGGAAATAGTCTCCACGGATAAATCGGCAATGGCCTTTGTGATTTTCTGGCGGCGCGTGTCCAGTTCCTCGATTTTCTTGTTGGCGTAGGCAAGCAGGGTAGCGTTTGCCCCGGTCAGTGTATCAAGTAACTTTTCAATTTCCGCCTCTACCTGTGCCAGCTCCACTTGATAGGCGGTCAGCTTCGGGTTGGCTTTTTCCTCGCCGCCCCGGAGGTGCTTGAACTCCCGGAATTTCTCCCCCATAGCGGTAAATATAAACTGTTCAAATTCCACTTTACGGAGAGTGCCGCACCCCGGACAGCCCTTGTGGTCGGACCGTTTATTGCACCGGAGGTATTCATAGCCGGAAGGGTTACGGGTGACTTTTAAAGCATAACCACATTTTCCGCATTTCACTTTTCCGGCCAGCCATGTGTTCCGGGCCTTCCGCCCGTTCTGGAAGGTGATGTTCGCCATGAGTTTTTTCCGGCATTTCAGCCAGGTGTCAGAGGAAACAATCCCTTCATGGGGAGCGATAACAAGTATCTGGTCTTTCAGGCTCCTGTCCTTGTCCTCCTTCACGTCCCGCCCCTGGTAGAGATAGCAGCCGTTTGTCCCGGCGAAGTCGGCGGCGTCATTGACGACTGCCGCCCCCTGGCTCTTGAAGAACTCATACAATTCCAGGTCGGCCTGCGCATATACCGGGTTGCGGAGCAGCTGGGAGAGGAAGGGACGGAACAGCGATTTTCCATGGACCTTGATGTCGTTTTCCTCAAAGTACCGGCTGATGTCCCCGAAGGAGGTCCCGGGCTCGGCGTACATTTCAAACATCAGGCGTACATGGTCGGCGGCTGCCGGGTCGGGCACCATCATTTTTGTGCGGATACCCTCAACCGTGGTCGGCTCCAGCCGGAAACCGTAGGGGGCCTGGCCGCTCATGTGGAAGCCTTTCAGGCACCGGGAATAGTAGGCGTCCGTGACGCGCTTCTGGATGGTCTCCCGTTCCAGCTGGGCGAACACAATGCAGATATTCAGCATGGCCCGCCCCATTGGGGTGGAGGTGTCGAACTTTTCCGTGGAGGAAACAAACTCCACGTCGTACTCCTGGAACAGCTCCATCATGTTCGCAAAATCCAGAATGGAGCGGCTGATCCGGTCCAGCTTGTAGACAATGACCCGCCGCACCTTTCCCTTGCGGATCTCGTCAAGCAGTTTCTGGAACTCGGGCCGGTCGGTGTTCTTCCCCGAATAGCCCTTGTCCTTGAAAATCTTGCAGCTGCCGCCTTTCAGCTCGTACTTGCAGAAGTCAATCTGGCTCTCAATACTGATACTGTCCTTGCGGTCAACGGACTGTCTGGCATAAATATAATCTTCTCTAATGTTCATTGTAGGCTCCTTTCCTATGGGAATGGAGCTACCAACCTTACAAGTATATTATACCATTGATAGCCCCGGAGGGCAATGTTGTCGGGGTCAGCGCCGGCTCTGGCGGTACTTGCTGAACACGTCATACAGACAGCGCTCAATCTCTTTTTTCCGCCTCTCCTTCTCTTTTGGGGAAAGCACCGGGGTAAGGCTTTCCAGCACAATAGTCTTTCCCTGGAAGGGGACGGTCCTTGTTTCTCTCTGGTAGGTTACAGATTGTACCATCTGGGCCTCCTTTCCGAATCGGGGTTGAAGCCTTCCGTTTCCCTCTTGTCCTGTGGGGAAACACGAAAAGGCAGCGCCCGGCAAAGAGCGCTGCCCCTTCGTCTTTCTCCACGCTTCGGGCCAGCTTGGCCCGGGGTCAGGGCTGCCAGTGTTCATAATAGGCCGCCGCTTCCTCCACGGAGCAGAAGTCAAACACTTCGTACAGCTCTATAAGAATCTCCCGGATGTCCTTTGACTTATAGCCGCAGCTTTCCATCGCCTTGATGACATACCCACGGCAGGCATTGTTACTCCATTTGTCTGTCAGCATGTCCTGGATTTCCTGCAAAGATTTTGCCATAACCTGCACTTCCTTTCATAAAAGTTCAGGGAGCCGCGCCGTTTTAGTTGGCCTGTCACAAGACAGTGAGAGCGGGCGGCTCCCTGATTGGTTTTGTAAAACAGATTTCCCGGACGGGTGTAGGCTTGTCCACCCCATAGTGTCTCAACTCTCCCCATTCTTATGGCAAGGCGTCCTCATTGCCTGCGACGGCTCACGGCTTGCAGGGCCGCTTCAACGCTCGGACTGTGACTGAACGCAAGTATCCGGGGGCGTGCCTTATCCGGCGGGGCCAGCCACGGCCCCGCCTGCGGCATGGGCTTTATCGCTATTCCCGCCCCCAAAGTGAAAGCCACAATGGAAACGGAAGTCACGGCGGGCCTGTCGCCTGGCACATCCACCCTTCGTATCCGGGTATCTTTTTATTCAGTTTTCAATCTGCCGGAAAGGTTCGTCCGCGCTTCGGGCCAGTTTGTCCCGGGGCGCCTCCGCCTTTCATATACCATTTCATTTTTCAGGCTTTTTCGGTACACCTTAGAAATTATTTTTTAAAAATTTTTCCATGTTCCGAAGCCCGCGCTCGATTGCCAGGCGCACCACCTTTTCGTCCACGCCTTCGGCCCTGGCAATGTCGGTCTTGCTCATGCCGAGGACGAAATGGGCGTAGATACGTTTGGCCTGTTTGCCGGGCAGGCTGGAAATGGCCGCATAGAGTTCCTGCATGGTGACTTTGCGCTCGTAAATCTCACATGGGGAGAGGGCAACGAACAAAGCCGAGTGCTCAATGCCGTCCTCCCGGTCAAGGGAATAATAGGCCTTGTGGCGGTATGTACGCAGACGGTAGGCCGCCTCCTTGCGGTCAAACTCTGCCATTGCCTCCGCTACCTCGTCAGGCACTTCGATAAAAGAATCCATTGTATAGTACGGGTAAAAATCCCGAAGATTGATGATAGCCATGTTTACCTCCGTTTCGGTGTTTGGTGAATGGGCTGCCAAAACGGAGGCGGCGGGGAACGGCACCGGGGCCGGGCTTCGGGCCAAGTTGGCCCGAGGCTGTCCCATAGAAACAGAAATGCGTCCGGACAGCATAGAGCCATTCGGGCGCATGAAATAGAATTATTGTTTCTGGACTGAATTATTTCATATTGATTGCCAGAATTATCCTTCCAAGGGGGCGGGCTTTTTTTAACGGTTCAGACAGTTGAAAAAGAAATAAGGACACAGCGATACCTCCCAATGCTTTTAAGCATTTGATACCGCCATATCCTTGAAAAAGGGCGACATTAACACACCCTCCACATTCTCATTTTTCAAAAAGAAAACGGCGGCTTGAAATTTTTATTTCAAAACCGCCGTAAAGGCTACTGGATTTTGTTTGGGCGCACAGATGATTAGCCACCGAGACAACGGTTTTTTTTATTTACCGTTGGGCGGCTGTAACTTCGATTTATTTATTATCAAAATCGTTCATATCATTCAGTAGTTCTTCCATTTCTGCATCATATAAATCATTGGGTTCTTCCATATTTCCCAGCAGTTCCGTTACTTCTGTATCGGTCATATATGCAACATCTGATATTTTTCCATCCTCGCTACGGGTGATTCTGATATTGACCGTTCCGGCCGGGTTTACGGCCAGCCTGTGCATATCCAAAAAGATGTTGACAAGCTGCCCCTGATAATAATGATTATTGCCGTCAACTGTAATGCCTACCGCTTGATACTCCGCTTTCTGGGTTTCAGACAGCGTATCAAATTTATTGCCCTGCCCCAGTGCATTGGATAAGATGGATTGGAAATTAAACTTTTCATCATCCGCTGCTATGCCCATCCATTCTTCCAATGTTTCCTCACTCATGCGCGAGGTCAAGGTGGAGAAATAGGAAATGTTACCGTCATCATAGATTTTTTCCGCATACTGCTGAATTAAAGCACAATCCACGTCCAGCATATTGACCGCAGTTTTCCAAAAACGGATTCTGTCATCTGCATAAATCTTATCCAGCCATTCGCCTTGAGCTTTCTCATCCAATCGGGAAAAGGCAATTTCAAACAAAGGTAAATTGTCGTCCTCATAATATTGCTCTGCTTGTGAGGAAAACACTTCATTATGCGAACTGTTTTTCTCTTGTGTGGGCGATATTACATTTTCATTCAGACCCGATACCGCAGGCTCATTTGACGGTTGATCGGCGGCGGCAGCTGGATAAACACCAACAAAAACCACACCTAAAATAATACACAATGTCAGCACACTTGTGAAAAATAAAGTTGTTTTTGATTTTCTTTTTAAGTTCATAATCGCACCTAACCTTTCTTTTAATAATTGTTTGTTTTCACTAAGAGTAACAGCGGCCAGAGATTCCTTGTACTTTCCGACTGCTGCCATTGCGTCAAGCAGAGTTTCTCCATAATCCTGTGCGTTATCATATCCCATTTTTGAAAGAACCGCTTCATCACAAGAAAATTCACATGCCTTTGTGATTTCACGCCTCATTAAATAAACAAGCGGATTGAACCAGTGCAGACAGACGGTAATTTGTACCAGCCATTTATAAAACATATCCCGCCGTTTGTAATGCGTTAATTCATGCAATACGATATATTGAAAGTCCTTCTCCGGAATATCTGCGCTTGGCAAAACAATACATGGCCGGAAGAATCCAATCAGCAGAGGGGACGAAACCAACGGATTGACACAAAGCTCTACTGGTCTTTTCCTGCCAGTCTGTTCCGCAATAACTGAAAGCCGGTCTAATTGCTCAACATTGGAAACCGGATTTAATCCAGCCTTAACATATCGAATAAAGCTATGATATGCCGTTATTTTTTGTACCAAAAGAATCAATGCAACCATGAGCCAGATAAGCCAAACATGGTTGGAAAATAAAGACAGAATATCCCCAACCGGGCGGGAGGATATAGAATCGTCTTTAGGATTGACAGTATTCTGGTTGTCGTGTTCCATACCGGAAGCAGGAACATTGAAAGCATTTGTATCACCAGAGGGTGACTGCTGTTGCGGCAGGGAAACAGAATGGGTTATGGCCTGATCGATTGTCTGATAGGCTTTTCCCATCAAGTTTGTTTCCGGTCCAAAAGGCAATAACAGCCGTACAACAACAATGAGCCAAATATAATACTGCCATTGTCTGCTGATTTTGTCTTTAAGGAATCTTTTTCCGGCTAGTAACAGCAGGATGAACAATGAACCGGAAAATGACATAGACAAAAACATTTTCAATAGAATGTTCATTTTTCTGTTCTTCCTTTCTCCAAGAGCTTTTTCAGTTCCTCATATTCTTCGTCTGCCAACAGGTCGCCAGAAATCAAATCGGAAACAAGCCATTTTGCATTTCCCTCATAAATTTTATCCAGAAAATTTTTGGTTTGGGTTTTGTGGTATTCGCTTTCCGACACAAGAGGGGTGTATTCATTGCAACGCCCGGTTTTTTTTGCTTTCAAAAACCCCTTATTGACAAGCCGGTTTAAAAGCGTGATAAGGGTATTTTTTTGCCAGGGTTTTCCTTTTGCTGCTAAATCTGCCGTAAGACTGGCAAAAAGCGTCGGCTTTTCTCCGTTAGCCCATATCACTTTCATAATTTCAAATTCCGCATCTGATATTTGCTGTACCATTTTGATTTCCTCCTTAAAGTATGACATCATGTTACGCTTTAAGAGTAACACAGTGTCATACATATGTCAAGTGGATATTTTTAAAGAATGTGCAATTAAATACAACCAAAGATAGAATTGTATTTAATTCACATACTATCACCTTAAATATAAAATAAGTTTGGGTGATATTGTATGGAACATTATGAAGATAGATTTGATTTTCATGGCCTCGGGCTGGCGATAAAAGACGCCCGCGAGAAAAGAGGCTGGACGCAGGAATACCTTGCGGAGCTTGTGGGGCGCACGTCCCACACGATTATGAATATTGAGAACAAAGGGCAGTACCCGAGTTTTGGTGTTTTCGTTAAGCTCGTCAGCATGTTTGATATTTCCGTGGATCAGTTCATACACAGTGACAGCGGCAATAAAGAAAGTCTTTGCCGCAAGCATATTGATGTGCTGCTAAACACCATGAATGAGAAGGAGCTCGTTGTCATGGAGGCAACTGCCGAAGGCTTGAAGAAAGCCAGAGAAACGGAGGTTTCCGAGTAGGGGCCTCCGTTTTTGCGGCGTTTATCGAGGGTTCCGCTAAATGGCAAGCAGGGCAACTGTGGCCACACAGTTGCTATTTTTACGTTCCGGCCTTCCGGCCAGAACGTAAAAATCTGCTTGTTGGGGAGCCTCCCCAAACCCGGCTTCGGGCCAACTTGGCCCGAAATGTCAGCGTCGCTTTGCTCCTTATTTTCACACCCCCTAACGCTCCTGATCCTTCTTCCTGCCCGGCTCCGCATAGCCCAGCAGATAATCAATGTTCGCCTTTGCCGCCGTGACCTCCCGCATTTCCTCCCGGGCTTTCCGGTACTCGGCATAGAGCCTCTTTTTCTTCTCCGCCAGCTCCCGGCCTTCCTCCTTCAGCTCGTCCATCTTTGGCAGCTTCGCCCCGCCCAGAATCCGCTTGAAGTCGGCGCAGGTCGCCCGGTAGAGCTCAATGTCGCCCTCATGCTCCGCAAGGAACTTCCGGCTGTATTTCCGGGCCTTGTATTCCTGAAACACCGGCCGGGTTCTGGCATACTGAACCGTGGCCGCCTTCAATTCCCTGTTGATCTGGAGGGCTGCCTCGGCACTCTTGATCTGGCCGGAAAGCGTGTGGAAACGTTCCGTGGCCTCCGCCGCTTTCTTTTCCAGCAGCCCATACTCCATCAAATCATTTTCCTGCAAAAAAGCCAGGGTGACGGCCATCTGTTTCAGATTGAAAACCTTGGCCCACCGCTCATATCCCGGCCCCTTCCCCTGGAGCCTGGATTGAATGTCGATAATCAGGTTGACCCTTTGGCCGGGCTGGCCCGTGCCTCTTTGGGAGCCGGACAGCGCCGCCTCTATATCCTTCTGGCCGTAGCCCTTCCCCAGCGTGGAGGAACGCAGGCGGGTAAACCGTTCCTGGCCGGGAGCCCGGAAGCTGATTGCGCCCCGCTGCTGTTTTACCTCATAGCCGGACTGCTCCATGAGGGAGAGAAAGGCAGTAAGGTCGGAGGGCTGTTTTTCAAGGGCCGCGTCAATGGCGGCGCACAGCTTCTGCTGGAAGGTAAGCGGCCTTTCCCGACCCTTGGCCCACTCCCCATAGTTCTTATATTTCCCCTGGCTTTTTTGCTTCGGCTGCCTCACTACAGAGAGGCCGTTTTCCAGACAGAGGGTGTCGGACAGCCGCCCGAGGGCACGGCCGGAGCCGAGGAAGTCCCGGTATTTATGGGTGCAGTCAAGGGTGGTGGAATTGTAATAAATGTGGTTATGGATATGGGCCTTGTCCGTGTGGGTGGTGACGATGAACTGGTGCTTTCCCTTCGTCCACCGCATAGCCAGCTCATAGCCGATACGGTTGGCGTCCTCCGGCGTGATCTCCCCAGGAAGGAAGGACTGGCGTATTTGGTAGCAGAGTACGTCCCTGTCCGCCTTCTGCTCCCGGCCCGTGGCGGCTCTGTACCTGCTTTTCCACAAGAGAAATTCAGCGTCCACCGTGGCCGGGTCACATTCATAAGCGGAGATATATTTCCCTTCTTCCGTTTTGACCGGGTTCTTCCCATAATCGGTACAGTCCTTTATGGACTGCGCCACGGAAAACCCCGGCGTGGTCTTGCGTTTCATCAGCCGCGTGGTCGCTATGGTTCATCCCTCCTTCCGGCTTCGGGCCAAGTTGGCCCGAGGTAAATTTGCTTGTGATTTTCTTTTATATAGTTTAAAATATAACCAATATAACAACAGCGATAGGAGAAAACGGCCATGCAAAAAACAGCCATCTTATTTGGCATAAATAAATATCTGAACTGCCCTCTTAAAAATGCAGTTAATGACGCTGCTGCATTAGCCAATAAATTGGAAGAATTAGGTTTTGACGTAAAATGCTTTTTAGATATAGATACAGCAACTATGGACAGAGAACTGGCGACCTTTAAAGATGTTTTATCAAAATCAAATGTCGGTCTGTTCTTTTTTGCTGGTCATGGCATCCAGTGTAAAGGAGAAAATTTTTTGGCTACAACAAGTACAAGCTTCGCAGATGAAAGTTCATGTAAATATACCTCTCTTCCGCTAAATTTCGTAATAGATACTTTTGAAGAAAGCGGAGTTAATACTAAAATTATAATTTTAGATGCTTGCCGAAATAATCCCTTTGTTACATGGAGAAGTGTAACGAATGATGGACTGGCTCCCGTATATGCTCCCAAGGGAACTATTATAGCTTTTTCTACTTCACCGGGACAAAAAGCATCTGATGGCAGCAATAATCACGGCATATATACTAATGCACTACTTATGCACATTGCAACTAAGAATTTGTCTATTGAAGATATGTTTAAAAGAGTGCGTAACACTGTAAGCTCACATACGCATCATAAGCAAATCACATGGGAACACACATCGCTCATGGGAACTTTTTATTTTAATTCCGGTTTAGATGAAGGAAAAGCCACCGCTACATATTCGGACAGCGCATTGGCCGACCAAAATTATATGTGTGAAGATGACTCTATCCAAAATATCATAGACGCTTTAAAATCGTATAATTGGTATAAGCAAAATCCTGCTATTTCGCAACTAGAACGAATGAAATTTGTACAATCGGACAAAGATGATTTATTTGTTTTGGGGAGAAATATATATCAAGCCGCATGTGGAGGATCAGGGAATGCCGGGAATTGGATTGACAATATAAACAGCAATCTTCTCAGCATAGGCGATAATGCTTCCATTCATTTGCTAAATGGTATTCTTTTTGAAATATATTTTAATTGCAAAGGTCAGATTAGAACTTCGCCTAAATCTACTCGTTTTGAGAAGCCGATAAAAATGTGTCAAAAGGATAAGTATATTTCTTGTGGTGTATTTATCCGAAGTTTTTTGGAACAATATCCACAAAAAATTTTCTATATGCCTGGCTCAACTGATTTACTAACTATTGATGTCCTTATCTCTCAAAGTGGGAATGAGTATCACATTGATGGAATTTGCATTGATGGCCTAAGCTGTATGTACGATGAAGATGAAGTGGAGTTTTATAAATATGATGATAGCGATTATTTTTCTCAAAAACTAACTTCGGATGAACTTGAAATCATACTTATGGAAAAAATAGTGGTGCCTAAAAACAGAGCGAAATTTACCTATAATGAAAATATATCTTCTGATACCAAAATATTAGTGCCATATAATTTTAACATATTACGTTATATCTAACACAAAACAAGAGGGGACAATCTGCCAAAAAGGTTGCCCCCTCTTGTTCATTTCCCCACCAGTGCCGCCAGCTCCTTCAATACCCCGGACAGCTGCCCCCACAGCTTTTCATAGTCCT
>CAJUQB010000096.1 GCA_910588285.1 uncultured Lachnospiraceae bacterium
GAAGCGCAGAAGGCTTATCCTTCATCAGCCTCCTTTTGGGGAGATTATACAGGGGTAAATTCTATATTCTTTCCTGAACCATCACGGTTTTGGTAAGGTAGGTATAAAATACGTTTTCCAAAGAATTATTGTGAGTGAAAAGCCTATCCACAATGTAGGCTACCTCCAATCAACCTTACACGTACAATACGCCTATCTGCAAAATCGCAAACAGGCGTATTGTACCTTGCCGGAAAACCTTTTTATCTTGTTATTACTATTTCTTCAAACTCCCACTATGCAATGTAAAAAGAGAGGTAAAAGCCAAAACGCTTTTTCCTCTCTAAAAAGATTTCTGATACACCTTTTACCAAAAAACGAAAGCAAACCATCCCGCAAAATTAATGGTATCCGCTTTTTCATTGCATGATTATAGAGTATTTTTTACCATTTCAATAAATGCGGAGGGATAAATAATATGTTCACCGTATTGGTTTTCGTAGGCGCTGTCAATAAGAATTTTCTTTATTTCTTCTGGACTTAGCTGAGGGTTTATCTGCCATCCAAGTGCAAGCACCCCAGTAGCATATGGAACGCCCCAGCTTTCACCACCCTGTCCTCCATAGCGGAAGAAATAATCTCCCGCATCATACTGCTCCACCGTTGTGCGGAAATTGACAGGTACGGAAATGAACCCTTCTTGCATCGGTTCCGATTTGCTTTGTCCGTAGCTCCACCAACCATTGCGCGCCTTCTTAATATTATCGGGGTCTGTGTAATCGTAATATCCACCCGATGTAAAATGAGTATCCGTTCCAACGCTACAGCTAATCACTAAAATTCCCGCCACTTTTGCGCGCACAACCGCATCTTCCCACTTTTCTTGATTTTCAAAATCACAGTCCGACCCTGACAGATTTGCAGATACCGAAACTACACGTATTTTATCCTTTTCCGGTAGGGATTCATTCTTATCTATAATCCAATTTAGGCCGTCCGCCCAATAAGCCGAATCAGAAAGCCCCGAAGGAACTGCGACATAATAAACCTTCACACCAGGAGCAACGCCGCAGGTTCTTCCTGCTAATATGCTGATAACGGCATTGCCGTGCATTCCCCCCTGTGACTGTACATCATAACATTCATAGTAATCCACAATTCTGTCTGAAAACTCAGGCGGTTCTAAAAAAATAGCCTCGTCAATAATTGCAACTGATACATCTTCGCCAGTGATACCCTGCCCATGCAAAGCGCGTATGCCAAGTCCGGGGTTTTTGCCATTTTCCATAATTTCTTGCTGAAGTGTTTCATTACCTGCAAAAACAGTATGCTCGTTGAATTGATATGTGTACATATCCTCGGCCTTATACTCACTTGGTGATAGCACGTTATCTCCTGTAAAAAAACCACCTCGCACATCTGCAAACTGCGCCAATGACGAGGCATTTCTTGGTGCCGCACTATTGGGAGATTGTGATGGTTTCGTCGAGATTATTGCTTCTGAGTCCGAGAGCACTGAGTCTGTGGCTGCATCATTCTGTTTTGGTTTGTTAGAACAAGCTGCTAAAGATAACAGCATAAGAGCCATAACAAATGCGAGTATTCTTGTTACTGTGAACTTCATTTTCCTTCCTCCATTGGTTCTTATTCTAGCAGCTTTTTTGTATTAGCTTGCATTCGCCTTTTCTGCCAAAGACATATTGGTATCCAGACAAATATATAATAGCTGAAACAATCTATCAACATTCGAACCAACTAGGCCCGAAGTCCCGCCGACTGTGGCTGTCAGCTTGTGATTTACCGTCGGCGGGAATAGTTCAGATTGCCTAATGTGTTGATGATAAATTCAGCGATAGCCGGGAACCTATATTATGGCACTTCAAATTTATATCCAACGCCAACAACGCTTTTGATGTAGTCCGGGGAATCTTGCGTAACTTTCAACTTCTTCCGCAGATTGCTCACATGGTTGTTGACTGCTTTACGAGAGTAGTAGGAAGATTCCTCATTCCAAATCAATTCCATAATCACCTCATAAGTAAATACCCGTTTCGGGTGAGTGATTAACAAAGCAAGAATGTCAAATTCTTTAGCAGTTAATTCAATTACCTGCTCGCTAATACATACAAGCCGTTGTTCCTGGCAGAAATATAAATCGCCCACTTGAATCTCTGTAAACGGTTCATCAATAGTTGTTTGCACTTTATAAGTTTCGGAAATGACGCATGGGCTGTCGGCCAGATTATCTTGTTGTTTTTGGGAATTGAAAAGATAACTTAACAATTCCTGACGCTGACGGGCGCTTAACAGCATGAGCAGCTTTTCTGCAATTATACCGCCCGGTTCAGATATATCAAATACAGCTAATTTCCCATGTAATCACCCCCCTCTGTCAGTATGGGTATTTGTGCTTTCATTTCAACTGTATACTAAAAGTCTTCTGTTTCTAAAACAAGTATAACAAACAAAACCTGAAATCCTGTGTCATGTTTCATATTTTTTTAGAATGGAGCATACCTTTTCTTTTATCCCAGCCCGGATATGCGATGGGGAGAGCACCTCGACATGCTCTCCAAAAGTAAGCAGATAATGATAAATGACATCATGGTCTGGTAAATTTGAGGTTACATATAGATTATTTTCTTCGTCTGTTGTAATGTTCTCGGCAAATTCATCATACACACGAAAAGCAACTTGCGGAGAGAATTTCAAAGTAACAGAAACCGTATTGTAATGGGGCATTTCCATTTTTCCTTTGGTAAATCCGACATGTCCCTTATGAACGTTTTAGCGGAAATTACCAAATCTTTTATGCGCGTCAATTTAAAAAAGCGGTAGTCGTTTCTTAAAAGGCAAAATCCGTATAAATACCAGTCATTGCCCTTGAAGATCAATTTAAGCGGCTTCACAGAACGAGATAAATACAGACCGTTACTGCCAAAATAAGAAAAGGTGACGATTCTTCTGTCAAAAATAGATTTTTTAATTTCACTAAATATCTGATCCGCCTTATTTTTATTCCAGTCAGAAAAATCAACTTCTATCCAATTCGTCCACTTAATTTGAAAGAGTGCTGACAATTTAGAAAGCAGTTCATCCGCATTTTCACCTTCTGTGGAAGCAATGCCCTGTAAGGCTATCAGTATTTGTTCCTGCTCCTTTTCTGAAAATATAGACTTGTCCAGAACATAATTTTTCATCAAAGAGATACCGCCGCCTTTTCCCTGTGTAGCATAAATTGGGATTCCTGCCGCGCTAATGGTATCTAAATCTCTGTAAATGGTTCGAGTAGAAACCTCGAATTTTTCTGCCAGTTCAGGAGCCGAAGATTTTCCGTTTTCCAATAAATAATAAACAATTTGAAACAGTCTGTTCATCTGCATACCATACACCTCCGCCTTTATTATAACGCAAGAAACTTGACAAGTGTATGGCAAGTTAATCAATATTATTTCCTGCTATGACGGTATATGCTTTCTGAGATTGATGAGGCTAAATACATCATCCATAATCCCTCTATCCCTTACATCCAGCATCAACCATTTCTGTCCATTACCGATTTTCGTGTTTTTGAATACTGTCTGCACATAGTCGGAACATCGTTGCATAAGAAACTCTGCCTCCGTAAGTTCACGACTTCCTACAACCACGAGAGCGATAAAATAGCCTTGCATCGGATAGAGCGTACAAAGAGACTTTCCGCCTTTTTTATACTTAATATTCCAGCCTGCCTGCATGGAACAACGGCTGTATTTCATGTAGGGCTTGATCTGGTAGGCGGACTGGATACGCTCATTGAAGTCCGCCCATAACGGGCTACCTATATATTCTGTAATCTGCTCCCACGTAGGCGGCGTTACATTTGAATAGAGCAAATTCCAATCCATTCTTATTTTCCTCCTTAGCTTTTATTTTTCAGCGGCAGGGGCTTAACCCAAATTTCCACACAGGCCATACCCTCCAAGTAACGGTAATACTTTTCTGCCGAAAAAGGCTCCGTGGTTAAGTTGTGATGAGGCAACCATATACCAAAAAGGTATTTGCTGGCCTGATCTAAAGCGACCGTTACCAAATCCTCAAAATTTTCTGCTTCGACTCTGCAAACGATGTATTCTCCTACCGAGAGTTCTCTCTTAACAAAACCATCTTGCAGCCGGTCCGGATTATTTTGAACAAGGCCGCCTGCAAAATAAGTGAAAAAGTTTTGTGCAGTACCTTCCGCATGGGACATTCCCATTTCTATAGCAGTATTTAGATTGGCTGCGATTGAAGCCTTCTCCATTTGATAGCGCTTCCAAAGCTGTCCTGGCACATCTACACCTGTGCTTTCACCAACCGGCATTTGTTCAGAAATACGAACTTCCGTTTCCAAGCCGAGGTAAATTTCCGGTTTTTCCAATGTCTTTCTCTGGATTTCCAGGACGATATTTCCTACCACCAGCGGAACCCCTTCGTCTACCAAAACGTAATTCATAGAAACTTCCGGTTTGTCGAATGTATTGAGCATTGGTAAATCCCTCCTGTAGTTTTCAGGGGTAATCCCATACGTTTCCTTGAAAGCTCGTGTAAAATTCGCATGGCTTGAAAAACCATAGTCCAAGGCAACGTCAAGAATCCTCTGTTCGGTACTTTTCAGATTTTCAATAACCTTTGCCAAACGGCGGAGTTTCACATATTCCTGAACCGGTTTATTTACCAGCCGCTTGAACAAGCGCTGAAAATAAAAGGTGGACAGACCGACAGTATTTGCCAGTTCTTCCGTTGAAAATTCTTTTGTCAGGTGTTCCTCGATAAAAGTCAAGGATTGTTCGATTGCTTCATATGCGTGCATTGCGGCACCTCCTATATTTGATGTTCAAATTATATCATTCTATTTTTTGCCGGGCTTTTCACGCAATGCGCTTTTTGATTAGGAAAATGCACTTTGTAAAATAGAGACATGGAATAAGGGTTGCTGAACGACGGCTTTTTTCTTTTGCCGTCGTTCAGCAGATTGGAGCTATATGGATTCAGTTTTTTTCGGAAAAAGCGTTCACAGTGCTCGTAAGGGGGTAGCCCCCCTATCGGTGATTTCAATATAATCAGCCTTATTCATACCATACAAATAGTAATCGCAGTATGTGTTTACCATTTTACCCTCACGGATAAGACCCTCACGCTTGAAGCCTGCTTTTTCCAAAGTTTTATACGATGCAATATTTTGTACATGAACATCAGCCCAAAGACGCTGCAATTCTGTTTCTTCAAAGCAAAAGATAGCTACTCTCGCCAGCGCTTCTGTCATAAGTCGGTTGCCTTGATAGGCAGGAGAAAGGCGAAATGCTACTTTTGCCATGCGGTCATTCTCAATGAGATACACCCACATATCCCCGATGACTTTATAATCTTGTTTGTGAACAATACCCCAATGAAAACTTTTTGTGGGTTTCTCCGGCTTTTGAAAAAGCAATTCCGGGTTTAAGTCACTTTTCCCGGGGCGTTTTCCCCAATACTGATAAATGGAACTGTCACCCAACCATTCTTTCAAATCTGAAACATCTTCTTTTCGCAGAGGGCGCAGGATAAGCTGTTCCGTTTCAAGAACAGGTTTATTCTGAACATAATCCTGTAATTTCATAAGCCACCCCCCTCTTAAAATTTGAATACCTGTCCCCAATCAAAATAGCCGGACGCTTCTGTGCTTTTCGGCCATTCGCTGCACCATGCGGGAACACCAGGTGTTTCAACCCTGTCAAAACTCGGAGTGTAGGGCTTGATGTCAATTACGGGCGTATTGTCATTTGCATCAATGAATGTAACATGAATCATTCCGTTAGTGAAATCAATGTTAATAATTTCGGACGCTGTTAATGCAATAGGGTTCGGACGCGCAGGAGATCGTGTCGCAAATACACCCATGACTTCGGGTGCGCCTTTATAGGGCTGTTCTGTCTGTAATTCATTCCGGTCTGCGTCGTTGTCGCAATCGCTGAACCACCAAAGGACATTGATGTGGCTGAAGCCCTCTAAGGCTTGCAGTCCGGGAATGTACTCCGGCTCTAACTGAATAAATGTGCCGTTTTCATCATTTTTTACTTTGCCAATGGCTTTTAATTGATAGGTCATATTTTTCCTCCTTGCTTTTGTTGGTAAAACCAATATAAGACCTCACATCATGTGAGATGCAATAGGGAAAAATAAAAAATGCCCTGCATTTTTCACAGGACATTTCAAAGTCTATACAATCATGCATGTTCCAGCGGTATTTGAAGCTCAATCAAATATTTTTCAGGGTTATTCTCATTCCACGGACCTCTATGCACGATCTGACGCATCGGGTTAGACATTTTGTATTCGCTGTTTGTCTGCAACCATTCGGCAAAGGCAAGGTAGGCGCCTTTTATATTTGCAAAATCGCCATAGACCATTGTGCAAGCCATATACGGGATTGGTTCTGTCATGTGGAAACAAAATGGCTCTTTTGCCTTTCCCATTTTCTTTACTGGAGCGCATAGCTCAATATCAACATCTGTTTCTCGAAATTCTGTATCGTGATAAATGGAAAGTGTATTGCCCATTATTTCGATTTTTTGCGCTTCTGTAAAAGTAGAAAGTTCTTTCCATAAGTCGCCCTCGGAATAGTAATTCGGTACAATTTTCCGCAAGGATAGCACCTGATACGCCGGAATTGACTTAACGGATATGTTATAGTGTAATTCTCCTTTACCACCCTGTATTTCACTTTTTGTAAGTTCGATCTTCCGCAGCTTTTCTCGTTCGGCCTGTATTGTATTTTCTATCTCTATGCGTTTTTTGTCGAGCTGCGCAAGAAGTGATTGCTCGTCCATCGTCAAGGCAAGCGCAATTTCCGAAACATTCAGTCCACTATCCCGCAGATACAGAATTTTATTTAGACGCGGTATTTGCTTTACTGAATACAGTCGGTGTCCTGTCCACTTGTCAACCTCTGCTGGTGTCAGAAGTCCTACCTCGTCATAGTAGCGAAGCATACGAATAGATACCTGCGCCAGCTTTGAAAATTCTCCTATCCTAAACATCGTTTCACCACCTACTCCAACTATATTTGTATTTTTATCTCACTACAGCTTTTATGTTACTTGCTGTATCCTTATTATACCGCCTTTCTTTCAGTCTATCAATGTCGTTGCGTGGTGCAAGAACTTTTTCTGGGATTCCACTAAATATGACAGTATAGCGTTTTAGAATTTACTTTTATTCTTTTACAATTCATTGATTGTTGCAGTAATCGACATATTACGAATCCGCTTCACCGGAGTATACACAGCTGCGATTGCCGCAATCGAAACAAACAAAAGAATGATGCCCAAAGAGGTAATTGGAAGCTGCCATACCGCAGATGGAAAATGTCCTGCAATAAGGAAATCATACAGTAGCTTGCTAAGTGGCAAACCAATAGCACAACCAACAACACACCCCAAAACAGCATAAGTGAATGCTTCGCAAGCAATCATTTTTGTCATTTGTCTTTCATCCATTCCTACTGCCCGCATAGCCCCGTATTGCTTTATTCTGGCAGACACACTCATGGAAATACTATTGATGATATTCATTAGCGTTACCAGTGCAATAATTGCTAAAAACGCATAGACACAGAAAACAAAAGCCATATAAGTTCCAGTAGTGCGCTCGTCGCGTTTATCCCGAAAACGATATGTTTCATCTACGGAATTTTGGATTGCCTGAACATTTTCGTCCGTAACATCTCCTGTTGTCTGAATCAGTACAAGAGAATAATCTTCAGTCCCCGTCAACCGGAAAAATGTTTCACCGGAGGTAATCAATGTGAGTTTTCCGTTTGTCAATCCATTCTCGCTAAAGGGATCATTTTTTAATAATCCGGCTATAGTAAGGGTTTCCTCCCCGATTTGAATGGTGTCACCGATTTTCCATGTACTGTCTTGATCAGATGTTGCTAAAACAAAGCGACTGTTCCCATAAACTTCGGACAGATCACTCCCCCTTTTCAAAGCACCGTCTTTTTTCAGACATTGCAAATCAAAATCGTCATAAGAAATCAGATCAACGGTACTGGAAAAGTCGGTATCGCCTGTTAGTATGGCAGGAACATCAAACACACTACGACGCCCGTAAACCTCTTTCACCCCATCCATTGCACGGATGGATGTAAGCAATTCCCGAGGAATAGCGTTACCAACATCACTTGCAATATCAAGATCTGATGTGGCAGCTGATTGAGGTATCAGATAATCCACAAAATTGATCATAACAGAAAAACTCAAAAATAAAATGATGCTAAGCGCGAAAGAACCTGTCATCAGGAATAAATTTTTCTTCCTGGAGACCGCATGACTGACACCAAGAAGGGCTTCAATTCTTCCGAATCCTATATACGGCGAATGACGCATTGTTTTTTCATGACCCGCATTTCCAGATACCGCTGTAATAGGAGATACTTTTGCAGCATGTTTTGCCGGAGCATTTGCGGCAATTAGTACAGTAATCAGTCCTACAAAGATACCGCAGGCAATGCCAAAAATACTGATACCAAAAAGGGGAATATTAGAAAATTCTTCTCTGACTACAAAACGCAGTACCGCGCACAATCCCCATGTAGTAACAACCCCTAAAACAAGGCCGATAGGCACAGCCGTTTTGCACCAGTTCAATGCCTCTAAACGGACAAACCGAATGATCTGCTGCTTACTCATACCAATGCAGCGCATCATTCCAAAAAATTTGGTTCTCTGTGCAACGCTACTGTTCATACTGCTGGAAATCATCAAAACGCCTGCAATCAAAATCAGCAAGAACAGAACAACCGCAACAGAAAGAAGGGTTTGTCCCATTGAACTGCCAAGCAAATCTCCAATAGAGAAACTTCCATGCTTGCCAACCAATCGAGCCTGTTCCATTCTAAAGCCCATTTCAGCCATACTGAATACTGCCGTTACCATAAACACAGCAAATACAATACAAAGCAGCGTCATACGATTTTGACGACGGTGGACTTTCGCAGAGATGGGAATGAGACTAAGATAGCTTTTCATTCACGACACCTCCCAAAATCAGTCAAAGTGCCATCAGACACCTGCAATACTCGGTCTGCTGTTTGCGCAATGCTACGGTTATGAGTGATCATAATAATGGTTTGCTCGTATTTTTTTGATGTTTCTTTGAGCAATGTAATGACCTCACTGCTGTTTTGGGAATCCAGATTTCCTGTTGGCTCATCCGCCAGAATCAGGGAAGGACGAGTAATCAATGCGCGACCAATCGCCACTCTCTGCTGCTGACCGCCAGAAAGCTGACTGGGCAAATGATTACGACGGTCTTTCAAATTCAGTACCGTCAGCAGTTCCTCCAAATACCTTTTATCCGGCTTTTGATAATCCAGCAATAACGGAAAAATCATATTTTGCTCCACCGTCAGTTCCGGGATTAGGTTAAACGCCTGAAAGATAAAGCCGATATTCCTGCGGCGAAATACCGTCAATTTTCGATCATTCATGGAAAAAATGTCCTTGCCATCAATCAGTACCTTGCCGGTTGTTGGCATATCTAAAGCACCAATCATATTTAGCAGTGTGCTTTTACCGGAACCAGATTCTCCGACGATTGCCACATATTCTCCCTTAGGAACAGAAAAGCTGACATTCCTCAGCGCTTTTACAGCAGTTTCACCGCTGCCATAGGTCTTACTAATATTTTTGACCTCTAATAAATTCATAGTGCAAACACCTCTTTCTTATATTCTTGCGATGCAGACAGGTAGGTTTCAATTCCTATCTACGATTGAAAGAATAGCGCTGAAATATTACTGTAACCTTACAATCAGCCTACAATTTTGTAGGAATCAGAAAATTCATCGTGAAACTTGTTCCCCTGTCCAATTCGCTGTCTACCTCGATTGCTCCTTTGTGTGCTTCAATGACTGCTTTCGCAAGCGGGAGGCCAAGGCCGATACCCTGTGTGTCTTTTGAAAAACGACTGCGATAAAAACGCTTGAAAATATGGTGTATATCCTCTGAGTGGATGCCACATCCATTATCCTTTACCACAATTTGAACGCCAGATGGCAACGTTTTCCACTCAATACGAATAGTAGCGCCGCTTTCCGTATGGTCAAACGCATTTTTCACAATATTGTCGATTGCCTCAGACAGCCAATCACGATCACAGAAAAGAGAAACATGATCCGAGCCAAACAGAATAATTTCCTTCTTTTCCTGTCTGGCTCTATATGCAAAATGCAGTTCAATATCCCGCATCATATCCGCCACATTCTCTATGGTCTTTTCCAACACAATGGTACCGGCATCCAATCTTGTAATCTTGAGCAGGTTTTGTACCAGTGTTTCAATGCGATCAAGTTCCTGTTCGGATAAATCAGCAAACTCTTTTACCGTACCAGGTTCCATATCTCCGTCCTGAAGCAGCCCATTATAAATATTCAAAGCAGCCAGCGGTGTTTTCAGTTGGTGGGAAATATCAGAGATCGTATTTTTCAAAAATTCTTTTTCCCGAAGTTCGTTATCTGCATGAGCATTTAGGACAGCCGCCAGAGAATTGACAGAATGAAACAACCGATACAGTTCGCCCTCATCATCACATTCAATACGGGCATTGCGATCTCCGTCAAGATACGCATGGATCTGTGAGACCGCCTGTTCCATGACTTGATTCTGTTTTTTGAAATAGGAACAACACGCTGCCAATATAGCCCCTCCCGCCAATAGGAAAATAAGCAGAAGGAATAAAGAGAACCGCTGATTGCACAGCCACAAGAACCCTTGTGTGAGTAGAAGGGCGGCTCCCAAAATAACGGATACTACAAGAAACAATTTTTTGATTTCTTTGTTTGCAAATATTTTCATAGGCCACCTCACCTAATTACATTCCATTTGTAGCCCATTCCCCGAACTGTCAAGAGCATTTGTGGTTCACTTGGATTATCCTCTATTTTCATACGCAGCCGCCTCATATATACGGTAAGGGTACTGCTGTCAATATAATTTCCATCGCAGTCCCACAGCTTATCTAAAATTCGTTCTTTGGTCAGTACCATGTTCGGATTTCTCATAAACAAGCACAGCAGCTTATATTCTGCGGCAGTTAGATCCAATAGTTTTCCATTCTTAAACGTCTGCCCTTGTAGCAAAAGCACTTTTATTCCGTTGGATTCCAGTTGCGTATCTGCGGAACTGAAATCTTTTGCCCGGCGCAGCAGCGCATTTACTCTGGACACTAACACCCCTAGCTTAAATGGTTTTGTAATATAATCGTCTCCGCCAATGTCCAATCCCATGATAATGTTCATTTCTTCATCTGCTGCTGTCAAAAAAATGATAGGTACTTTGGAAACCTGCCGCACTTTTCTGCAAAATTCAAATCCGGTACCATCTGGTAATGCTACATCCAGCACCAGCAAATCATATTTTCCATCCGCCCACAAACCATCTGCTTCTTTGAGGGTTCTGGCAACAACTAATTCAAATCCCTGTTTTTTGAACGCAAAAGAAAGCCCGTTAATCAGGCCCAAATCATCTTCAAGAAGTAATATATTACTCATACTTTTGCTCCTTTCCTTGTTTTGTCCGACCATCAATCGGCTTCTCTACAGTTTTTGGAATAAGCCACATGTTCCCCATTTTTATAGCTCCATCAATGCGATTTGCGGTACAATATTGTAAAACTCGCCTATCAGATATGCCCCATTTAGCGGCGGCATCTTTTGTCGTGATATAATCCATAGTAACACCTCCGCCATATATTATACTTCGTTTCTCCGAAGAAAGCAAATCTGCAAGCAATGCAATCTTCCGTAAGATTGCGTATTTTGGCAGGAATCCGTTTCCGGTATTCCTGCCAAAATGCTTGTTGGTGACATGTCCCCAAACCCCTGAGATCATCACCTGCGGTGATGGCTGCGCGTTCCGTTGGAACGCAGAAAACCGAAAACATAAGGAACCCTATTGCCGTGACTTCTGCGATTCCCTTTGCGTTTCCCGCCCGGTAGGAATGTCCAGCAAATGCTCCACATTTGCCCGGATATTATAAAGCTCCTTCATATCGGCTCTGGCCTGTTTGTAAGAAGAATAGGCTTTCCGTTTCTGTTCCAGAAGTCCGGCATATTCCTCCCGCAGAGATTTGACGGAGGGCAGCTTTGTGATCCCCAGCTCGTCAAAGTATTTCTTCGCCGCCTGGTGCAGAAGGATTTCCGTCTCATGTACCGCACGGAATTTTTTGCTGTACCCGGCTTTCCGGTACTCCACATAGGCCGCCTGCATATCCTGGCAGTGGAAGCGTTCCTCACGCCCCAGGTACACCCGGTTGTCCGCGCCTAGCATGGCGACCATGCCCGCATAGTTGCTGTGGACCGCAGAGCGGATTTCCACCAGCGGGTCTGCCTCCGGCGTGATCTGCCTGCCGGGAATCTCGCCGCGTTTTTCCGCCGCGTCATTTCTCGGCGTTATTTCCTCATGGGCGCGGACATCCAAATCCGGCTGTGCCGCATGTTTTTTTATTGCGCCCGGTTCCGGCTCTTTTTCCTCCACATAGTAGCGGACATTGGCCGTGGCATGGCGTCCGGCCTCATCCGCATAATCCTGGGCGGCTCTCTCGGAATCAAATTCCAGAGGCTTTCCGTCCTCCTTGCACCAGCCCTCCGCACGCCCAAAAATGGAAGCGCCGCTGCGGACCGCCCACACGCCGTATACTTTTTCTTTTCCCATCCTGATCCTCCTTACCGTTCCTGCTGTTTCGGCGTTTTCTGCTTTTTGTCCGGTTCCGCCGTCTTTGTTTCTTTTATCTGCTGCCGGACCGAGGCCCTGTGCTCCGGCTCCCTTTCGGAATCCGTGATATTGACATACTCGCCGATGATGTTCAGCGCCTCATGGTAGCTGCCGGAAGCAAACACCCGGTCCGACATTTCTTTTGCCTGGTCCGCCATATCATTCCTGCGGAGGGTGCGGGCCGCAATCCCTACCAGGTTGAAAACATTCCCGTTCTGGCCGATCAACGCGCAGTCCGGTTTCTCCGGCTCCGGCGAAGGCTCACTGATAAAGCCGCCCAGACGGTTCGGTACAAAATCGGATAGCCAGGTACCCCCGAAATCCGCATGGGTCTGTAACCGCCAGATGGCAAGTTTCCCGATGTCCAGCTTTACATCCTCGAAAGGGTAGAGCAGGCAGGTAAGCTCCCCATACTGTAAAGTGGAAACATCCTCAAATTTACTGCCGTCCTTCAAAATGCCCGCCTCGGTGAACATCTCATTGATCCCGTCCACCCATTCCTTCAAATCCCCGCCGCAGCCCTGCAGGATCAGGCCGTCTTTGCCCTCCATGCCCCGCAGGTCGTCGGTTGTGACCGTGTTGATATTCATAAATCCGCCTCCTATCGTTCCTGTTGATGGTTGGTTTTCTGCCGGGCGGCTTTTGCCCCCGGCTGTTTCTTTAGCTGCCTGCGGACGGAAGACTTTGCTGCCGGCTGCCACATATCCGTTAAAATGGCAGAGACCGGCTGTTCCCACTCCTTCCCGAACCCGCGGACCACGGTTCCGCACATGAGCCCGTTATCCGCAAACATCTTCAAAGTGTCAAATGCCCGGTCAAATAATCCTATGTTCCGTGCATCCACGCTGGGCGCGAAATGGACCACCCCCACAGGGTAATCCCCTCCGGTTCCGACCCAGCCCCGGACAAAGGCATCATAATCCTTTGTGATACCGGCAGCCGCAAGCTCGCCGGCATGGCTGGAATCCGTCAGGCTTACAGTCGCATACTGGCGGCCTAAAACTAACAGCCCCGTGTCCGGGTTATACATAAAGCGCCGGTTGTCGATCTGCTGTATGTCAATGGCCTGCGTCCATGTGTCGATCCGCATGACTTCCGGCACGATTGGAATTTTTATTTTTCCGATAAACATCCCTCCCCATTTTTCTTTTTGTCCGCAACTTAGGGCCGTTTTAGGGCGCCGGAGTATTCTTATCCAGCCACCCCTCAAACCGGGCCCCGAAAGCCCCTGAAATCAAGCCTCTTTTGGGTTAAATTGCGGACATATCACCCCTGGTTCTGCCTGTTCCGGCGCTTGCGTTCCCGCTCGGATTTCCGTCTGGCAAAGGCGCGGCAGGAATCCGAACAGTATGCCTGGCTGGTGGTGGGAAGATACGCCCTGCCACAGACCGGGCAGGTTTTCTGTTTTAAGGAAGTGTCCTCGCCGGTAACGGCAGATTCCAGCGCCGGGTCCATCGGCAGCACTGCCTCCCGGAAGTAGCGGCAGAAAGAGCCGGTCCACCATTTATGCAGCATGTAACAAGGGCAGTCCAGAGGGCGGCAGAGCTTATCCTGGCTGTCATAGTTGGCGCACAGTTCCGTCACCTGCCTTCGGATCGCCGCCCGTTCCTGCCTGGTTAATTCCCGTGAGGGCGGCCCGCTCATTTCCCCCTGCCTTTCTTCGCTGGAAATTCCAGTCTGAAATTGACATATTTTCCGCCTGTGTCATCCAGAAGCACCACCGCGTCATAGGGCTTTCCCGTCTTTTCGCTGTAAAGCCCGGACATGGAAACGCGGCCCTCTTTCAGAAGGGCCTCCGCAACAGGCTTTATTATGGATTTTTTCTTGCCGGAAAAGAACTTATTGTCTTTCCACAATGCAAAGGAACAGTCCCGGTTATCGCAGAAGAACCCTTTTTTGCCCTCATACACGGAAGCGCCGCAGCGGGGGCAGGTGCCAACGGCCTCACGCCCGTTTCTTTTTGCGTCCGGGAACAGGCCCGCAAAACGTTCCTCCGGGGCAGTATGCTCCTTTACCAGCGCACGGCTCATGTCCGCGATCTGCCCCATAAAAGTATCTGCTGCCAGCTCGCCGCATTCCACCTGTTTCAGCATGGATTCCCATTCCGCTGTCAGGACAGGGGATTTGATGTTATCCGGCAGCACCAGGATCAGGTTTGTGCCTTTCTCCGTGGGGATAAGCTGTTTCTTCCTGCGCTCCACAAAACCGGCAGATACCAGTTTTTCCAGTATGGCGGCACGGGTGGCCGGGGTGCCTAACCCCTTGCGCTCGGCGTCCTCCGGCATGTCCCCGGCGCCGGCAGTCTCCATTGCCGCCAGAAGGGAATCCTCCGTATAATGCTTTGGCGGGGAAGTCCTGCCCTCCCGGACGCTGGCAGAGGCCGTTTCAAATACCTGCCCTTCCTGCAGCACGGGGAGGGAGGCGTCCGTATTCCCGTCATCCTCCGGCCTGGGTTCTTTTAATCCCATTCGGTAGAGGCGTTCCACTTCCTTCCATCCGGCCTGCAACACGGTTTTCCCTTTTGCCGTGAAGGAATGGCCCCGGCAGTCCAGAACCGCCGCCACCGCCTCAAACCGGTGGGCCTGGGCCGTGGCAGAAAGGAGCCCTGCGGCGATCAGCGTCAGCACATCCCGCTCCCCGGAAGGAAGCCCCGACAAATCCGTCCGGGCAATCTCCGCCGTGGGGATAATCGCGTGGTGGTCGGGGACTTTGCCGCTATCCGTTACCCGGCCAATATCCGGTTCCCCGGCGCACCCCTTCCCGAAGGGCATATTGTCTCGCAGCCAGAGGACCAGGGAGGCGGCTGTTGCCTGCATATCCTCGGTTAGATACTGGCTGTCCGTCCGGGGATAGGTAGCCAGCTTTTTCTCATAGAGGGATTGCACATAGTCAAGGGTCTGCTGGGCTGTATAGCCGTAGATACGGTTACATTCCCGCTGCAAGGTCGTCAGGTCGTACAGGCGGGGCGGCTGCACCGTCCTGACCTGCTTTTCCACGGACAGCACCGAGGCCGCCTGCCCGTCGCTTTCCATACGGATTTTTTCAGCCCCGTCCTTGTCCGCCAGCTTTTCGCCGGAAGCAGTAAAGCCGCCGCAGGTGATCTCCGGCACATAAAAGGGTCTACTCGCAAATGCCTCAATATCCGCCTCCCGCTGTACCAGGAGGGCCAGCGTGGGCGACATGACGCGCCCCACATTTAAGGTGACGCCGTACAGGACAGAAAAAAGCCGGGTGGCGTTAATGCCGATCAGCCAGTCAGCCCCGGCCCGGCAGACCGCCGCGTCATAGAGCTTATCGTAGTCGCTGCCAGGACGCAGGTGTTCAAACCCGTCACGGATCGCCGCATCCTCCATACTGGAAATCCAGAGGCGTTCCATCGGTTTCTTACATCCGGCGTGTTCATAGACCAGACGGAAGATTAGTTCACCCTCGCGCCCGGCATCGGTAGCACATACCACCGATTCCACCCGTTTATCTTTCATCAGCCGGCAAAGAAGGTCAAGCTGCTTTTTCTTATCCTTCGGCAACTCGTATTTCCATTCTTCCGGCAGGATCGGCAGATCACCATAACGCCATCTGGCATACTGTTCCCCATAAGCCTCCGGCTGCGCCAGTTCCAGAAGGTGCCCCACGCACCAGCTCACCATGTAGCCGCCGCCCTCCAGGTAGCCGTCTTTTTTTTCATTTGCGCCCAGGACCGCCGCTAGCGACATGGCGACAGAGGGCTTTTCCGCAATCACTAATTTCAATGTTCAGACCTCCTTTGCATATCTTCAAATTCTTCGTCCGCCTGCTTTCCTGTCTGCAAAAGACACATCAGCACAACGCCGGCAGACATTCCTCCGGTGAATGTAAGAAAGTGTGTAATCATGTTCCACATAAAAATCGCCTCCTTATTGAGTTTGGTTAATAAAAAACGCAAAGGCATTCAACACCTTTGCGTTTTATTACAAAGAAAAAGCACCACCCAAAATATGTGGCGCAGTTTCAAAAATATTTAATTGGGGGAAGGGAAGATTAGATGATCTATAAGCATTGATTCATGTGTAAAAATCATAGCATATTCAAATTATCCCTTTTTCTTATGGAGCTTTAAGTCAATATTTTTTGTTGCCGCTGCATCCTGCAGTAATCCGGCAACAAAAGCGCTTTTTTCTTTGAGAGTCAGTGTTTCCATATCAGGTTTACGATCAATTTCTCTAAGTACCGTTTGCAGCTCTTGCAGTTCCAAAAGGTTGACGGCTACACAAAAGAGTGTTTTTTTGCGGCCATCATTATAGCCCGACAAGAAAATCTCCAGGATTTTTGCTTTTTCCGTCTGTTCTGCATTATAGGTGTCTATCCCGAATCGTTTGGCCTTTTCCATATCGGATTTTCGATTTCGATGTGTTATAAAGGAATCAAAATCGTCAATATGATCATATTTTTCGCAAGGGTATTCACTGCATTGGAAACAATATTCAACACCGCCATGCTCTATACTGCACCTTGCAATTTTACACGACTGATTTCCTTCACCGCCGCCGCAGCCAGGGCAGTTTTTATTCAAAAACATGGGGCAAAGCCCGCAATTCAACCCACAAAGGGAAAATAATTGATTTGGTCGGTTAAATCCTTTCATGGCATCTCCTAATGTAATATAAATTCTAACCTTTGCTAAACGTGACTCTCAGCAGACAGTAATCAAATCCCTATCTTATGCTTTGCAATATTTCCACATCCACGGGAGCCTCAAAAACAAGTTCAAAAAGTTTCTTGCTATATCCTGCAGTACGGTGGCGCCAAGCTAGGGATTGTGAAAATGGAAGTTGTCAAACTGATAAGATTGCGTTTTATTAGGAAAACACACTGTCAAAAGGATTTCATGCTTTGGCGGGGGTCAGCCCGCCTCGGCGGTGTCAGTGGTGTTGATTTCAATATACTCGGCAATCCGGCGGAACTCGTCCGCAAACTTAAAATGAACGCTGATATTGCCGTTTTCGTAAACCTTGATATGGTCTACCAGTTCAATCAGGATTTCGCGGGTCAGCTTTTCGATGTTCTGATATTTTGCAAAAGCTACCAGTGCGG
>CAJUQB010000097.1:0-7801 GCA_910588285.1 uncultured Lachnospiraceae bacterium
TATAGACCATCACAAAGGTCCCCACCGTAAGCCCGATTCGCTTTGCAAAGATCACAGCCAGCACCTCGATCCCGTCCATGGCCCCTCCAAACCGGATGGCAAGGCCGCTTCCGATTCCGGAGATCACCCCGCCGAACAGCGCGCACAGCAGCAGATCCGTGCCTGCCAGAGGCGAGGCTATGCTCACGTCCACCGGCAGAACGTCCACAATCAAAAAGGTGCCCAGGGAATAAATCAGGACAGCGTAAACCGCATAGATCGTAAAAATCTTCCCCTGCCGCTTCATGCCGAACAGGAACAGCGGTACGTTCAGCACCAGCAGAAACAGGGACAGGCTGAGATAATCCGGCGTCAGCTGAGACAAAAAAATAGACGTCCCGGAGACGCCGCTGTCATAGAGCTCCACCGGGGCAATGAATATGTTCACGCCAAAGGCATTGACCAGGCCTGCAATTGTCAGGCCGATAAAATTGCGCAGCTTAAGCTTTTTCAGATTTCCAAACTTTTTTAGACTTGTTTTTTTTCTTCTCCCTTTCACAAAAAACCTCCGTTTCCTTTTTTCTATACAATCAGTATAGCAGAAACGGAGGCTTCCCTCAACCAGGTCATGTGAAAGTTTTCACAAATTTAATATTTATGGTGGATTCACATTCCCAAGACTGGTCACAGCCGCCATTTGCAGGCCTGCTGCCTCATATGATCTTCTCCTCCTTCATCTGTGCCAGCTGTTCCCTGGAATATCCCAAAAGCTCCCCATACACCTGTTCATTGTGCTCTCCCAGCCCCGGGGCGCACTGGTATTCCACATAATTTTCGGACAGGCGGGGTGCAAATCCCGGCACCTTCACCTTCCCGCGCTTGGGATGATCAATCTCCACAATGATGCCCCGCTCCTGATACTGGGGATCCTCTGTGATATCCTTCACGTCCAACAGGGCCCCGGCAGGTACATCCGCACCGGCGATCCGCTCCATCACCTCCAGCTTTGTGTGCTGTGCGCAGAATTCCAGAATCGCCCCGTCGCATTTTTCCCGATGAAGGTATCTGCTGTGCGGCGTGGCCATATCCGGATCCTCCAGCAGATCTTCCCGGCCAATGGCATGGCAGAGATTTGCCCACTGCCTGCTCCCCGGGGAGCGGCTGCAGTAGATATGGACATAATCATTCTCGCCAAAGGGCTTGCAGGGATAGGTGTCCGAGGGCGCCACCTCCTCCAGAGGCATGCCGTTCCCCACACGCCTGGGGGCATGGCCGGTATTGTAGTAGGGCTCCCAGCTGGCCCGGGACAGGCTGATCATAAAATCCTGCATGGCAAGGTCAATGCGCTGCCCGATCCCCTCCCGCTCCCGCTGCAGCAGGGCCGCAATAATGCTCATGGCAAGAGCCAGCCCTGTGCCGGAATCTGCCACAGAAATGCCCGCCTTGATGGGCTGATCCGGAAGCCCGGTGGCAGCCACCAGGCCTCCCATGTGGGTTGCAATGGGATCAAAGGCCGGATACTCTGCATAGGGGCTGTCCGGTGCAAATCCCTTTATGCTGGCATAAATAATCTTTGGATTGATCTCCCTGCAGGCCTCATAGGACAGGCCCAGGCGGTCCATGCTGCCAGGCCCCATATTTTCCACCACCACATCGCTCTCTGCCAAAATCTCCTTCAAAAGCTTCAGGCCCTTGGGCGTTTTGGCATTGCAGGTAATGGATTTCTTGTTCATATTCATAATCAGGAATCCATATGTGTCTGTCTCCATATCCTCCACGGAATATCTGCCCAGCTCTCCCACCACCGGGCGCTCCACCTTGATGACCTCAGCGCCGAGCCAGGCCAAGGTCTCCGTACACACGGTCCCTGACTCAAACTGTGTCAGATCCAAAATCCGATATCCGCTCAAAGGCCCCTTTCCTGCCATATCCATCTCCTCCATTCTGCTGTCTGTTTTGCTGCATCATTATACCGCTTCCATCCGTACTCCGCGCAAATCACCCTTCCGGCTGCCGGGCCTTTGCCACCCTGGTCTCAATAAACTCCTCCACCAGCCCGGCCATGGTCTTTGCGTTCCATTTCCTGGCATCCACTGGATCTGCATGGAAAATCAGCACCGGGATCCCGGCATCCTCCAGCGTCCGTTGGATAAAATAGCTTCCCTCCACTGCCTGCATACAGTTCTCCGGCACCATGTACACCACACCGTCAATCTGGTTCTGCCGGGCCTGCTGCAGATACCACTGGCTGTTCCAGGGGGGCATATGCAGGAAATCCTCCATTCCGATGTAGCGGGCTGCCAGGGCCCTTAAGGGATCCTCCTCCACATGGTTCCGGATATAGGCATCCGCTCCCATGGCCAGATACATGCTCCACACAAACACTGCGCCGTACTTTTCCTCAAACCGCTGGTAAAATCCGAAATCATGCCAGATTCCGCGCCCGATCCACATCAGCCGGTATTTCTCCCCGGGCACAGCCCCTTCCCCCTTGTCTGCATGGGCCTGGATCTCCTGGTACAGCCCTCTTGCGTGGTCTGCCGCCCACCGGGTTCCCCGCTGCCACTGGGCCTGCATCACCGCATTGATGGTATCCACCACAGTCACCGGCGCAGGCCTTGTCCCTGCAATCAGATCCCGGATCCGCTTATACCAACGCTCCTGCTCATTGATCAGCTCCATCACCTCTATGAGGCGGTTCCTGTCACACAGCTTCCCGGTCTTCATTTCCAGGAAGCCAATGAGCTCCTTCAGCTCCTCCACTGCCGCATCCAGCCGGTCCCTGTCATACAGGCTCTCCCAATCATTGGCCGCAAGCTCGAACCAATTGGGCGGCACAGTCCTTGCCACGGTATTCTCCATGGCATAGAAGTCTGCCCCATGGCTTTTTGCAAACAGCTCAAAGATCTTGGACTGGCAGTCGCAGGTGAGCCGGGTAATGGCCAGGGTGGGATGCGGCAGGCCGCCCCAGGGCCCCAATGGCTTCCCCTCCTGATCCAGCCTGTGGTCATCCGGGTCCAGGCTCTCTGCAAAAGCTGTGGCACAATAGCTGCACAAATCATCCCGGTAGCCTGCTTCCCGCAGCAGCCCGTAATATTTGGTGGCCATCCGCTTTGCCCCGCAGATGGCCGCCCACCACTGATTCACCACAAAGGGGATATCCATGGCCCGCAAAATCTCCATGGGCACATCTGCATTGAGATAGGCGAAATCCTCCCCGGCTTCCACCCGCTCCTTCAAGCCCAGAAACCATTGCTTCTGGTAGGCGCTGGCAGCTGCCGTGGATTTTAGCTTCTTTACTACCGTTGACTTTGATTGTCCTGGCATCTATATCCCCTCCCCCCTTCTTCCAGACGGCCTGCCAGCTTTCCTTCTCCTGACAGCCTGCAGGATTCTCCTTCTCCTGACTTCGCTGCAGACTGCCGCTCTTCCAGACGGCCTGCCAGCTGCTGCAGCTGCTCTGCGAGGCCTGCTTCCTCTTCCTTGGGAAGAGGCCATGGCATTTTGGCACAATGCAGGGTCTCGATTCCCTGCTCCTCCAGGCGCGCTCTCTGGGAAGGGTAATCCCAGCTGGCCGCATCCTCATACAGATTCGTATAGAAAATCACGCCCTTGGCCTTAACCGCCTTCACCTGACGCTCCAGGGCCTCCACTCTCTGGCTGACAAAGGCCTTCTTGCTGCTGAACTCCCGCAGCATGTAGCAGTCCACCAAAGCCCGCAGGGGCGGATAATTCCGGTTATAATCCCGGTCAAAGGACCGGCCTCCCCAATCATGGTCCTCCCCCACAATCACAAGCCCCTGTTCCTCGATCCGCTCATACAGCCCAGTATCTGTCTGCATGCTCCCGGTGAAAAATACCCGCTGCCCCGCAATTTGCGGCCATTGCCCTGCCTCTTCTGCAAGCTGCCGAAGCAGCTCTGTATGCTCCCTGCGCTCCATAAAAAAGCCGCTTCCAATGGCTACCAGCATCTCGCTTCCGGTAATATGTACCCGCTCTCCACGGCGGAGGGCATCCAGCTCCCGCAGGGCCTGCCTGTTTTCATTGCAGATCACGGCAGCCTCCCTTACGGCCTCCCCGGAAACAGAATGGCCCGCCCAGGCTTCCACCTGCTCCCAGAACAGCTTCATGACCAGCTCATTGCGCTCCTGGTGCATACGCCTGCGGGTGAACAGCCAGTCGATAAATGCAATGGGAGGGAGGCCGCGCTCCTGCTCCACCCGATTCAGCTCCCGCAGGTACAGATAAATACGGATCAGCACATCCGTACTGTTGGAGATCGCAATGGCATCCGCCAGCTCCTGATAGCTTCCATCTGCCACCTTCTGAAACTGCGCCCGCACCATTGGGTCAAAGGCATACTCCAGGTAGGTATCCGCCTCCTCCATCGGCCCTCCCGGATCCGCATAGATCCGTATGGGCTGCATACCGGCTGCCAGGATCAGCTCCTCCGGGACATCCGCGCCCCAGAGGCCGATGACCTTCCTGCCCGAAGCCCGCAGGCGGCGGGCCTCCTGCTCCCTGTTGTCATAGATTTCCTTCAGCCTGCAAAATACAGGATTTTGCAGGGCACATGGCCTGATACTCATGATTTCCGCCTTTCCCAGGGCCCGGCCTCTTTAAAACCGGAAGGCTGCCCTGAAATCTCCATATTTTCCGGATGCATATTCAAAGGCCGTCTCCCATTCCTCCAGGGAAAAGGTGTGGCCCACAACGCCATTGGTTTTCAGATTGCCCTTTCTCATATTTTCGATAACAAAAGGATATGCATAGGGACTGATATGGGCCCCCAGGATATCCAGCTCCTTGCGGTCCCCGATAATGGACCAGTCCACGGTTGTCTCTTCGCCAAATACGCTGAATTCTACAAACCGCCCCAGCTTCCGCACCATTTTTAATCCCTGGACCACACTGGAGGGATGGCCGGTGGCCTCAATATACACATCGCAGCCATATCCATCCGTAAGGGCTTTTATCTCTCTGTCCACATCACATTCTCCCGGATTGAATACCAGATCCGCCCCAAATTCCTTTGCCTTTTCCAGTCTTTGGCCAATGAGGTCCAGTACGATCAAGAGCCTGGGATTCTTCATTCTGGCATAAGTGATCATCCCAAGGCCCAGGGTCCCCGCACCGGAGATTACAACAACATCCTCATTGGTAACAGAGGCCCGGTCTACCGCATGCTTGGAGCAGCCGTAGGGCTCCACCAGCAATGCCTGTTCCATGGTCATTTCCTCCGGGAGCCTGCTGATCACACAGTTTTTCGGATAACGGACATACTCCGCCATGCCGCCATTGGTGTAGGACATAAAGCCCAGCATATCATGGGGCTGGCACATCCAATACTGTCCCTCCCTGCAAAACCTGCATTTTCCGCAGGGCACAATCTGGTCTGCCGTGATCCGTTCCCCAAGGGCATACCCTTCCACATTTTCTCCCAGCTCCACAATCCGTCCGTAGAATTCATGTCCCGGAATAAAGGGGGGCTTCACCCAGGCCGGCTGTACTTCATCCCCCCAGTACATGGCTGCCCCATGGTGGCATTTCAGGTCGCTGACACAGATTCCGCAAGCCTCTGTTTTAATAATGATGTCATCCGGCCCGCACACCGGGGCCGGGTACTCCGGCTCAAACCGGTAGTCTCCCTTCCCATATGCAACCAATGCCTTCATGGTTTTGGGCGTATTTCCCATATTTCCCATTTCCCTTTCCCCTTTCTTGTCAAATTCCCTCTTGTCTTATACCTTCCCCTCTGCTTCCCTCCGCTCCTGCTGCTTTAAAAACAGCAAAATCTCATCCCTGGCATCCTCTGCCAGCGCATCCCTGCCCATGGCGAATCCATGATCCGCGCTCTGCCAGAGGATGGTCTTGGCATTGGGCACGGCACAGGCAGACCGGAGCATGGCCTTGGGGTTGATAATCTTGTCCTGGCAGGCCCCCAGCATCAGCATGGGCACCTTTATGGTTTTCAGCTTTTCCATCAGCTCCTCCTCAGTGTCAATCCAGGCAAAGGCGATCCTGGGGCGCAGACGCATCTCCTCTGGCGACATTTCCATCCAGCCCTCATAATGCTCCTGCCATCTCCTCTTTTCCTCCTCCAGGCGCTCCGGTGGGATCCTGCTCCAATCAGGCTCCTGCTCTTTGATGAGCTGAAGCTTCAGTTCCGGATCATCCGCAGCCTGGATGGTCCGCTCCCTGGCAAAGGAGGTCTGCTTCTCATTGAGGTCCCCGCAGAGGTAATGGGGGCCGCAGACAATGGCGATAAAGGATTTCAATACCTCCGGATGGCGGTCTGCCAGGTGCCAGCCCACGCCGCTGCCGTGGGACAGCCCCATATAAACAAATCTATTTGCTCCCACAAGCTTGCCGAATTCATAGATGTCATCCGCCCAGATGTTGTACCATTCCTTCCCGTAATCCTCTGTGATGTGGGTGGATTTCCAGTGGCCCCGAAGGGTCACCGTATACAGGTGATATCCATAACTGGCCATATAGTAAGGCCACACATCAGGATCCGGATGCTTAAAATCTCCCCCGGAGGCACAGATCACTACCTGATCCCCGCTTCCAAACTCATCATAGTAAAGCTCCACGCCGTTTACGCTTGCATACGCCATTTTTATCATCCTTTCTCTTTTCTGCCCTGCTCTGCTGTCTGAACCGTTATTTTATAATGATCTCGTCCTGTTCCCATTCATATTCCGCATTTAGCCCGGCCTTCCTGGTAATCTCCTCCAAATATTCCAATACACGGGCTCCGCCGGTTTCCCGGGATACCACCCGGGTCCTCCCGTCCTTCCCCACGATAGCCGGAATGCAGCCGGTCTTCCTGATTTTCCCGTCTGCAATCACGCATTTTGCCAATACGGTATAGATGGCATCCGGATGGAAGGGGTAGGTGGGATACTCCGGATCCGGCACAAAGCCAAACCGCTCTATCCGCTGCTCTGCCCATGCCTTTGGGTCAAAAACATCATTTTTTTTCGCATCCTTAAATTCATAGCTGGGGCTTAGGGAGGGCACCCAGGCAATCCCGTTTCCCAGCCCGTGATATATGGTTTTCCCTTTATAGACCTCAATGCCATGGAGGATATGGGAATGGGAGGAAAATACCACATCCGCCCCGGCGTCAATGGCAATATGGGCCACCAGTCCCTCATATTCCGCCAGCTTTACCGGCTTATGTACAATCCCCTTGTGGAAATATACCACAACAATATCACAGCGCTCCCGCAGGCCCTCGATATCCTGCCGCATCCATTCCAGAGATTCTGCCTCGGGAAAGGTCTTTATAATCTCCGGCGGCCCTCCGGGATTAGCCACATCCCCCAGCTCATAGCTTGTATAAATTTTCACATAAGCGCCCCCGGCCTTCCTGGGGCCTGCATGGGTTGCCCTGGGCCCGGTGCAGTTAAAATTCAGCACCCCCACCCGCAGGCCTTCCTTGGTAAAAACCGCAGGCCTTCTGGCCTCCGCAAGATTCCTTCCCGCGCCGGAATGGAGGATCCCATGGCCCTCCAGCCAGGAAACCGTATCCTCAATCCCCTCCTCCTTGGCATCATAGAGGTGGTTCCCGGAAAGAGTCATGATATCCATGCACCCCGCCAGGGGCTCCAGCCGGAATGGCTCCCGGCTTAGGCCTGTAAGCACCTCATTCCGCTGTGTATAGGGAACCTCCAGCTGTCCGATCCGGATATCTGCTCCTGCCAGGATTTCCCGGAGGGGCTCCACATATTGTTGGGACTCCTCTCCCAAAATAATATCTCCCAGCGCCAGCAGCGTCATTTCTTTTTTCTGTTTCATTCTGATTCCTCACTTT
>CAJUQB010000097.1:7864-17591 GCA_910588285.1 uncultured Lachnospiraceae bacterium
GCCCCTTCCTGTCCCACCTTAATGAAGGCTTTTCTGTTCTGCACCGTTCCATGGCATATTCGCACCGTTGGCAGAAGCAGCAGCCCTTCGGCCGGTTTACCACGCTTGGAACCTCCCCGGCCAGCATCTTCCGATCCCGCTGCCGCTCCACCATAGGCTCCGGGATGGGCACAGCATGTAACAGGGCCCTGGTGTAGGGATGCCTGGCATTGGCATAAAGCTCCCCGCTGTCGGAGATCTCCACAATATTCCCCAGGTACATCACTGCCACCCGATGGCTGATATGCTTTACCACTGCCAGGTCATGGGCAATAAACAGATAGGTCAGGCGCAGCTTTTTCTGCAGCTCTTCCAGGAGGTTGATGATCTGGGCCTGGATGGACACATCAAGAGCCGAGATGGGCTCATCACAGATGATGATATCCGGGTCTGCCGCCAGGGCCCTTGCAATCCCCACCCGCTGCCTCTGGCCGCCGGAAAATTCATGGGCCACCCGGTCCTTCAGGGCAGGATCCAGGCCCACCAGAGCAAACAGCTCATCCACCCGTCTGTTGTAGGCTTCCCGGCCGGAGACAAGATGATGGACCAGCAGGGGCTCCCCTACCAGATCCTCCACAGGCTTACGGGGATCCAGGGAACTGTAGGGATCCTGGAAAATCATCTGTATGGTCTTCCGCTTTGGCCGGAATTCCTTTTCCTTCATGGGCAGAATCTCCTCCCCCATCAGGCGGACGCTGCCAGAGGCGCCCTCGATCAATTTGAGGACTCCTCGGGCTGCCGTGGTCTTCCCGCAGCCGGATTCCCCTACCAGGCCCAGGGTCTCCCCCCGGCGGATGGCAAAGGAAATACCGTCCAAAATCGTCAGCTCCCCCACGGTCCGGTTCAGGAGCCCTTTCTTCATGGGATAGCATACCTTTAAATCTGCCACCTCCAGGACATTCTCCCCGAATGTCTTGGTATCTTCTGCCTCTGTATCCGCTTCCGTCTGGCCCGGAGTATCCTCTGTTTCCCCAATCCGCCAGCAGGCGCAGTAGTGCTCTCCCTGGATACAGGTAAGCTTGGGACTTTCCTTGCAGGCCTCTGCCGCAAGCCTGCAGCGGTTGGCAAACTGGCAGCCGCCAAGCCTCTTTCCCGGGGAGGGAGGCATTCCGTCAATGGGAACCAGGCGCTTGGAATTGTCGTCCAGCCGGGGCACTGCCTTCAGAAGCCCCCTGGTGTAAGGGTGGCTGGGCCTTGCAAAAATATCCATGCCAGTGCCCGATTCTACCACATTTCCCGCATACATGACATAAATACGCTCCGCATACCGGGCCACAATCCCCAGGTTGTGGGTAATTAGAATCAATGCCGTATGATTCTTCTTGGCAATCCTGGTCAGAAGATCCAGGATCTGGGCCTGGGTGGTCACATCCAAGGCTGTGGTAGGCTCATCTGCCACGATCATCTTCGGATTGGAGGCCATGGCAATGGCAATCATGATCCTCTGGCGCATCCCCCCGGAAAATTGATGGGGATACTCCTTAAGCCGCTTCTCCGGATCCGGGATTCCCACCTGCTTTAGCAGCTCAATGCCGCGGGCCTTTGCCTCCTTCTGGCTGCATTTCAGATGCAGCAGCACCGATTCCATGATCTGAACCCCAATGGTCTTTACCGGGTTCAGGGAGGTCATGGGCTCCTGGAATACCATACCGATCTCGCCGCCCCGGATGGCGCGCATTTGGGGGCTATCCGCCTTGTACTGCATCAGATCCTCCCCATTCAGGCGGACGCTTCCGGATTCAATTCTGGCCGGCGGCACTGGCAGGAGCTGCAAGGCCGCCAGCTGGGTCACCGATTTCCCGGAGCCGCTCTCCCCCACAAAGCAGACGATCTCTCCCGGCTCTACATAGTAGGACACATGATCCACTGCCACAGAGGAATCGCTCCCGTTGTAAAAACATACCCTTAAATCATTTACTTCCAAATAATGTCCCATATCTGCCTCCTATAAGCTGCCGCGAAGCCTGGGATCCAGCACATCCCGAAGGCCGTCTCCCAACACATTAAATCCATACACCAGCAGCCAGACACACAGTCCCGGGGCAATTCCATAAACCGGGTTAATCAAAAGCTTTGAGCAGCCTGCACTTACCATGGCGCCCCAGGAGGCCGCCGGAGGATTGATGCCCATCCCCAGAAAGCTTAAAGAGGACTCTGCCAGGATGGTGCCGCCGATATTGGAGGTCAGCACCACCAGGATCGGGGAAAAGCAATTGGGCAGAATGTGGGAGAACAGCACTCTCCGGTTCTCTGCTCCCACTACCTTCTCCGCCAGGATATAATCCTGGTTCTTGATGGACAGCACCTGCCCATGCATAATCCTGGTATAGGTGGGAATGGTTGAAATCCCAAGAATAATCATAAGGCTCAGCATCCCACGGCCAAAGACCATGCCAAGGGCCAGGGCCAGCATCAGGGAGGGCAGGGACATGAGCACATCAATGATTCTGGATACCACCAGGTTCACCGCCCCGCCGTAATAGGCAGACACCAGGCCCAGCAGGATGCCGATCACCGCTGCAATCAATACGGACACTACACCGATTACCAGGGAGGTCCTTGCCCCGTAAAAAATCCTGGTGAGCACATCCCTTCCCACCTCATCCGTGCCCAGCCAATGCTCTGCCGAGGGCCTCTTCAGGATCTGCAGCATATCCCCCTTATAGGGATCATGGGGCGTTAGAAGGGGGGCAAACACAGCCGTTATCACAAAAAATACTACAAAAATTGCTGCCAGAATCACAATTTTCCGTTTGAACAATCTGCCCAGAAAGGCAGCGCCCTTTTTCTTCTTTTTCCGTTCCATCCGCTGCCCTCCTATTCCACCCGGATCCTGGGATCAATCACACCGTAGCACACATCCACCGCAAGGTTAGACAGCACTACCACAATGGCAATCATCATGATACAGGCCTGTACCACCGCCACATCCTTGCTGAGGATGCTGTTAATCAGCAGAGATCCCATGCCTGCAATGCTGAAAATCTGCTCAATGGACACTGCCCCGGCCACAATATTCCGAAAGCTCATACCCGTCATGGTCACCACCGGAAGCACTGCATTCCGGAAGGCATGGCGCCACACCACCTTCGATTCCTTTAAGCCCTTGGACCGGGCGGTCCGGATGTAATCCTGGCGGATCACATCCAGCATGCCCGAACGCATCTGGCGGGTGGTTCCGCCAATCCCGCCTACGCTTAATGCGATCAATGGAAGAACGGACATTTTCAGGCTGTCCGCCACCCCCTCTGTGGGAAGGACAAAGCCATGGGAGGGAAGTATTCCAAGCTTTAATGAAAAAATATACATTCCCAGCACTGCCAGCCAGAAGGCCGGTATTACGGAACCAAAATTGGCGCAGGTAATCAGGACAGAATCAATGGTCTTTCCCCGGTGGGTGCCGCAGAGGACACCTAAGAGGATCCCGGCCAGCGTGCTGATGATGATAGACCAGAGGCCCAGATACATGGTAACCGGGAGCCTCTCCCCCATCAGCTCCAGAACCGGCTGGGAATATTTGTAGGAATCCCCCCAATCCCCGGTCACAAAGCCAAAAAGCCACCGCGCATACCGCATCGGGATGGGATCCTCCAGCCCCATTTTCTCATAGGCAATGTCGTACTGCTCCTGGGTGATATCGCCCCCCAGCATGGCGTATACCGGATCTCCCGGCATCATATAGGTTAATAAGTAAGTAAAGATGGATACCAGCAGCAGCACAAGGACTGCCTGTCCAATCCGTTTTCCGATATATCTTCCCATACCCACTGCCCTTCCGTCATTATTTGCTCAGCCAACAGGCTTCCGGCGTCCACAGGATCGTATGGATCTGGGAAATACCGGAATCATGTACATAATCCTTCTGATATAGTGTTGCGCTTGTAATACCAATGGGGGACATCATGCAGTAATCGTCGATAATCATCTTGGAGGCCTGCTTTGTATAGGATGCCCGTTCTTCCTCTGTCCTAGCCGCCCTTGCGTTGGCAATTGCCTCCACCAGATCCTTGGGGTGCAGGAAGCCGCCCACATAACGAACCCCCTCATCCGTGAAGCTTCTGCCATAGATGGAGGCTGTCTCGGTATCTGCCCGGCCGGCAGAAATAATAATTCCATCCCAGTTGCCATTAATTCCAGATGCTTCATCCGATCTAGCCTGATCCCAATTGTCAATCTTTAATGTAATTCCTGCCTCTGCAGCATACTGCTGCATCATGGTGGCCTTCGTATTCTCCGATTCCAGACAGTGTGCCGTAATTTCTACCCCGTCTTGATACCCTGCCTTGGCCAGAAGCTCTTTTGCCTTCTCCACATCATGAGGATATCCCTTTACCTCCTCGCTGTAGGACCATACGCCGGGAATTGCCCACTGGTTGGTATAATACATACCACCCAGCGCCTGACACATTTCCTCCCAGTTCACCGCATAAGCAAAGGCCTGCCGCACCTCCAGCTTGCTGGTGGGAGAATCCTCGTCCGTACATCCGTAAGCCACCATGGCAATACTGGAGCCTCCGCTCACACTGTCAGCCGCCTTTGACGGTTCCCCGGTGGCATCCATGATCTGTTTGATGTTGGGGTCCACCACCGGAAGGCTGTCAATCTCACCTGCCTGGTATGCCGTTGCAATCGTATTGGAATCTATAATAAGCTCAAATTCTATCCCATCCATATAAGGCTGACCCTCAATTCGGTAATCCTCATATTTCTCATAAACTACCTTCACATCCTTCTGCCACTCCACAAATTTGTAGGGACCGGTTCCCACTGGGTTGGCATTGGCCGCATCCTGGCCGGCTTCCTGGCAGTAGGCAGGTGAAAACATAAAGCCGGCATGATACAGTGCATTGTCAGCCACCGTGTTGTCCCAGGCACTCATATGTGCTACCACTGTAGTATCATCCGGACATTCAATGGATTCAATCACTGCGATCTCACTCCGGCCTGCCGCCTGGAAGGTCTCCCAGTTCCACTTTACTGCCTCCGCATTAAAATCCGTACCGTCGTGGAACTTCACTCCCTGGGGAAGCTTCACAGTAAGGGTCAGGGCATCCGCATCTGTCTCAAAGGATTCGCAGAGCCAGGGGATTAGCTCTCCCGCAGTATTATAGCGGGCCAGGCTTTCCACGGCAGGCTGAAGTACGATCAGCTCATTGGAAGAAGCAGGCAGTCCCGGCCAGCCAAGATTGACAATCGGCGCCTGGAAACCGATCTTAAACACTCCGCCTGTCTGGATCTCCCCATCCGCTGACGGAGCCTCCCCCTGATTGCCAGCTCCATCCGGATTCACTTCTCCGCCCTGATTCTTTTCCCCACTGGACTCCTGCTGTACCGCATTTCCGGAGCCCTGGCCTGCATCCTTCCCGCCGGAATCAGAGTTGCCGCAGGCAGCCAGTGAAAAAGCCAGTACTGCTGTCAGCATCCATGATACAATCCTTTTTTTCATAGTAACCCCTTTCTTGCTAAATCTATTTAGCATATGTGAAAAAATTTACTAAACGGAGAAGCTTCCTTCCTCTTTCGCAAAAGCTAAATCCATTTAGCATATGAATAAAATATCATATTTGCCCAATAAAGTAAAGTTATTTTTACTATTTTTCGTTTTTTTATATACATGTTCCAATTTTCCAGTATATTTTCTGGCAAATTGTACCGAAATTATGTCCCTCCCTGAAAATCATTCCTCCACAAGCCCCTCAAAGCGCTCCGGCCGCGGACAGCTCCTGCCAAAATACACCGGGGATTCACAGAAAACCTGCCGTTCCTTCAAGGGCTTGTGGTAGATCAGGCGGTTCATCAGCTGCCAGGTCTTCTCTGTCAGCACCTCAATGGGATATGTAATCAGCGTCAGGTCATTATTCTCCCGGTTCTCGATGCTGTTGTGCCCATAGCAGATTACCGCCGCATCCTCCGGAACCTTCAGCCCATGCTTTTCCAGCCCCCGGATCACACCTCTTGCGATATCGTCATCCTGAGTAAAAATCCCCTGGGGCACGGTCTGTTCCCGTATGATCTGCTCTGCAAAATCCTTTCCGCAGGAAAAGAGGTTCATCACAGCCTTGGGCTTACTATTGCTCCCCGCTCCCAGGCTTTTCTCCACCAGAAGCTCCATTCCAAGCTCCCTGCACCTCTGCCGGAAGCTGTTCATTCTCTTTTCTGATGAGACAGAATAATACCCGCTCTCCACAATCCCCACACGCCGGTATCCCAGCCCGTGAAAGATCTCGCAGGCAATCCGCCCATTCTTATCATTATCCACATTCACGGTACAGTATTTACCGGTCTCCCAGTAGATCACAATCACCGGCACCCGGATATCCAGCTGTTCCATATATGCAATGTCCTTCTCATCTGCAATGGGTACAATCAGCCCATGCACAAAATTCCCGGACAGTATCTTTGCCTGTTTCTCAATATGCTCATTTTCAAAGGGATAGATCGTCACATTCATATCCCCGATCTCCTGCCGGTTCTTCAGCTCATTCATCTTGCTGATCATGGCATTCAGAAATACCGGATGCTGGGTGGGGGACCACAGAAGCCCGATCTCCGGAACATTCTCCATCTGCCGGGAGATCAATTTCCGGGCATTGACATTAGGCACATACCCCAGATCTCTGGCCACCTGGCGCACCCGCTCCTGAGTCTTCTGGGCAATCCGAAGGTCGTCTCCCTTGTTATTCATGATCAGCGATACGGTTGCCGAGGACACCCCGGCGGCCTTAGCAATATCATATATACTTGCCATGGTTAATACCCCTTACATACGTCAACCCACTCCAGATAGCCGGAATACTCCTCCAGCTCTGGAATTGTCAGCTCTATGGCGCTGTTGGAGCTGCCGCAGGCCGGAAACATGGTCTCAAACCGCTTCATGGACATATCCAGATACACCTCCACCCCTTCCTTCACTCCAAAGGGGCAGACGCCGCCCACTGCATGTCCTACCAGCTCCACCACCTGCTCCGGAGAGAGCATCTTTGCCTTGGTATGGAATCGTGCCTTGTACTTGGCATTGTCAACCTTGGCATCCCCGGCCGCCACAATCAGTACGGCATGGTCCTCCACCAGAAAGGACAATGTCTTGGCGATCCGGGCCGGGTCGCAGGAAAGGGCTGCTGCCGCCAGCTCTACCGTTGCGCTGGATACTTCAAATTCCTGGATGCGGTTTTCTATTCCATAGCTTTGAAAATATTCTTTTACTCGTTCAATTGACATCTTATTCTCCTCTTTCTATAGCTCCGGGGTGGCCGGAGCTTTATTTTCCTCCAGTCAATTATAGCAAACACTTTTTCAAAAGGAAAGGGAATCTTGTTTTTCTGGGGAAAGAGGTGTATACTGATAGTAGAAGTTGACTAATGCGAGGAGGAGGAGGAGATGTCGGAATATCCGAATGTGGGCAGCGGGCTGCGGCTTATGTTTACTGCCAGGATTGGTGTGATTGCCTGTATGGTTGCCGCCCTGATTCCGGTGATCAGAATTTTTGCTGTGATTGGAGCTCTTGTCTTTTTTGTGTTGGATTTGGTGGGCCTGCATCGGGCGGGCAGGGATCTTCCGGGCTGCCAGAATGCTTTTTGGCTGAGCATTATTAGTCTGGTGATCGGTTTATTTAAAAATACCCCTGGCTTTTTGGGGACGGTCCTCAACTTTGCAACGGATATCCTGTCGCTGGTGGTGGTCTATTTTGTGATCAGCTCGGTCAATGAAGTGCTGCAGGAGATTGGATATGGAGACATTGCCAGGACTGGCAGTATGGTCTGGAAGATTCAGCTAACCTGTTTTATTGTAGGCACTGTGTTAAGTATTCTTGTATGGGTCTCGGTTCTGGATATCCTGGCCATCCTCACTGCCTTTGGGATCCTGATCCTCACATGCATAGAAGGCATTCTGTTCCTGTACTACCTGTATAAAAGCTATATGGCCTTGGAATAACCCAAGGCCACATAACTCTAATTTCCGGAAGAAGCTGTGCCTGTCAGCTGCTGGCTCACGGCACCCAGCTCCTGGACGGATGTCTCTGTTTCTTCTGTCTCTTCGCCTTCCTGCTTTCCCTCTGCTTCTCCCTCTTCCCCGCTCTCATTGGGGGCATCGGTAGGCTTGGAAATCTCCATGCTCTGGACGGATGTCACCACTCCGTTGGTTATAGTAGTTACCACCAATACCCTGGAGCCGTCAGGCTTCACGATGATCTCTGATTTTGTCTCCGTTTTCTCAACGCTGCCTGCCTTCTCTTCCTCCGGCAGGAGCCGATCATATTCCTGCCAGACCTTCTCCATGGCGCGTTCCCTTTGCTCGGTGTGGTCGGAAAGCCCCTCGTCGTTCAGCTCTCCCAGCGCCCGGTATACACTGCTGCCGCTCCCTGCCATGCGCTCAAACACCTCCTGAACCGGCACCTGGCCCAGGGTGGCTGCCGGGGGCCTGCGGACATACACCTTCTTCTCTTCTGATTCTGATTTTGCAAAGCCTTCCCGTGTTTTCTCTTCCCGTGTCCTGGTCTGCCCGGCGGCTGTGTAGACTGCCCCGTTTCCAATTCCATTGGTTTTCATGCTTTTATGCCCCTTTCCAACGTTTTTCCATATCCTCTGATTCTTATATCGGTATAACTGCAGGATTCTAAAACAGTTTGACATGAAATGGTATCATATTGGTATGAGTTGCGGGCGATTGTAAATTGTGCATGGCATAGGACACAAATTGTATTCCTCTTATGCTCCGGGTTCCGAATCATTTACAGACGGATATCTACCGGATGGTAATCCGCCTGCGGATCTGCTGCCCTTCCCTCTGCCTGAACGTCCTGTGCTGCGGCTTCTTCTGTCTCATGGCCCTTGATGCTGTCCTCTGTTTCTTGGCCATTGACTCTGCCGCTTGCTGCTTCTTGGCCATTGACTCTGCCGTTTGCTGTATCTTTGGCTGCGGCTTCTTCCCTGGATGCCTCCTGCAGCTCCTGTCCGGCCTCGGCCAGGGTAGAGATCTGCTGCCCGTTCAACTCCTGGGCTCTCTGCTTCAGGTCTGCCAGCTCCTTCTCCTTCTGTTCCACATTGACGCCAAGATTCTTATCCTGCTTGATCTCCGCCTCCAGCACGCCTGCCCGGCCTTCCATTCTTGCGGCAACACCTCCCTGGACTCTGGCCTGCTTCATGGATGTATCCGCAGAAATCATTGCCTCCATACTGGACTTGGACATTCCGTTCCCCTGTCTTCCTGCCTTCCTGGACGCCGGTCTTTTGCTTCCTCCCAGCATGTCGTCCATGCTGCTGCTCTGGGAACGCTGTTCCTTTCTCTGCTGAATCTGGTGCTGTCTTAACTGCTGCTCCAGGCCGGTAATCTCCTGCTGGAGCTCCTGCCGTTTTTTCATCTTCGCCTCCGGGGTCATATCCTGATTCTCCGATAAGCTCTGAAGCCGTTCCCTAGCATTTGTGATCTGCTGCCGGATACTCTTGCTAAGAGAATCCTCCTGCCGGCTTGCCCCCAGGGGTCTTGTCTGTCCCGTTCTGTCGGAACCTGTCACACCGCTGATTGTCATCATACTTCTGGTCTCCTTTCCACTCCTAAACATCCTTGTAATCCTGCAGAAGCCTATATATTTTCTGCATTCAATGAGCTGCCCGACAAATGGGGCAATTCAAAACAGAGATTGGCAAATGGCACAAATTTTATCCCGATTTGCGACTGTGAAGAATCTTAG
>CAJUQB010000098.1 GCA_910588285.1 uncultured Lachnospiraceae bacterium
CTTCTTTGAAAATTGTCCATGTGCGCAAACGGCAGTTCTTTTTCCGCTTTCGCTAATTTACGGATAAACTCTGCACGACTATACCAAGCCGTTTACTTAATTGCTGCTATTCACACCCTATTATAATACTGGTAAAATTCATGCCGCCCAGTGAAATTGTTCCAAAGTTGACAACGGTGTTTACTACAGCTAGTAGCAGAAACCCCAACACATAAAACGGAAATGCACCCACGATGTTTTTCGCAATGCCTTCTAAGTGGCCAGCTGATTCCACAGAGCTTTGGAGTTCAATCTGCTTAAAATGTGAAAGTCTCTGGATCAGCGTCAGGGGTGATGCTACGGTTGATATTCATGCTATCAATTTCGGACATATCCTCTGCGTTTAGCTCAAAGTCAAACAGATTGCAATTCTCTCTTATATGCCCAACCTGCGTACCTTTTGGAATCGTCACCACACCGTGTTGCAATTCCCAGCGCAGCACCACTTGCACAGCGCTTTTCCCATATTTCCGTCCAATCCTGCTTAATATCGGATCATAGACATACAGCCCTTGCCCCAGTGGCTGGCAAGCCTCCAGAACTGTGCCACGCGACTGGCAATATGCTCTCAGCTCTGGGCAGGACATCTGTGGATGCATTTGATACTGGTTAATAGCTGGTACCGTCCCCCCCATGGAAATAATGTCGTCTATGTGGTGTGGATTGAAATTGCTTACGCCAATAGATCTGGCCAGTCCCTCCTCGCGGATGCGCTCCAAAACCTCCCAACTCTGCTGATACCGACCCCGGACTGGCCAATGGATGAGATAAAGATCCACATAGTCCAGTCCCAGCCGGGACAGACTTTCCTGGAATGCGTCATATTCACGCCCCATACGCATATCTGTTGTCCACAATTTGGTAGTGACAAACAGCTTATCGCGCGGTATTCCGGACTGACGGATGGCTTCTCCCACAGCTGTTTCATTATAATATACAGAAGCTGTATCCAGATGCCGATATCCAAGTTCCAAGGCATTTAGCACAGATTGTACTGTTTCCTTCTGGTTTTCGCTGATGAGGGCAGTGCCATAACCAAGCTGTGGGATTTGAACTCCATTGTTTAACGTAATCATGGTTTCAAACGTCATCATTCTTTCCTCCATGTGCAAAATTCTTCCAATATTTTTATACTATTAGAAGTTCCGATACGCTCAGCACCGGCCTCCAGCATTGTCTGGCATTCCGCCCAACTGCGGATTCCCCCCGCTGCCTTGACTGAAACTGAATCTCCCACGATTGTTTTCATCAGCCGGACATCCTCCGCGTCTGCCCCAGAAGGCCCAAACCCAGTGGAAGTTTTGATAAAATTCGGACACACCATTTTAGAAATTTCTGAAAGTGTGCAGATTTCGTCCTTCGATAGATAACAGTTTTCAAAAATCGCCTTAAGGACAACACCATTTAATCGACAGAGCTGTGTGAGCTGTGACATTTCTAATTCCACAGCCTTCCAGTTGTGTTGTTTTACCTGGGTAAGGTTGATCACATAATCAATTTCATCTGCACCGTCATGGATAGCACGTTCCGTCTCAGCCAGTTTGATCGCAGTAGTAGTCTGTCCCAGTGGAAAACTGATAGCTGCGCCTACATGAACAGGGCTCCCATTCAAACATTCCCGGCAAAAGGCCACGGGAGCAGAGTTGATTGCTACCATTTTAAAGCCATACTGAATGGCTTGGGTACAAAGTTGAGCAAGTTGCTCATGCGTTGCGTTAGGCCGAAGTAGCGTGTGGTCAAATAATGCTGCAAGGGTTTGCGTTGTCAGTGTGTTTATGTCGATCATTGTATTTCCCCCTTCGCCCGCACATTTGCGGACTCAATCTCAATTCTATTTCCCCTGCGGAATACCCGCTTTTGGAGGCCAGATAAGCCAATTGTATTGTAATCATGGCCTGCGTCGGCCCTGTATGCAAAAAAGCATATCAGCGGTTTATCCCCTGTGTTCACCATTCGGTGAGCAAATCCCTTTGCCGCATAGGTTGCGCTGCCGGGCACCAGTGGAAACCAGCGCACCGTGCCGTCGGTGTGTTCAGTCAGCAGTAACCCGGAGCCCTGTAAAGTATAGTAAACCTCCCCGGTTTCCAGGATTTGATGAAAATGTCCTTTGGTCATAAAGCATTCCTCGCCAATATTTCCAGGATAGAGGGTTGTAAGGCCAAAGGAAACGTCTCCCGGATGCTTTGGCGCGGCCAGTTCATGAAATTCATAGATTATTGGATCGATTCCCTGTTCTAACAGTTCCTTGACTGTAGCTTGATCCCTAAAAAATCCTGCCATATGGCTAAGACGGCGTGTTGTTGTCTGCGTTGTCAAGGAGGAAGGGAAAGTCAGCGCTACAGAAAAGCCCGTGAACCAGTTCAGGAATGGTGGCAATCCCAAAAGGGACGCAAATACTCCCGGGAGTTGGTCTGTGGAACTGACAGTCGCATCTGCTCCGCCTTCCAGGGCTGGCATACCAATTCCTACACAGAACATCCCTGCCGCGCGTATAGAGGCTATGCCGCTGGCAGCATCCTCCACACCGACACAAGCCTCCGGTGGCAGTCCAAAATGAGATGCGGCAGCTAAATAAATATCAGGGGCAGGTTTTCCATGGGTTACCGAGTCCGGATCTACACAAAAGTCGAAATTTAGTCCCAGTTTTTCCAAGATAAAGGCTGCACTATGGCTAGAAGATGCCAGTGCTATAGGTATATTGTGCTCCTGAAGAAGTTGGAGGGTTTCCATGATCCCAGGCATAATTTGTTGCTGGGAAAGTATGGTTCGCAACAATTCTTGATAGACTGTGTTTTTTTCGTCTGCCGTGCGGTGCAGTTCTTGTGGAGTAGCCGCAATATGATAGTGTTTTGCCAGTAGCTCCATGCAGGTATACCGAGGGATGCCTTTAGTAAGATCCTCTGCCCCGCGTGTGTGACAGATGCCCCATTTGTTCAGCAATACCTGTTCCCACGCCATAAAATGAAATTCATCGGTGTTAACCACAACGCCATCTAGATCAAATATAACAAGGCGAACTTCCATGGCAATCACTCCCTTTCAGTTTGACATTCATTATACCAGCACCTCAGCCCACAATCAATATTTATCGATAAATTTTCGATAAAATTTTTTATTTTCTTCGATTTAAGATTGACTTGTTTTGAAAAAACCAGTATGATATAAAAAGGGGCAGCCGTATAAGACTGTTTTACAGAGTGTTGCTGTCCTATCTTTTTCCTGTGCATAAAAGAACAGGGAGATTGTTCGATTACCAACGAGGAGGAAAGCATATGAAGGTTGAAGCAGTTTACCATCGACCAAGAAACGAATTCGCATATTATGACACAAATGGTACGGCCACAATTCTTTTGCGGGTAGGCAGCAACGATATCCTTAGAGCAAGGTTGTTCTGGTTTGATAAATACTGTATAGATGAAAGTATAGCGGCGGTGGAAATGGAATCTATCCTCAGCGACAGCCTGTTTTCTTATTTTCGCATCAGTATTACACCTAAATACCGTCGGCTCCAATATTATTTTGAATTGATGGATCGATCGGGCGCAGTGTGGTACTTGGATGAAATAGGCTGCCATCAGACGGCAGACGGCTGTACGGAGAGCTGTTTCCAGATGCCTTATTTGAACCGGACAGATGCCATTACTGTACCTGGGTGGGCCAAGGAAGCGGTGTTTTATCAAATCTTCCCAGATTCCTTCGCCCGTAAGGAGCCCACCCCTACCGGGGAGGACTTTCCATCCTGGGGCAGTGAACCAGATGTCGTTGCTCACCTTGGCGGCAATTTGGGAGGTCTGCGGGACAGATTGGACTATCTCTCCGGACTGGGGATCAACGCTTTATACCTGTGCCCAATCTTCCAGTCTAATAGCTGCCACCGGTATAATACCTATGATTATTTTAAAGTGGACTCCCGGCTGGGAACCTTGGAAGACTTCAAATCCCTGCTAATGGATTGTCACCGCCGGGGTATTCGCGTCGTGTTAGATGCGGTTTTCAACCACACCTGCGATACCTTCCCACGCTTCCAGGATGTATTGGAAAACGGTTCTGAATCTCCCTATGTCAACTGGTATTTCATCAAGGAATATCCACTGGCAGTGGATGAGGTATACCGTTATGAGCGATTTTCTTTTGAACGGCATATGCCAAAGCTGAATACGGAAAACCGCGAGGTACGCCGCTATCTGTTAGAGGTGGCGCGGTATTGGACACAACTTGGCATCGATGGCTGGCGGCTGGATGTGGCCAATGAGATTGATTTATCTTTTTGGCGGGATTTTCGACGGGAGGTAAAGGCTATCAATCCGGAGGCCCTTATCATCGGCGAGGTATGGGGAGACTCCCAACCGTACCTCGCGGGAGATATGTTTGATAGCGTGATGAATTATCCTTTCACCACCATATGTCGCTCCCACTTCCTTGATGGCACGCTGGGCGCTACAGCTTTCCGGCAAGAGATAAATCGGTTGCTTACACACTACCCGGAACCCATGACCCAGTGTATGTATAATCTGCTGGGATCCCATGATACTGCTCGGTGGCTGACCCTTGCCAAAGGACGGGAAGAAGCCGTTGCTTGTTCTGTGGTATTCCAATTCTTATTTGTGGGAATGCCTGCCATCTACTATGGGGACGAAACCGGGATGGTCGGGGAAGATTTTATCAAAGCCAGACGATGTATGTGCTTTACGCCGGCAAACATGGCGGGACAAACGCTGCTGAAGCTATATCGAAACCTTGTAGCCTTCCGCAAAGCCCACCCAGCGTTATCCGAGGGCGTATTCCGTTGGCTGGATCCCCAACCCATTCAGGGATCTGCCCCGCTGGCGTTTCTCCGGCGTACGGATGGGGATACAGTTGTGATGATTTGGAATCCAGGAGACGAACCGGTACAATGTAAGCTGCCGTGGGACGGACAGGCGGGGCAAATTCTTTCCCTGGCTCCCATGGGGTACAAAATTTTTGCCAATGGACAGGAGGTCATGTTATGAGAATTGTTGTGACTGGTGGGAACGGAAATATTGGGGCGCACATCATCCGGGAATTGCTTAGGCAAGGATATGACGACATTGTTTGTTTTGACAGGATGGAGCGTTCTATTCATCCGGAGGCGGTACGGTATATTTCCGGGGATCGGCACAACGAGCAGGCATATATCCGTGTGATGCGTGAGCTGAAGCCCGATATCGCTTTTGAGTTGACTTGCTTTGATGCCCAAGACGCACAGGTGAGCATTGAAGCCTTCCGGGATGTAAAGCACTTTATTACCGCCTCTACTGTATGTACCTATGGGAAGCACTTCAACCACTTTCCCATCCGGGAAGAGGACTGGTTTCAACCCTGTATACAGTACGGTATCAACAAGCACGCCGCAGATTTGATGTACCTGGACGCCTTCCGTCGCGAGGGGTTCCCTGTCACCATCATGAAACCCTGTACCTCGTATAGTGAAATGAGCGGGATGTTGCGCAACCTTACTACTGAGCACACCTGGATCGATAGGGTCAAAAAAGGGAAACCTATCCTTATCTGCGGGGACGGCGACATCCTGCACCAATATATGCATACTGAGGACACTGCCCGCGGCTTCGTGGGGGTTATGGGCCGGCAGCACTGCATCGGTCAGGTTTATAACGTAACCCAGACTGGGTGCACCACCTGGGCAGAATATCACCGGACGGCCATGCAGATATTGGGCCAGGAGGTAGAGCTGGTGGGCCTTCCCCTATCCCAGCTCATGGAGATAGACCCTGAACGGTTCGCGCTGTGCAATGAGATTTTCGGGCAGCATACCTATGCCGCCAATGACAAGCTGCGCCGGGACGTGCCCGAGTGGCAGCCCCAGATTGGCTTGGCAGAGGGAATGTGCCGGGTTTTCCATGCCATGGAGGAACAGGGAACTATTCCTGACAGTAGCCTGGAGCAGTGGGAAGATGATATTATCACTGCAATAAAGCAGGGTTATGGGGCCCTTCCCCGCTTCCACAGATGATGGTCTGATTTTTCAAGAAAAAACGTCTTGGGACTTTTCCCCAAGACGTTTTTTCTATCACTTATCTTAATATACAGGACATCTTTGCCATTATCCCTTTGTTCCTCCGGCAGTCAGACCGCTGATCAAATATTTCTGGAGGAATACATACAATAGTGCAATGGGAAGGGCGATAAGCAGTGATCCTGCGGCAAATTTGGTAAATTGCATCTGAGAGCCTCCTGTCATGCTGCCCGATACAAAGGATTGGAGTCCCACGGCCAGCGTGTTCAGGTTGGGATCCCGGATAATTAGTTTGGCGATGACAAAATCTTGAAGTGGTGTCATAAAGGCCCACAATGCCTGTACGGCCAAAATCGGTTTTGCCAGGGGCATGACGATGCGGAAAAAGGTAGTGAAATTTCCTGCACCATCCAAGTGGGCAGCTTCATCCAGTTCCTTGGGGATATTATCCAGATAGCCTTTTACTAGGTAGGTATTGCCAGGAATAGCGCTGCCAACATAAATAGCAATGAGGTAGGCATGGGCGTGGTTCTGAACCAAACCAAGCAGTATTCCCAACGCATAGAAAGCAATCATAGCGGAGGTGAGCGGAAGGATCTGAAGCACCATGAAGATAAGCAAACCGAACTTTTTCCCCCGAAAATTAAACCGCGAATAAGCGTAAGCAGTAAAGGACACTAGGATAAGCTGTAGCACCATGACGATCAAGGATATTTTCATCGAATTTTTGAACCACAACAGGTAATTGCTGTCCGGATTGGTGAACAGCCAGATGTAGTTATCCAGGTTCATCTCTTTAGGCACCAGCGTAGAGGAAAACATGGACTGGGAGGGATTGAAGGATGAAAAGACAATCCATAAAATGGGATAAATGATCACGATGCACACCACAATTAGGAACAGGTACATTCCTGCGGCGCACAGAAAATTTTTTGCTCTACAGGCTGTGTTGCGCTGCCTCACATCATTCATCGTTCATTTCCTCCCTTGAAGGCGTCGGTACGGATATACTGGGTCAGTGCGATGACCATAACGATGAGCGAGATGAATACGGTAATAGCTGCGCCCATACCAAATTCTCGTGTTACACTCTCTGTAGTGATTTTGTATACCCAGGACACCAGCAAATCTGTCCCACCAGTAAGCTGTCCCGCAATGACGGGCCCCCCGCTGTTGAACAAGTAAATGACATTGAAGTTTGAAAAATTAAAGGTAAACTGAGTAATAAGCACCGGTGCGGTAGCTGCCAGCACCCATGGCAGCGTGATACGCCTAAACTGCTGATACCGGCTGGCCCCATCAATTTGGGCGGCTTCGTACAGCTCGGAGGGGATGGATTGGAGCACGCCGGTTACCATCACAAAAATATAGGGAAAGCCCAGCCAGCCCTGGATCAGAATCAGCGCCAAGCGGGTAAAACCTACCTGGGTTTTCCAGGGCAGGGCCGAGAGCTTTAAAAAGGGCAGCAGCTTATCGAAGAAGGGGATAACCTGCTGATTCATAGCACCAAAGGAATCATTGAAAAAAACGGCAAACATTAAAATTGAGATAAAAGCGGGTACTGCCCACGGCAGGATGATGATGGTGCGCCAAAAGCGCTTGCAGCGGATCTCCTTCTGATTGACTATAACTGCAACCAGAATGCCCAGCACAATGGTGAGTAACGTGGCACACACCGTCCAAATCACTGTCCAAGACAGGGTGTGCAATAAGGCGTTCATCCACGAGTCCATGGTGAACATATCAATATAGTTTTGCAGCCCCACCCAGCCAAACAGCTTTTTGGGCGGCATATGATTGACGTTATAGTTGGTCAGGGAGATCATGATATTGGTGACAGTGGGGAACACCACGGCCAGGGTCATGACTACCAGCCCGGGGGCCATAATCAGATATGGAAAGCCCCGGTTCATCACGGATTTATATTGCTCCCGCAGGCTGTATAGCGGCTTTCCCTCATCCCGGAGACGACCGTTTTTCCTCGCGTTAAAAATGCTGAACAGGTAAACCGCAATTCCGACGGCGACCAATACCAAGGCAAGCAGCCCTTCCACCAGAAAGAACAGGGAATGATCCTGGCCTGGCACTGTGCCCAGTGTGAACAGGCCGGCCAGCCCGCCGCCCTGTACGCCTGAGAAAATGGTTTCTGCAGTGAGAAAGCCATAGGCGGCCATAACGATCAAAATTGCGCCGCCTTGCCAGAACTGCCCGTTATAAAAGTGGCCAAAGCCCGGGATCAGCGCCAGTAATGTGGCAGTGGTTTGGTGCTTTGTGTTTTTTCCCTTCATATTGTCCCTCCTCTGCAGCTCTCTCTATAACGATATGCCGGAACCGCAGTTCCGGCATATCGTTTGGGGTGTCTTACTGGCCGGCGTGTAGCGAGGCGATATTATCCTCAATCTGCTTGACAGCGATGTCCAGGGCTTCTTTTGGATCGGCACCGGTGGCCAGGGAACCCATTGCGGCGTGCATAGGATCCCAGGTCTGGTTGCCCTCAATGATTTTCACCATGGGCACGCTGTAGGAGATCTGTTCATTGAACGCCTTAATGGTTTCATTAGTGGAGCTGTTGTCGTCCAGGTATTTCTGGTTGCAAGGGATTAGGCCGGTCTTTTCCGCAAAGGAGGCCGCAAACTGATCCTGGACAATAAAGTTGAGGAACTCTGTGGCCAGTTCAGGCTCATGGGCAAAGCCGCTCATCGCCATGCCGGTAAACCCAGAGTAGTTTGCAATTACATTGCCATTGGGAAGCTTGGGCATACGGGCCAAGCCATAGTTGATATTGGCCTCCACCAAGGAGGGAATTACGTCGGCGCCGCGCACCATCATGCCCACCTTGCCCTCAGTAAACAGGCCCAGCATCAAATCATTGGCGGTGGTACGGTCACCCATGCCCTTGGGCATCAGGCCGAACAGTTCCTTGACCCGGGTGGCGCCTTCCACGGCACCCTCGTTATTCAGGCCAATCTCGGATGGATCGGTGTTATTATTGCCATACATATAGCCGCCCCCGGCCCAGATAAAGCCAGCGGAGTTGTAGAAATCGCCTAGGTTGCAAAGGAAGCCCAAGGAACCGTCGCCGTTATTATCAAACTTGGGATCATTGATGACTGCCAGCAGCTCATCCCAAGTGTCGGGCGGAGTGGGAACCAGATCTTTGTTATAAATCAGCAGGTTGGTGCTCATGTACAGCGGCACCAAATAGAGGTTATCCTCAAAGGTGCAGGCATCTACTGCAGCGGGTACAATGCAGGACAGCGCCTCATCGCTGAGCTTGATGGGAGCGTACATTCCTTGAGTGCTTTTGTCTCCCACGTCATTGTGGGGGCCGGCCATCAGATCCGGCCCAAGTCCGGCAGGGCCGTCCAAAGCGTGCTTATAGTCGCCGTCTACCATAGGCATTTCTGTGAGTTCCACATGATTTCCGGTTTCTTCCTCCCACTTTGCAGCCATCTCCTGCACCCAGGCATAGCAGGACGGTTCTGCCCATACAGAAATGGTGCCGCCTCCTGTGGGAGAATTGGTCTGTTCAGGTGCATCGGAAATGGGGGCGGTGTTTGCCCCGGTGCCAGACTCGGAGGGGGGACTCTGCGTACAGCCAACCATAGTTGTAAGTACCAGGGCTGCGGATGCCAGCAAAGCTGCAATGCGTTTCATGGACATTCTTTTCATCGATATTCCTCCTTACTTGTTGATTGGCTGCTCCAGGATGACAGGATGCAGCTATGTGTCAAGGCGCGCAGATGTTGTTTAATCGGCCTCCACAAACATTCCGCTTTGCTTGACACTCCTTAGATTATCAGAAGAAATCGATAATGTCAACTATTTTTATCGATAATTTTTAAGACGAGCAAAAAAGCCGTTGTGTTTTGGGGATAAATATGATATAATAAATAATAATAATGATCTTAAGCTGCTCAAACAGCGGCTTGGGATTTAGCAGCGGTAGGTGGATATAATGGCAGTCAAGGCAAAGGACATTGCCAATCAGATGGGAATCAGCGTCAGCACGGTCTACAAAGCATTTAACGGAGCAGATGACATCAATGCAGAAACACGGGCGGCGGTATTAGAAACCGCTGCGGAAATGGGTTATACCGGGGGGGCACGGCAGAAGATTTCCAAACGGGTGTGCGTATTTATGGGGCGCATGGAAGCCCCTCATGTGACGTACTATTTGTATGAAGTAATGCTGGCCTTCAAGCAAGTGGCTGAAGGCCACGGTTATGAGGTGATTATCCGCAGCCTTGAGGACGAGAACTGCACTTCTTTTTACCACATTATGGAGCAGGAGCGCTTCGATGGTGCAATGGTGCTTGGCCTTAATGATAGTAGCCCCTTTTTTGACCAATTGGATAGAATTGCCTATCCAATTGTTTTAGTGGATAACTATGTGGAAGGGAAGCTAATTTCTTGTGTGACATCGGACAACCTTTCCGGCATAGGGATGGCAGTGGCCCATTTGATCCAACTGGGCCACAGGCGGATTGGCTTCATTAACGGAGAGCAGCAAAGTTTCAGTAGCCGGGAGCGTTTTGCTGGGTTTCTCAGTGCCATTACCTTGGGTGGGCTTACGTATGATCCGGAATTGGTGTATCATGGAAACTTCAGTGAACATTCTGGGGAGGAGGGGGCGGAAACGCTGTTGGATAAGGGTGTTACCGCCTTGGTATGTGCCAGCGATTTAATGGCTATTGGCGCCATCCGGTGGCTGAAGAAACAAGGGCTCCAGGTTCCGCAAGATATGAGCGTGACGGGATTTGACGATATCCGTATTTCCACCTACATTTCCCCAGCCCTCACCACTGTGCGCATCAATATCAAGGACGTAGGGTTTCGGGCTTTCATGTGCTTGAAAAGCTTGATTAAATACCAGAATGCGACACGAGTTGTGGAGACACCACGCCTGATGGTACGAGAATCCACCGCACCTCCCCGCTTAAGGCAGCAATAGACAGATTGTAAAACAAAAGCAGCTGGGCTGTAAAAAGCCTGGCTGCTTTTTTGATCAATTTCTATTGACAAAGTACGGATTGTGTGATTAACTGTTTAATATATTATCGATAATTTATCGATAACTTAAGAGAGGAGTGGTTATTTTGAAACGTATTTTACGAGAACTTGATCCATTCTGCTTAATCCAGACAGAAATTGACCACAGCGAAAACCGGCCGGCTGAATCCGTCATGAGCTTGGGAAACGGGTATATGGGCGCTCGTGGAAATTACGAGGAAGATTACACCGGAGATACACTAAAAGGCATATATATTGCCGGCGTTTGGATGCCGGATAAAACCCGTGTAGGCTGGTGGAAAAATGGATACCCCCGCTATTTTGGGAAGGTCATCAATGCGCCGGATTTTTTGATGTTCCACCTATCTGTAAATGGCAGGAGAATTGATCTCGCCCAGACCCCTATTGAGACATTCCGCCGGGTGATAGATATGCGCACCGGTGTCATGGAGAGGGAGATGGTGCTGCGCACAGAAAGCGGCCGGCTGAAGATTGTGTCCTCCCGTTTTTTCTCGATTGACACCAAACAAATTGCCTGCATGACCTACTCTGTCACCGCCTTGGATGATGTGGGCTTCGTGACTATAGAGACGGGCTTGGATGCCAACGTCAAGAACTCAGACGCAAATTATGGAGATCAGTTCTGGGTGTTGCGAGCCCTGGAGGGAGGAGACAGGCTGTATTTGGAGAGCGAAACCATGGAAAATTCGTTTGATGTCCCCCGATTTGCGGTGGGCTTTACCTCCCATGCCCACTGCATGGAGGACAGTGTACGGCAGAGCTGCATTCAGGGAGAGCGTTGCGTATTCCATCGTTTTGAGGCCGAGTTAAGTGCCGGGGACGCGTTCCACATAGAAAAGTTGGTCAGTGTGGTCACCACCCGGGACATCCCCCGCGAGGAATTGGCCTCAGTGGGAGGCGGAATCCTTGCCCACGCGGCAGATGAAGGTACAGTTACCCTTCGCCAGAGGCAGGCGGCAGCATGGGCAAAGAGGTGGCAGCTATGCGATGTAACAATTGATGGTGATATTGCCGCCCAGCAAGGCATCCGCTTCAACCTGTTTCATTTGTGGAGCACTTATGATGGGAGTGATGAGCGGCTAAACATTGGCCCCAAGGGTTTCACTGGGGAAAAATATGGCGGCGCGGCCTACTATGATACAGAAGGGTATTGTTTCCCCATGTATCTGGTTACATCCACACCTGATACGGCGCGGAAGCTGTTGAAATTCCGCTATAATACACTGGAAAAGGCAAAAGAGAACGCAGCAAAAATTGGGATGGCCGGCGCTCTTTACCCTATGGTGACTTTTGACGGCGAGGAGTGCCACAATGAATGGGAAATCACGTTTGAGGAGCTGCACCGCAATGCTGGTATGGTATATGCGATTTACTGCTACACTGAATATACCGGCGATGAAAGCTATATCCGGGATTATGGCATCCATGTAATGGTGGAGATCGCGCGTTTCTGGGCTTGCCGCGCCAGCTATCAGCCAGACAAAGATTGTTATATGCTTTTGGGTGTCACCGGCCCAAATGAATACGACAATAATGTGAACAACGATTTTCTCACCAATTATATGGCTAAGTGGTCCATCGAATATACGCTGGACTGGGTAAAAAAGCTGTCCTACCCGTTAGACACGGCGCAGATGCAGAAAATGCAGGAAGTCGCAGACAAAATGTACTTGAACTATGATCCAGAAACTATGCTGTTCATCCAGCAGGACGGATTCATGGATAAGGAAATCTACCCCGCCGCTGAAATCCCTGCCGATGAGCTTCCCCTGTGCAAACATTGGTCTTGGGATCGCATCCTGCGTTCCTGCTTCATCAAGCAAGCAGATGTCATCTTAGCATTCTACTACTTCCCCCGCAGGTTCACGCTGGAACAAAAAAGGGCAAATTTCCTTTTTTACGAGCCTTTGACTGTCCATGAGTCCTCCCTGTCCCCCAGTATGCACAGCACTGTAGCGTCGGCGTGCGGATTTGAAGCAGACGCCTACCGGCTGTACCAGCAGGCCGCGCGTCTGGATTTGGATAACTTCAACGCCGACACAGAGGATGGCCTGCATATCACCAGCATGGCAGGATCGTGGATTGCGCTGATGCACGGGTTTGCCGGAATGTTTTACCAAGGGGGACAGCTCTCCTTTTCGCCTCACTGTCCGGAAAAATGGGAACAGGTTAAAATGCGGCTGCATTACCGCGAAAGGCTGCTGGAAATCCGCTTCAACGCTGAGGAATTTGTTTGTGAGCTACTACAGGGGGAGCCTCTGGAAATTGCGATAAATGGGGAGTTGATCTTTGTTCGGGACCGCTGGCAGCAGGCATTGAAATGACGCTGCATTTGAGGTGTTTTTATGACAATCTTTCCTGAAATAAAAAAACGGTTTGGCTTTGGCTGTATGCGCCTGCCTATGGATGGCAGTCAGGTGGATTTGAGCCAAACCTGTGCTATGGTAGACTGCTTTATGGAGCGGGGATTCAATTATTTTGACACTGCCCACGGATATATCAGCGGGCACAGTGAAACCGCTGTCCGCGCCAGTCTCGTTTCACGCTATTCCAGGGAATCCTACATCCTTGCCAATAAGCTCAGTGATGGTTATTTCCGCACAGCGGATGATATCCGCCCCATTTTTGAAACTCAGTTGGCGGCCTGCGGTGTAGACTATTTCGATTTCTATCTATTTCACGCGCTCAACAGCACGCTATATCGCCGTTATACTATGTGCCATGCCTTTGAAATTGTCCAGCAGTTGAAAACGGAGGGTAAGATTCGCCATGTGGGGATGTCTTTCCATGACACAGCGGATGTGCTGAATCGCATTTTGACTGACCACCCAGAAATTGAGATAGTCCAGCTCCAGTTCAACTATCTGGACTTCGACGATCCCAAAGTACAGAGCAGGGCCTGTTATGAGGTATGCGAACGGCACAATAAACCCGTCATTGTTATGGAGCCTGTGCGGGGAGGCAAGCTCGCTGATCTTCCACCAGAGGCGGCTCAAATACTGGATGGATGGGGTGGCGGGAGCAGCGTTAGCTACGCACTGCGGTTTTGTGCCCAGTTCCCTAATGTGCGCATGATCCTGTCCGGTATGAGCAGTATGGAAATGATGGAGGACAACACCGCCACAATGTCTGCTCCTGCCGAGTTAAATGAGGTGGAACAGGCAGCACTGGAGAATATACGGTCAATCTTGATTGGAGAGAAAGCCATCCCCTGCACTGCCTGCCGATATTGTGTGGATTGTTGTCCAAAGGCTATACCGATTCCGGATCTTTTTGCTATGTACAACGCAAAAAGGCAAGGAAAGGAATGTACATCCTGTACTCAAGGCTGGAAAAAGGCATCCGATTGTATTAGGTGTGGTAAATGCGAGCTTGCTTGTCCACAGAACCTGATGATTCGAGACTTGCTGCACCAAATTTCTGATATATGAAGATTCTCCCGGCAAGCTGTAATACAGCCTAATAGATCGCCAGACATTTGAAAGGATAATGGTTATGGCAAAAAATACAATCAAAAAATACCGCAATCAAGTCATGTACTCAATATATGTCCGCAACCACAGTAACGAGGGTACGTTTGAAGCAGTCCGCCAAGATTTGCAGCGGATAAAATCCTTGGGGGTAGATATTATATGGCTCATGCCTATCCATCCTATAGGCGCTGAATCGCATAAGGGTACATTGGGGTGCCCATACGCAATTTCTGACTATCGAGCCGTCAATCCTGAGTATGGATCCCTTGAGGATTTTCAGCGTTTGGTAGAAGATATCCACCGTTTTGATATGAAATGTATCATTGATGTGGTATATAATCATACCTCACCAGATTCTTGGCTGGCCCAGAATCACCCTGATTGGTTTTACCATAAGGGTGATGGCAGCCCCGGTAACCGCATTGGCGAATGGCCTGATGTTGTAGATCTTGATTACTCCCATTCTGAATTGTGGGACTATCAAATTGAGACGCTAAAATACTGGGCGTCTATGGTGGACGGGTTCCGATGTGATGTAGCTTCTTTAGTGCCTCTTGAATTTTGGCTTCGGGCCAGGGATGAGGTGGAATCTGTCCGGCCTGGGTGCTTTTGGCTCAGTGAGTCAATTGATCCTGCCTTTATTGCCAGAACGCGGGCGCAGGGAATCCCCAGTTTGTCAGACTCCGAGATTTATCAGGCCTTTGATGTCAGCTATGAATATGACATTTTCACCCATTTCAGGGAGTACCTGATGGGCAAAATTCCTTTGGCCCGATACGCTGAATATGTTAATCAGCAGGAAACTATTTATCCAGATAACTATGTAAAACTCCGGTATCTGGAAAATCATGATAATTTGCGCGCCAGTTTCATCATACCGGATGAGACTGCACTTTTGAACTGGACCGCATTTCTTTATTTTCAAAAAGGGATGGTTTTACTTTATGGTGGCCAGGAGGTGGGCTGTGCGCATTTGCCCAGCCTTTTTGACAAAGACCCAGTGAATTGGGATTTTGCAGCAGATCGTTCCGAACAGCTTCGGTACTTCTACACTATGAAACAAAATCCTTTGATTACCAATGGTGCATACCATGTCCAAGCTATGATAGATGATATTCTGTATGCTACTTATTCTTCTAAGGAAAAACAGTTAATCGGCATTTTCAGCTTAAAGGGAGCAAGTAGTTTAGTGACGGTGGCCGCCCCCGATGGAATATATGTGAATCTTGCTGATGGAAGCAGCGTAGAAGTAAAATTTAACCATATCTGCTGCCATGGGGTACCTATTATTTTTGAAACTTCCCGGGTTGAATAGTAAAACTGAAAAGCGCAACAACCACAGGTATAATTATATTTTCCAATTTCTTGCACCTTGTTAACTTGTTGCGATAATCATATTACTACAGACAGAATAGTTCTTATAGCTAATTAGTGGCACTTTGGTATCTTTTGCTCTATACTATACAGCGTGGCCCTCCTTTTCCTTTGCGAGATGCAGAATTTTTGTCAATACGCAGATTGAATATCCTGGTCATATGTTTATGACAGCTTGCTAACAGGCTAACTAGGAACACAGTGCGGCTCTAACGGCCACTGCTCCTATAGGGAGACTGTCTTATTAAAGGATCTGAGATTATAAGTAATATGTAAGCGTAAAACAGTGCGGCAGCCTGGATATCCAGGCTGCCGCACTCAGCTTGTCGAAAAAGTCTGCCAGGAGGCAGACTTTTTCTCGTAAAGATGATAAAATAGAGAATAACTCTTAATGACAGCGCTGGCTGCGGCGGCAGGCTGACCATCAACGGCGGCATAGTGAATCTAACCGCCGGAAACAGCACATCTTACGGTTTTGGCAAAGGCAGCGGAGAAGCCCCCACCACCGGGACGTGCGAGCTGACGCTGGCGGACGCAAGCTATCTGGCTTCCAGCACGACCCTCGACCCTAACGGCAAGTACACCATTAACGGCGACCCCACCGAGGATATGATCGTGGTGCCGGAGCTGGTGTATACCGGCGAGGCGCTGGATGTGTCCGGCATCAAAATTGACGCCTCCAAAACCAGCACAGGCACCTATTTCAATCAGACCTTTACCGTCAAAGCCAGCGCGGAGGGCTGGACACACACCATTGACCCGTCAGAGGTAAAAGCGGCTGGGGACTATACCGTGACCTTCTCCAAAGAGGGGCATACGTCCATCAGCAAGACCTTTACCGTGGCGAAGTCCAGCACGGATTTAACGAGTGAGGGCAAGGTGAAAACCTTCAACGGCAGCGAGGAAACTACCAGCTTCACCGCCAGCGACACCATCACCGTCAAGGCCACGCCCACGCCCACCGGGGACGCTCCGGCCCCGGCCAACTCCGCCATGTTTGCGTCCAGCCTTGCCGCGCCCACTGCGGGCCAGATGGCGGTATTTGTGGGTACTACGCAGGTGTCCGAGCCTGTCAGCGCGGTGGACGGCACCTACACCATGACCGTCCCCGCCTCCGAAGTGCTGCTTGCCGCGAGTGGCCCGAAAACGGGAATCACCCTCACCGCGAAATTTATTGAGAATGGCAACATGGCCGGGGCCGAGGGGACGGCAACGGTCAACATCACCGCTGCGGCGAAAGCCGAGAAGGACAATGCGGTGATCGGCTACTATGGCGAAAGCAACCTTGCCAGCGCGTTCACCGAGGAAAACACAGAAGCAACGGTGACGCTGCTGACAGACGTGAATTTTGAAACGTACATCGCGCTGTCCTCCGGGAACTTCACAGTGAATCTGAATGGGAAAACAATCGCCAATCCCACATACTGTGTTTTTTTCGTGTCGGGCAGCGGCCATTTGACCATAAGAGGAAATGGCAAGGTCATTTACACCGGAACAGATGGTAATTATCCTCAAGCCATTACTTTACG
>CAJUQB010000099.1 GCA_910588285.1 uncultured Lachnospiraceae bacterium
AAAAGTCCTGTATGTACCGTTCTGTCCGGATATACTAATCCATCCATACAGAAGTTGCCATCATGAATTTCTTCGCCATGGTCGCCCCCATAAGCATATATAGTCTTTCCATTCTCAGCAGTTCCATGAGCAATCGCATGGTCACACCATTCCCAGACAAAGCCGCCGCACATTTTATCATTATCCTGAATCATCTGGAAGTAATCTTCAAAATCTCCAGGTCCGTTTCCCATGCTGTGACAGTACTCTACCAAAAGGAAGGGTTTGCTTCCATCTTTATCCAGATATTCCTGAATTTCGGAAAGCGCTGGGTACATCCGGCTGTACACATCCAGATTGCTGTAATCATATGTTTCATCATAATTACGGTATCTTGCACTCTCATATTGTGTGATACGGTCTGGATCAAAATTCTTTGTCCACTCCAGTGCTTTTTCAAAGTTGCAGCCATAAGCACTCTCATTTCCCATTGACCACATAACAATACAGAAACGGTTTTTGTCACGTTCCACCATGAGTTTTACGCGATCAACGATTGCCTCTTCCCATACCGGATCATCTGCAATCTTCTCATTCCATCGTTTGAACCGATTGTAATCAGTGTCTTCTTTTCTGTAGATCATAAATGGACCATGAGCTTCAATATCTGCTTCATCTATTACCATGAATCCATACTTGTCACACATTTCATAGAAAAATGGTACGTTCGGATAGTGGCTGGAACGGATCGCATTAAAATTATGCTGCTTCATTAACGTAAGATCGGTTGTAATCTGTTCCGGATTGATTGTAAATCCAGTAACCGGATCAGAATCATGTCGATTGACACCACGGAATTTAATCTTCTGTCCATTTAAATAAATAACCTGGTCTTTAATCTCTATCTTTCTTAATGCAATGTGATCTACAATTACTTCATTCTCTGTTTCAAGAATCAGTTTATATAGATATGGATTTTCTGTATTCCAAAGTTCCGGACTTGCGATTTCTAATACAGCTGTTCCTTCTTCAGCAATACTTCCTAGTGCTACAACTGCTCCGTTTCTATCTTCAATCGAAATTTTTACATTTAACGGAGAGTAGAATTTCATTTCAATTTCTACTTTCGCAAGCATATCCTCAATTCTTGTTTTAATATGATAATCACTGATTGCCTGTTTTGGGCGTTTCAAAATGTACACATCCCGGAAAATACCACTCATACGGAATTTGTCCTGATCTTCCAAATAGGAACCATCACACCACTTCATTACCAACACTGCCACCGTATTCGTTCCATCCTGAAGTACATCGGTAACATCAAACTCACTGGTCATATGCGAAACCTGGCTGTATCCTATGTAAGAGCCATTGATCCATACGTAAAAGCAACTGTCTACTCCTTCAAAGTTCAAAAAAGATTTTGGCGCTTTCTCATCTCTACTGTACTCAAAAGTATGTACATAGGCTCCACACGGAATGTCCTGTGGCACATATGGTGGATCAAACGGAAATGGATACCGGATGTTTGTATACTGGTGTGTATCATATCCAGCCATCTGCCATACACTTGGAACCTGAATCTCATCAAAATTTTCTGTATCATAATTCTTCTCAAAGAAAGAATCCTTAATGTCATAGATGCTGTTAAAATACTGGAATTTCCAAGTTCCATTCAATAACTGCATACGATCTGACTCTTCTCTGTGTTCCACCAAGTTATCCATTCTTCTGGATGCCGGAATATAATAGGCTCTGGCTGGCATTGTGTTTTCGTGCAGTACGCTTAGATTTTCATAATAACGTGGTACGATCATAAATAGCTCTCCTCCAATACATATACTTTTTTGTTCTTTGTTTTCCTAAAGCAAACCTTATACTTTACTTTTTGTTTACGTTCCTTAGTTATGCTATATATAGCTTATCCTAATTCGCAAAATATGTCTATGAATTGGATTAGACAAAATATGCACTAAATGATACAATGATAAAAAGTACGAAAAGAGGTGCTGTCCTATGCATTTGAACACCGGTTATTTGAACCACTCACATATGGATTTCAAAGACAAAAGTCGTCCGCTGATTGTCGGTAGCTGTGGTACTTACCGTCTTTCCAGACATCCCAAACTTCCGACCTACCGTCCAAGGGGTCGTCTGGATTATCAGATTATATATATCACTGCTGGTTGTGGGCATTTTCATTTTGATAATGTAAATAATGAAACGATTGTTTCAGCCGGCAACATTGTACTGTACAGACCGAAAGAACTCCAAAAATATGAATATTACGGAGAAGATAAGACAGAAGTATACTGGATTCACTTCACAGGAAGCAATGTGAAAAATATCTTACGTCAATATGGGTTTCCGGATAAAGAACGTGTCTTTCAAGTGGGTACATCTAATGAATATGAACAAATTTTCAAACGTATCATTATCGAGCTCCAACGTTGTCAAGACAATTATGAGGAAATGCTTGTCCTTTTGCTACGTCATCTTCTGATCAGTTTCCACCGGGAACTGACAAGAAAGCACATATTAAAAAATGAATATCTTGATCATGAGATGGATAATGCTGTTACCTTTTTCAGTGAAAACTACAATCAAAATATCAATATTGATGATTATGCTGCCTCACGAGGCATGAGTGTCAGCTGGTTTATCCGAAATTTCAAAAAATATACCGGTTCTACACCAATGCAATTCATTGTGGGAATCCGTATCAACAATGCTCAGATGTTACTTGAAACAACAACTTATTCCATCAATGAGATTTCTAAGATTGTCGGATATGATAACCAGCTTTATTTCAGCCGGCTTTTTCACAAGCTGAAAGGATATTCGCCAAGAGAATACAGAAAAATAAGAAATAAGTTATGAAATCTATAATGCCCGTAAAAAACCAAATGCCAAAAAAGGAGAGACATCTTATAAAAAAGACCCACCTTTCATTTCGGTGAGTCTTTTTCTAGGTGTGCTATTAATTTTTCTACATTTTGATTTAATGATAAAATCCCCAATCCAGACAAAATCTGGAAAGCATCCAGTATCCCCTGCAGATATGCCTCTTGTTGTTCTGCAAAAGCCTTTGACTGCATCTGATCTGTGTAGCGTTCTAAAACGACTCTGGATGAATCCTCTAATTCAATCATCGTCTGCCTGTATTCTTCTTCCAGTTCTGCAAGTTTTTCTGATTCTATCTTGCAGCTATCCAGATGTACCAATGTTTCCCTGCTCATGTCCTCACATCGCAAATTCTGCATAAACAATTCCAGTTTTTCAGTAATTTCGTTTTTCATCTTCTCACCCCTTCCTACATATAGTATTCTTACATTATAAAATAAGCAATGATGATATAATTCATGCATCACTGCCTACTCTATTTTTTCATTGAATTTATATCCAATTCCCCAGACAGTCAGAATATAAATCGGATGAGCCGGGTCTGGTTCTATTTTCTTACGGATTTTGTTAATATAGGCGATGATATTTTTACTGTCAGAAAAATAGCTTTCTCCCCAAACCTGGTCATAAATTTGATCTTTCGTAAATACCTGCCCTTTATTCCTTGCCAGTAGTTCAAGAATATAAAATTCTTTTTTCGTCATTTTAATTTCTTTATCATGTAAGAGAACCTGATGTTTTGACGAAATAATCTCCAGTCCATGAAACGAAAGTATATCTGTGTTCCGAACAACTACTTTGGGTGAGTAACCATGATCTGATATGAACTTTATTAAACTCTCATAAAAATCATTATCTATTTTCTCTAATCTTATAAGCAGTAAATCCACACCATTTTCAATCCTTTCAGTACATCAAATATATTTTGCTTCCATATGAAAGAAAGCCAGCAGATAGAATTAAGTCTGCTGGCTTTCTTATCTCCAATATTTCAGCTCATCGAAATTCTACAGCCTCCATAAAGTATTTTGTTATTAATTATCTCTTAGCGCTTCAATCCTCATCATACAGGCCAAACAGATTCAAAAATTTCTGCCACATATTCAAAGTCTTTGCTTCCTTGGCATTGTCCTCTTCTATCTCTTCTATCTGGATTCCACCTGTTTTAATCACAAATTGCACCTTATCTATATTTGTATTTTTATCAGACACAAAAGATACAACTTCCAAATCACCTCCGGTAACAGTTTCCAGCAATTCGTCAATTTTATCTGTAATCTCTGAATCCATGCCATCAGTTTCTTCCCGCATTTCGGAGGTTCCGTCTTTCAATTCTCCTGCGCCGTCATAAAGCTGCGCTATGCCAGAAATCAATTCCGCAACCCCTTCATCTAAAGTGCCTGTGCCGTCCTTTAAAGTGCCTGTGCCATTGTATATTTCCACAATACCAGAAAGCAATTCTCCTGTTCCGCTGTATAAACTATCACTTCCGGTTTTTAATGCACCACTCCCAGAAACAAGCTTGGAAGCCCCGTCAGTAATCTGCAAATAACTTGCAACAATTTTTGCAACCGCATCTGTATATCGTTTGATGCCGCTGTCTAGCTTTTCATACTCTGTTACCAATGTATTTACCGCTGTGGAAAGTTCCGACATCTGATATGCCAGACCTCCGATTTTATTTACCAATTCTCCAATTTTGCTGTCAAAGGCTCCATAATTCGCTTGTAAAGCTGCTGCGCCCTGCAGTAATGCAGACAAGTTAGAATTGATCGCTGATAGATAACTTTCAGTTCCTCCTATGCTTGCATTATTAGCGCCAAGCAATGCAATAATATCTGAAAGGCTCCCAAGCTGCGCTTCCAAGTCTCCGGTATCCATTCCTGCATTTTTCATACTTTCAATCTGGGAGGACAGGCTGCTGATCAGTCCTTGTAAATTTCCGATTGCTGTTTCATTTTTCTGGCGAAGCCCATCAATATCTAACCCATTCTGAAGCATGGTCGCTTTATATGCGCTAAAACTTATATTATCCTGTAATGCAGTGATCCCTGCAACAAGATCATCAATTCCACTCTTTATAGCAGAAGATGCGTCTGTCAATGCGGTCAGATCTTCACTTGTTACAGATACACTGTTTAATGCTTCCTGCAGTTTCCCAAGCGCTAATCGAAAAGAAGAAGAGCCATTTACAAGTTCTGGCGACTGTCCATTTAAAGCATTCAGCGCTTCCTGCATTTGCCCTATTCCGCTATTCAAAGAATGAATTCCTTCATCTAACTCGTTTACTCCATTTTGCAGTTCTGCGGCTCCGCTTTGCAGGCTGTTCCCACCGTCTTTTAACGCAGAGGCGCCATCCTGTAGTTTGGCAGCTCCATCTGTCAGGTCATGTACCCCATAACTACACTGTCAAGTTTCCCCTCATAATAAAGTTTCTCAGCAGACGTATGGATTGTCACGGTATTACCCGAATAATCCACCTCATCCGTGGTAGTCATATTTCTTATATTCTGATATTTTCCATAATCAACAACTTTTCCGCCTTCTACATTGAAAATATTGACCACATTGATTTCCTTTGCAGAGCCGCCATTAGGGGATTAGACTTTTCATTAACGAAAGACTATCGATATTATATCCTGCAAAAATAACAATATTTTGATAATCTAATCCATTTTTCTTAAAACTGGGGGATACATCCCTACCCACAGATTTCTCCAAAATTTATACGTAAAAATTGACAATCCTTAATTATAAGATAAATTATTTCTGGTCGATTACGGACTGAATCTGTTTCATCAGCTGATCGTAGTTTGCTTGATCGTCAATTCCGCCCATCAAAGGCTCGCCAACGATATTTCCGTCTTTATCAACAAGAACTGTTGTAGGGAATGCCATAATGTTGCCGGCGTATTTTCCAACTGTTGAATCAGAATCGAAAGTCAGATTCTTGTAGGAAGCACCTTGAGCTTTTAAGATTTCTTTCGCTTCTTTGATTCCATCCTGATTGTCATCTAAAGTGTCTGTATTGATACCAACAACTTCGCCACCCATTTTCTTGAGTGTTTCGTTTAATTCATTCAGTTTAGAAAGCTCTCCAACGCATGGCTTGCACCCACTGAACCAGAAGTTTACAACTGTAACTTTGTTATTAGTGAAAAGGCTGTCATCTACATCATTTCCATCCAAATCTTTTCCTTTGAACCTGTGAAACACACTTGCGGATTCATCTAATTTGGAGGAAGCACTGTCAGAGGAATCAGATGCAGCAATCTCTTTCTCAAGCTTTGCAATTTCTTCTTCGATGCCGCGGATCGTCTCAATGTCTTTGCTCAGAGTTTCATACTCTTCTTCTGAGAAGGAATCTTTATTAGATTCAACTGTACTTGCAAGGACGTCTGCATAGTTTTCACTCATGGCATCACCGTCAGTATTCTTGCTCATAAAACCAAATACTTTGTCCCAAGCGTCTTTGTGATCAGCAAAAAGCTGATTTTCCTGCTGGTAAAGGTCGTTCAGTTCATCTGTGCTTCCGGCATCTACAGAGGAAGTGGATTCCTGTTTCTTATTGTTTGTTGAGGAGGAAGCGCTTCCGCAGCCTGTGAAAGCAAGAAGTACGGAAATGGCAAGTGATGCAGCGATTACCTTTTTTAATTTCATTGAGTTTGTTTTGATTGATTTGTTTTTCATAATTTTAAAGCTCCTTTTGAATTTCATTTTATTGATTTTATCTTAGTTTATTGTCAGCCTGTTTCTTGTTTGAAAATCCGTAATGATAGCAGATTGCATCAGTCGGGCAGGCTTTCATACATTCTCCGCAGCGAATACACTCCGGATGGTTCGGTGTGTCTACTACATTGACATCCATTTTGCAAACACGGCTACACTTCTGGCAGCCAACACATTTCTCGTGATCCACCTGAATCTTAAGAAAAGATACTCTGTTAAACAGAGAATAGATGGCACCGAGTGGGCAGATCCATTTACAGAATGGACGGTAAAGCAAGATGCTTAAGATGATAAAAAGCACAAGGATTGTGAACTTAAATGTAAACAGATGTCCGAGTGCAGAACGGATTCCTGAGTTGGCAAGTGACAGAGGAATTGCGCCTTCAAGTACGCCCTGTGGGCAAATGTATTTACAGAAGAAAGGATCTCCCATACCAAGTGAATTGGTTACAAATGCCGGAAGCAGTATAACAAAGACGACCAGAATCACGTATTTCAGATACCGTATGGGTTTCAACTTTGCGGTGGAAAATTTCTTACCCGGAATCTTATGCAGCAAATCCTGAAACCATCCAAACGGACAAAGGAAACCGCAGATAAATCGTCCTAACAGAACTCCTAACAGGATGAAAAATCCGGTGATGTAGTAGGTGAACTTGAATTTTGAGGAACCAACTACAGCCTGGAAAGCTCCAATCGGACAGGCACCTGTGGCGGCCGGACAAGAGTAGCAGTTCAGTCCGGGTACACACATTGTCTTTACATTTCCCTGATAAATTTTTCCTTTCCATAGATTCGGAATGTGAATGTTTGTAAGCAGTGTTGCAGCGGCCTGAATCCATCCGCGGAAACGGACGAAAATGTTTTTGTTTGATTTTATTTTCTTATCCAATTCCGACACACTCCATACATAATTTTATTGCTTTGCTGAGTACTACAGCGGCTTCGCCGCGGAAAATTCCGCCAAAGAAAAGAACCAGACCGGCTGTAAGTAAAAGAATCTGTGATGCTTTTTCAGATTTCATAAAATACTCCTTTCAATGTTCAAAGTCAGTTTATTGACTTTTCGATGTTGGCATTATACAATAGGAGGTGTAAAATTTCTGTTAAGAAGATGGAGAAAAATAAAGTGAAATTATTAGTCGTTGAAGATGAGAAGAAATTATGTGACATGATCGCGAAAAGTCTGCACCAGACCGGCTATGAGGTGGATGTGTGCAATGACGGAGAAGAAGCATTGGATATGATTTATGCTGAAATGTATGATCTGATCGTGCTTGATCTTAATCTTCCTGGGGTGGATGGGATGGAGATTCTTCGGGAACTTCGTAAAGAAGATGAAGAGACAAAGGTATTGATCTTGTCTGCGAGAAGTCAGATTGCAGATAAAGTTGAAGGGTTGGATGTAGGTGCGAATGATTATATGGAAAAACCATTTCATTTGCAGGAACTCGAGGCACGCGTGAGAAGTCTGACGAGACGAAAATTCATACAGAAAAATGTCTGCCTGGAATGCAACGGCATTCGGTTTGATATAAGAGAACGAGTGGCGTATGCAGAAGAGAATCCGGTTGCGTTGACGAGAAAAGAAAAGGGGATTCTAGAGTATCTTCTTCTGAATCAGGGCCGGCCGGTCAGCCAGGAAGAGTTGATTGAGCATGTTTGGGATTCTTCTGTGGATAGTTTTAGCGGCTCTATTCGTGTGCATATGTCTTCCCTGAGGAGAAAACTCAAGGCGGGACTTGGCTATGATCCGATCGTAAATAGGATTGGCGAGGGTTATAAGATAGGAGGAGATGGCAAAGCATGAGAAAATTATCACTCCAGTGGAGACTGACAATCCTTACTACAGTGTTGATCACAGTATTGTGCGGATGCCTTACATTTTTCTTATATAAGAATGGAGTCTATTATATCGATACACTTCAGGAAACAGTTACAGATCAGGGAAAAACACCGGAAGCACTATACATTGAGATTCCGGATAATGAGTGGGACAATTTTGCATCACAATTTGCTACGGAGGTGTATAATTCGAAATCCGATTATAGAAACAGAAGTCTACTGATCACAGGTGTTGTAGCGTTACTTGGTGGAGCGGTGACATATTTTATTAGTGGTCGTGCATTAAAACCGCTCAGAGAGTTTTCTGAGACAGTTGAAAAAGTACAGGCACAGAACCTGACGGATTATACGATCGAAGAGAATAAGATTGCAGAGTTGGACATACTTCGTACGTCTTATAATAAGATGCTTTTGCGACTGTCGGAATCGTTCGAGACACAGCGCCAGTTTACCGGGAATGCAGCGCATGAGCTGCGGACTCCTTTGGCATTAATTCAAGCACAACTGGACCTCTATCATGCGTCAGAAAATCTGGAGAATGGGGAAGCGGCGCAAGAGACGATCCAGATGGTGACAGAGCAGAACGAGCGTCTCAGCAAGTTGGTCAGAACACTTCTGGATATGAGTGAGTTACAGACAGTAGCGCGCAATGACAAGATCGAACTTTGCGGACTAATCGAGGAAGTGCTGGCAGATCTGGAACCGTTGGCACAGGAAAAAGGTGTTGCACTGATACAGAAATCGCAGAGTACAGTAGATGAGAAAGAAGAGAATGCGGGCGAGGGTCTGATGCTGACAGGAAGTGATATACTGATCTATCGGATGCTTTATAACCTTGTTGAAAATGCGATTAAATACAACCATGCAGATGGAAAAGTTACGGTATCGGCAGAACGAAAGAGGAAAGAAGTTGTTCTGACGATTGCAGATACAGGAAATGGAATCGATGAGACATTCCGAGAGCAGATCTTTGAACCATTCTTCCGGGTGGATAAGTCAAGAAGCCGAAAAATTGGCGGTGTAGGTCTTGGACTTGCAATGGTACGCGAGATCGTGCGGGCGCATGACGGGAAGATTGAGGTTCATGGAAATGAGCAGGGCGGAACGACATTTGAAGTGAAAATGAGTATAGAAAGACTAACTATTAAAAGTCAAATCTAAAATGAAAGCTTTTTGAATGAATTGCAGAAACGCATTTCAGATATATTTGAACCTTGAAAACTGTATGACAACAAGAGCATCTTTATAGGTGCTCTAAAAGGAGATATTTACAGAAAAAAATTAAGCAGTTGGCAGATATGCTTTTCCTGATTTCTCCATTGCAAAAATCAATCGCACAAGCTTCTTAGCGGCATGGGATATGGCAACATTATAATGCTTGCCTTCCGAGCGTTTCTTTTCAAGATATGCACCAAAAGATTTATCCCAGTGACAGACATATTTTGTGGCATTGTAAAGGGCATACCGGAGGTATCTGGAACCTCTCTCCATATGGGAATAACAGTTGTCTAACTGTCCGGATTGATAAGTGGAGGGAGACATTCCTGCATATGCGAATATCTTATCTGCGGAATCAAAACGAGAGAAATCCCCAATCTCAGCGATGATCATTGCGCCCATCCGGTAACTGATACCGGGAATGGTAAAGATTGGCGATTGGATTTCTTTATCCATGATTCGTTTGATGGCTGCTTCAATCTCGTCAATCTCAATCGCTAATTCCCGAATAAGTTTTATGGTGTGCTTTAGTTCCAAAGACTTGGCAGGCATATGAGAACCGATAGAACTTCTTGCAGCGTCACGAAACATGACAGCAGTATCTTTTCCATATCTGCCTTTCGAACTATCAAAGAGTAGGTTGGAAAGCCTTGTGAGATGTGCATTTGCAACAGCATCTGCACTTGGAAATTCACAAAGCAAAGCATAGACGGATGCCATATGAAGCGTAGGAACAAGTGTATTTATTATGGCTTTCACGGCCTTCACAGGCGCTGCCAGCCATTTTGCCATTGGCGGGATGCCGGATATGAGATGTCTGGTTTTTTGTGTCGCATCCACCCTGCTATGGGCCAGGATTGCCGCCAAATTTGCAAACAAAGCAAGCGCCGCAGCTTTAAACCGTGCAACTGGCATCGTGCTTGCCATCCTTGGACTATCTATCCTTACAGTGAATTACATAAAATAGAGCATATTTAAAGACAGACACATATGATATGATCAATGCCGTCTTAACAGTCATACCCGCATAGATAGGAGGATTCCATGATAAATATATTTTTTAGTATTATCTGGATCTTGGTTTTAATACTCTTTCCTTTTCTATATATCAAAATGGGTTCTGATGATATGCACAGCATAATCACTCTCCATATCATCCTGACACTATATTTTATTATTTTGCTGCATACAAAGAAAAGGAAATGAAAATAGAGAATATATATGAAAAGAAAAATACGAAAATTCTATCAGGCTGTCATTGCAGAGCTGACAGAACATAAAAATACATTTTTCGTTTATTTGGGACTGCGCTTACTTGTTCTTGGAATCTTAATTCTCCAAATATTCCACCAGAATTATGAAAATGCATTCTTATGTATTTTAACTCTTATCTTAATGATAACACCAAGTGTAATTCAAGCGACTTTAAAAGTGGAATTTCCGTCTCCACTGGAAATCATTGTCCTCATTTTTATTTTTTCGGCCGAAATATTAGGTGAAATCCGTTCTTTTTATATGCGTTTCCTATATTGGGATACAGTTTTGCACACACTAAATGGATTTTTATGTGCAGCAATAGGATTTTCGCTTGTAGATATTATGAACCGACAGAGGAAAATGAAATTTGACCTATCCCCCTTATTCATGGCTATTACAGCATTTTGTTTTTCTATGACAATCGGTGTATTATGGGAATTTTTTGAGTTTGGAATGGATTTTTTATGGAATCTGGATATGCAGAAAGATACTGTTATCCATTCTATACATTCAACACTTCTGAATACCGGAGGTCAAAACCAATCTATCCATATTACAAATATTCAGGAAGTAGTGATTGACGGAAAAGAACTAGGCATAGAAGGTTACTTGGATATTGGTTTGATAGATACCATGAGTGATCTGATTGTAAACTTTATAGGAGCTATTATATTCTCCACAATGGGATATTTTTATGTCAAACACAGGAATTCTAAAAGTTTAGTAAAAGGATTCGTGCCTGAGCCTTGGTCAAAAGAAAAGCATTCTGACATAGAAGATTAGCATTATAAAATTTTGCTGAGAACAACACATTCCAACAATCGTAATAATAGATTTACTAAGAATACTAACAAAAATACTATGTATGGCTTTTTTAATCAAACTGCATTATTAAGTAACATTATCCGAAGAGTTCTTTAGAAACTGCCGATAGACTGTGCTTTTCATGATGTTTCTTTGATAATAAAACTTCTCGGATAATGCTTTTTATTTCAGTTCTGACATAAAAAGCAAGTTTCGCCAGAGTAACTCCAAACCCACTTCGTGGATTTTGCTTACCTGACAAACTTGATGGAGGATTCCGCTCCCCATACCCTCGGTTCTGGCATATTTCCCCAATATGCAGGTTGGCTCCTATTGAAAATAGTCGCAGCGTGATTATCCCAATCACGGAGAAACCTAAATATTTCTATAAAAATCTCTCTTTCGTTTCCCATTGACGTTCCCTAATCGGCTTTATTATAAGAACTCTTTTTTATCCTTATAATAAGGGAAGTTCACTTTTACACTTTTAACAGAAAGGAACTATACAATGGCAAGACCAAAGAAGGACAGGGAACTACGACACAAACACCAAATTATGCTCCGCCTTACTGATACGGAATATGAAATCGTTTCTGAAAACGCAAAGGCTACACATCTTCCAACGGCTGAATATGTTCGGAAACAGATTATGAAGCAGAAGGTCACAGCGAATTATGAGATTGTTGCAGACCTGCCGGAGTTGAAAAAGCTGGTTGCAGAGTTTGGGAAAATCGGGAGCAACTTAAACCAAATTGCAAGGCATTTTAACAGCGGCGGCATCCACTCACAAGAAATGCGTAAGGCAATCGACCAGAGCGTGGCCAGAATTTATGAAATGAAGTATGAAGTCTTAAAGATGGCGGGAGATTTCCACTCTGCCGCCGGAGGTAGTTTGGATGGCAATACTGAAACATATAGCAAATAAAAATGCCGACTATGGGGAAGCACAACGGTATCTCTTATTCCAGTATGATGAAAGTACGAACAAACCGATACTTGATGAAAATGGTGAATTGATCCCACGAAAGGAATATATCATGGACGGCATAAACTGTGATCCGTTCACGTTCGACATGGAGTGCAGGGAACTAAATGCCCTATACCACAAAAATGAATCCTATGATGAAATCAAATCCCACCATTACATCATCAGCTTCGATCCAAAGGACGCAATAGAAAATGGATTGACCGGGGAATGGGCACAGCAGATTGGAATGGAATATGCAAAGAAAAACTTTCCCGGCCATCAGGCTCTTGTCTGTACCCACATGGATGGGCATAATGAAAGCGGCAACATCCATGTGCATATCGTAATCAACAGCTTACGGAAATATGATGTGGAACGTCAGGACTTTATGGAACGGGCCTGCGATTCCCGTGCCGGGTATAAGCATCATGTATCTAAAGATTATCTGATTCACTTAAAGCAGTCACTTATGGATATATGCCGCCGGGAGCATCTGCACCAGGTAGACCTCCTTGCTCCTGCAGAAAAGAAAATCACAGACCGGGAATACCATGCGAAGCGCAGAGGGCAGAAGAAATTGGATGAACGTAACAGACAGCTCCGTGCAGACGGGCTGACACCACGTAAAACAGAATTTCAGACACAGAAAGAATTTCTACGTTCTGCAATCGAAGATGCCGCAGCCGTTTCCTGCAGCCAGGAAGATTTTCAGAACTTGCTTTTGGAAAAATACAATGTCAAATTGAAGGTCAGCCGGGGCAGGTTCAGCTACCTCCACCCGGAACGAAACAAATATATCACCGGAAGGATGCTCGGCACACATTATGTAGAAGATTATCTTCTGGAGCTGTTTAAGGAAAATGCAGAGCATAAGGAAAACAAAAAGCAAACAGTTGATATGGGGAAATATAATATGGAATCGAAGAAATCTGCAACCAGCCCATCCAATCTACTGCAAGAGGAAACTGTATCAGTCCTGTTTATCAAATCAGATCTGCGTCTGGTGGTCGATCTGCAAGCTTGCGTAAAGGCACAGCAGAATGCCGCTTACGCTAACAAAGTAAAACTTTCCAACCTGAAAGAAATGGCTAAAACAGTTGCTTATATACAAGAGCATGGATATAATACAAGGGATTCCCTGGAAGATTCTTTTTCAGAGATTAAGAGCCATGCTTCCATTTCCAGAAAAGAATTGAAGTCTGTAGAAGATAATCTCCGGAAGGTAAATGAGCAGATCCACTATACAGGTCAGTATCTTGCCAATAAATCTGTCTACCAAAAGTTTGTGAAAGCAAAGAATAAAGGGCAGTTCCGGCAGGAGCATCCGATGGAAATCGCACTCTATGAAGCCGCACGGAAATTTCTGAAAGAGCAGTCCGAAAATGGGAAGCTCCCCTCCATGAAGTTATTGAAAGCAGAAAAGGAAAAGCTGCTCCAACAGAAAAAAGAGGCACAGAAAACTTACCATTACTTCCGGGATTACCAAAAAGAATTAAATACCGTCTGCTTCAATGTCGATAAGATTTTAGGACAGACGCACACCCGACAGCCGGAAAAACAGAAAAGCACCGATATTTCTTAATCTTACTGGCAGAAAAACAGCCGCATGATTCCTTTATCAAATCTTTGCGGCTGTTATGATTCCAATGAAACAAATATGTTTAAAAAATATCTTCCACTTTAGGGATTATTCCGCTAATGCCTTCGCTTTTCTCTCTCATGATACGACACATTTCATCCAGTTTTCTCTCCACATATTTCTGCATTTCCTCCCGTGCCGCTTCTGTTGGTTCAAAGGAAAAATAGAGCGGCTTCTCCCATTCCGCTTGGAACGGGTAGGGGAAAACATATAATTTCTTCACTTCCGGCATATCCGTGAACAACTGGAAAATCTCATAGGGCAGGATTTCCCCGCATACCAGGATGGAGCCTGTATCTACATAATAAACCTGTCCCTGGTACGTCGGCATACCTTGAGCCGCAAGCTGCTTCAAAGCATTCATCCGTATCGGTTCTATCTGGGTTCCTTGCCCCACACGCCATCTTGTCTGTGGGGCAAGCTCCCTGTAAATCCGTTCAGCTTCTTCATCCTTCCGGATATTATCGTCATAGTCATACCTGTAATTTTCTACCTGTATCTGCCCGTATGCAATCAGGCTTGTGAAAAGCGCAAGGGAATCCAGGTCAACATATACTGATTGATGTCCCCTGCCCTGATAAGAGCATAGAATATCCTCTAATGCGTCCATGATTTTCTTCATGGTTTCATACTTTTTTTCAGATTCTTTTTCCATTCCTTCTCCCCATTTTACGCTCCGCTTCTGCTGTCAGAAATATTTACTGGCATATCTTGTGTCTTATCCGATATTTCAGCCTGGTTTGCAGCTGCCGCTTTCTCCATCTTTTCTTTCTTCAACTGCTCTGTCCGTCCTAAATCCACATAGTGTGTCGCATATGCTTTTTCAATCTCCGGATTTCCGCTTTTGCTGAACCGCAGGGGGATTACCGGCTTATGTCCATGCCTTTTCTTCACACCCCACCGCTTGTAATAACAGAAAGACGGTTTCAGGTTCGTTTTCTTTGCATAGGACCGGATCTGTTTCATAATAAAGGAGAGCTTCTTTAAATTACACGTACACACCGCTTCCAGATACCGTACTTTCCCGAATCTCCAGTCCTCATACTTCTGCTTAGGCAGGACACCTATATCAACCAGCACATCAGCAGGGGCGGCATATCCCCTTTGCTGGCACTGGTGGTAGACAGCAGAATGTACTTTCCCTATCAGTTCTGATTCCTTCACTTTATCCTCCATGTGAATAACCCCGGCTGTATTCATTTGCAGCCGGGGATTCTATATACTTTTCTTTTTGTATCTGCCTGCCACCAAGTATTATATCGTTTGGAGCAGCCCTTTTTCAATTTCTCGAATGTCTTCCACAGACAATTCAGGAAAACAGCCTGCAATTTCTTCTGCCGACATTTTCCCCAACTTTAACATATTTTCTACTCCACCCCTTACTGCCTCCTTTGCAGCCTCACGTCTTTCACTTGCTATATGGGTACGCATGATCTTCTCTTCATCAAACAAAGCCATCATAATAGATATAACCTCCTTTTCTCTGCCTGCCAAAAACTTCCGAAGCACATCCCTGTCTTTACAGATACGGATGGTTTCCGTGACAGCCTCCCGGCTCCTTCCATACTGTTTCACCTGTTCATTATATACTTTTGTAAACGCAACATACTGGCTGATAATGTCATTCCCTTTATCTCCGTAAAGCACTTTAACCTTTACTTCAATAGCACATTCTTTCCCGCCGAAAAATTCTTTGGAAAGTGAGATTGTTTCCGGTCTGCTGGCACGCTCTCCTGTAAAAATCATGTATAATTCTGGTTCTGGAACATGAACCTTCTTGCTCCCATATAAATCTGCATCCTGTTCCTCAAAATAGTCATGGTAAATCTGCACTAAATACATCAGCACACGTATAATAATATTCATCGTCCATGAAGATTGATGCTCGACCAGAAACATGACTTTATCCCCAACCCTGAAAGCTAGATCGTTATAAATTCCATTCGTGAGGACGTTCCTTATGGTAATATCCATAAGCGCATCTTCCGTCGTCTCCGTATCCTCCGGATGGAGCGCACGGTATAACTGTATCAGATATTTCTTATCCTGAAAGAGCGTTGAAAAAACACTGTCTTTCGCCGTATATTTTGCAAACGCATTCTTTTTCTCCGCTGTTTTCTCTTTTGGTTCTTCCTGTAATGTTTCACCCTGCATCATATCACCTCGGTTCCAGATTTTGCCAATCAGTCCGGCAAATCGGCTATGCCCTGCCTTATAGTTTTATTATACAGAGAAACTCCCGATTGTTCAAGACATAAAAAGGGAGAAGCATCCGGCAGCATTCGCCAGACACTTCTCCTTTTCTTACTTCCGTCTGCGCTCCATATCCTCTGCCATTTCCATCTGCTGTGCCGGTTTTACACTCCGCTTTGCAATCTCTGCCTGTTTGCGGCGCAGCTTTGCCAGGACGGATACCCTGCCATTTTTCCCTTTTGGGGACATATTATTCCGCCTGCCGTCGATCATGTTGTAATTCTGTTCTTCATCTATCTCGGAACTTCGAAGATACTCCCCATTCTCCATATATTTCTGCCAGTTTTCAAGAGGCGGCTTATCCATAGCATTGCTGGACTGCATCTGGATATGCCCACCGGATATTTCCTGATTTTGCGGCTCTGCGGTAAGCTGTGGCGGATTAAGGTAATCCTTGATCTGCTGCTGCACCGACTGGTCAAATCCATGATATGCATGGTCTACAACCAGTTTCCCTTCTTCATCCAGCACAACCCATGCCACTTCCTTCCCATAAGTTTCATGCTCCATCAGAAAGAACTGCCTGCCTTCTATGATGATGATATTGGGGTCAAATAAGGCCCATTTAGCACCTTGAAAACTTCACACAAATA
>CAJUQB010000100.1:0-2647 GCA_910588285.1 uncultured Lachnospiraceae bacterium
GCATCCCGCAGCCGATATACGGAGTGATACTCTTCATCGTCTGTCAAATTAAAATATGGTCGTAAACCACTACCTACATTTCAATATTGATCTTTGTCCTGTCATTAATAGTTGCAAATTGTGCATCAGAGCTTCCTCCTGGCCTTCTCCAGCTGCTCCTCTGTTGCCTGCAGCATCTGGCACGCCTGCTTCTCTGTTCCTCCATTTTTCAGGAATCTTATGAGCATTTCTTCCTGGCCCTGCTCCATGCCTTCTTTCCTCACATAGGACTCCCTCGCATTCCTGTCTCGAAGCTCCTTCTGGTGTGCCTCATAACGCAGGCGCATCCGCTTTGTCATGCTCATCTCTTTCAGCTCTCTTACCGCCTCCTGCAGACCCAGGCTCTTTCCGCTCAACATATCAAGCTCCTCCTCACTTTGGGCATTAAACAATGCAATCCAGTCGTCTATTCTGTCTTTTCCGCTTAACTTTTTATTCAATTCTATAACATGGATCTCCCAGGCATCTGAATACTCTCTCCCTTTTGCATCCCGCAGCCGATATACGGAGTGATACTCTTCATCGTCTGTCAAATTAAAATCAAGGATACTGACATGGATGCACCTTTTCAGCTGTTGATAATCCTCCCCGGTATGCAGCTCCTCCACATACATCTTCGCCAGATAGAACAGGCTCCGCCTGTCCCAATGGTCGTAAACCACTACCTGCATTTCAATATTGATCTTTGTCCTGTCATTTAACTCTACCAGTACATCCAGGATCCCCAGCTTATGCTTCCGATATCGCTTCCGCAAAAATGTATTCATCAGCCGCACAGACCGAATCTTCTTCACGGGGATATCCAGGATATCACTGATAAAATATTTTCTTACCGTCTCATTCGACATCAGCTCTTTAAAGCTAAAATCATACTTTGCCGAAATAATAGCCTTCTTTCCCGAAATAACGGTATTCTTTCCCATAGGCATTCCTCCTTGATTGGCAGGAATGTCCTCTTTCTTTATTATACTCCATCCCCGCCGATTTCTTCAATTATTTTTTCTTCTCTGTGAATCTTTCTGTGAATCTTTTGGGGATGCTCCCTTGAATAATAGATCTGAGAACTCACTTGAAGTGTCCTTACTATAGCATATTTTTTCTTGGAATGCAAGAATGGATTATGAAAAAAATAGTTAAAAATGCGATAATGTATCCTCTGCCATATTTCATGGGTCAGGAATCCCCTTGCTTCGCCGGGTCTGCCCTGGCGAAGCAAGGGGATTTTGTGAGAACGTGATTCCGGTGTGAAGAGCAGATTTTCACCGATTCCTCCGGATCCGCCCTGCCAGTATGTTCAGCATAGCGCCGCAGGCCGCAAAGCAGACCGCATAGGCCTTTCCCACCGTACTGGTATACAGGGCCATCAGGCTTCCCAGTACAGGGATGTGGCGGGACACCCGGCCGATCAGGCTGTCGTAGGGGGCCTCCCTCATATCCTCCGCTGCATTGGCATCGCCTTTTGTGACGAATTCTCCTTCCACCAGATGGTTCTCCATAACCCGATGGGTAATGATGGAATCCCCGCTCCAAAAGGCGATAATCTCATTTTCCTGAATCTCCTCCGGCGCTGTGGGAGCCACATAGATCACGCTGCCCACCGGAATCTGAGGCTCCATGCTTCCGCTGACAACCTCATAGATCTCATATCCCAGAAACCGCGGGATCGTCAAGGGCAGGCAGGACAGGATCACGGATGCCAGAATCAGCGTTCCAAGTATATTGCAAAGGGCAGGAACCAGTCTCCCGCCCTTTTTTGCTGTTGATTGCTGTTTGTTCTGTGTCTGATCAATCATTTTTTTTCCTCTTCTTATGGAACACAAAGAACCATATGCCTGTGCCGGAGGCTGCAAGAAATGCAAGGATAATCAACACCTTTGCACCCAATGGCAGATCCAGAAGGCGGGTACTGATATCCAAAACCCCCTGCACTACCTCAGGCTTCTGGCCCATATCTGCCAGAGGCACATCATCTTCATCAAGATCCATGTACTCCTGGGGATCTGTCAGGGGCACATTCTCGTCTCCCAGGTCCTCGCCCTCATCTCCATCAGCATCCTGCCCGGTTCCTTCCTGCGGCGTGCCTTCCGTCTCATCTCCTGCTGTCCCTTCCCGGCCGTCTCCTGTTGCTCCTGTCGTTCCGCCCTGGGTCCCTCCTGTCGTTCCTGTCTGAGTACCCCCTGTCGTTCCTCCCTGAGTTCCTCCTGTCGTTCCTCCCTGGGTCCCTCCTGGAGCTGCCTCCGGTGTCTTTGTATACACAAAGGTAAATACATTTTCGGCTGCATTTTCACTCAGGGTCTTTGTCAGGTTGTAGGCCTGGGGCTGGTATCCCTCAATATACACATAGGCAATTACCGGCTTATCTCCCACATTTCCATAGAAGGTCTCGCTGTCCAGCAGCTTATTGCCCTGGGCATCCTCATAGTGGACGGTATAGGCCACCGCATTGGCCTTAAGGCCATAGGCCACTACATAGTCCCGATCCTCTGTCACAAGGAAGGAGGTGGCGCCCACCGTATTGTTGTCCTTGCCGCTCTCACGGATTCCCTTCAGGTAATATTTGCTATCCTCCTTCAGAGACACGCTCCTCCGGTCAAAGGTCACACGCTCC
>CAJUQB010000100.1:2657-13322 GCA_910588285.1 uncultured Lachnospiraceae bacterium
CTCCCCGTATTTCAGGCCGCTGTAGACCAGCATCTCCTCATTATGGATGGTTCCCTGCTGGCCGGCAAAAAATCGGATCGTGTAGGTATATTCCTCCTCTGCCGCCTGGACAGGCAGCTCTGCAAAAAGCAAGGAAACAGGAATCGCAAGGGACAGCAGCGCGGAAACTAATTTCTTACGCACCTTCATGTCATTCCTCCCCCTTTCCGTCCTTTTTTCCTCTTCGCAGGCTGTAAAAGGCCAGTATCAGGAACAACGCCCCGGTGACCCCCATAACAACATACAGCGGAACCAGATTCACCTCATCTCCGGTCTTAACAACCCCTGTCCGGGTGCCGGCAGAGGCGGCAGTACGGTTGGGCCTGCTGCTGTCCGGTGTATTGTTCCCCGGTGTATTTTCTCCCGGTGTATTGGTGGTGGTCTCTACAGCAAAATTCATCTGCAGATCCGCTAAGGTATCCTGATAATCATTGCCCTGGGTTTCTCCGTCCAAGGCGATCTCCAGGGTAATCTTCCCACTCTTACCGGAAGCCAGGGTGTCCAGGTAAAAATAATCCTCCAGACCATCGGTCGCTCCATGCAGGCCTTCCTCTGCCCCGCCGGAGGTATCACCGCCTACTGTATCGCTGCTGAACAGTGTCCGGGCATTCCCGTCCTTGCCGGTATAGGTCAAAATATAGGTGTAGGCTCCTCCATTGGTGGCACTGTTGGCGCTGCGGTCCTCCAGGGAATACAGAACCTCATTGGTCATATACCAGTCCGTGGCGGATTTGTTGCTGTTTTTCAGATTCACGGTAAAAATAATATTGTCGCCAGGCTGCAGGCCCATAATTGCCTCTGTCAGATCCTTATTCTTAAAATTCGTCTCCATCTTGCTGTCTGCCGTAAAGGATACCTGCCAGCCGGAATCCCCGTAAAAGGTCTCCGCATGAACCTCCAGGGCCACGGTACAGATCAGGCAGAGCATCAGAAGCAGGCCGCCGATTTTCTTCTTCATTATGTCCTCCCTCCTATCGCAGGCTAAGGGCGCCATTACTGTCAATGGAAACCTTCCGGCCCCAGGGGCTCCAGATGGCGTCCTCCCCGTTGTGATCCTGCACGGCATCTACCTTTGCCTTCACCCGAAACTGAACGCCATTATAATCATAGGTGGTGGTAATCACAGTAGAGCCGTTTTCCGTTTCGGTGGTCTTGGTTACTTTATCTGCAATGCTGCTGTCCACAGTCAGGGTATCGCAGAAGGGCAGCGATGTAGTTCCTGACGCTAAAATATTCCGGTAATACAGTACAGTACGCTCCGGGGTAGATGCCTCCGGATCCAGGATCCAGCTGTCCTGGTTGATCAGGTTCAGACGGATCAGCTCCGGAGACAGCTCACGCAGCTTATTCCCGTCCTGGTCCAGCCAGTATTTGTAAATGCTGACCCGCACATACTGGTCAATGGTCCCGCTGTTGTCTACAGCCAGAACCTCCTCATAGGCTTTTCCCGGCAAAAAGGCCTCCCCCTCTGCCAGCATATTTCCCAGAAGCAGGTCTCCGCCCTCATCCCATCTTCCGTCGCCGGAGCTCTTATAATCCCGCCAGGCGATTTTTTCTCCGTTTTCCACCAGGCTTACGCCGATATTATGCATCTGGACCCGGGAAACATAATTCTCCGAGTAATAGGTCAGCGCTGCCCGCGCTCCGCCGATGCTGCTCCCCAGAAGGAGAAGGGCGGCAAATGCGAAGAGAAGGACAGTCACCATGGGCGACCATGCTTTTTTCTGTTTTTCTTTCATCCTTCCCTACCTCCCTTCACTGCTTTCGCTGTCTTTTCCTTCATCCCAGCTTCCGTAGGGATTTCCGTCTGCATCGTAGCGCACCGGGGTGCTCTCATAGACCACAATCACATTGAAAGCGCTGGGGTCTGTTTCTGCCTCCGGCACATTTTCGATTCTGATCTGAAGCTCCTCTGTGGTTTCGCCTCCGTTTACTATGTCGCTGTAATAATAGAAGCCATCACTGGAATCATAGGTCCATTTTCCCGAGGGGCTGCTGTAATTCAAGGTATACAGACTTCCGCAAAAGGCTCTCGCCCGTACCAAAACCGGTGCAGAGCCCTCCCCGTTTGTGATCCTGACATGCTTGGTCCAGTCTGAAAAATCCTCCTCAATATGAGTCTCGGACCTGCCGCCCAGCTGAACGGGATAGCCGCCCTCAACCTCCACATAGGTGGTAAAATATGCCCATGTCTGGCCCAGGCCTGCCGTCAGAACCATTCCCATTGCCAGAAGCGCAAGAACGATATTTTTCCTCTTCATATCCTTCCCCCCTCCTATTCTGCCGTGTTATCCCGAAGCTGCGTCCACTGCCAGGTTCCGGTTGTGCCTGTGCTTCCCTCTGTATTCACAGCTTCGTCTGTACCTGTGCCTCCATTGTGAGATTCACTTTTTTCAAATTCAAAATGGTTTACAATGGAGCCGCCATTATCTCCAGGGGGCGGATTCTCACTGTAATCATTAACAAAGGTTACCCTGCCTCCCTCCTCTGTCATCTCAAACTCCTGGGTTGTACTTCCCTGGGGTTCATAGAAGCTCCCGCTGTACAGCTCTGTCACAACCACATAGGCCCCGATTGGGATCCGGTCTGCGATATGAATCTGTTTCTCTCCGGCAGCATCAAAATCAATGGCATAGACATTGGTATCGATTGGTTCGCTGCCTGCCTCCTTCGCTGCCTTGCTCTCATATACCTTCACCTCAAATACAAAGGTGGCAGGGGTATTCTTCTCATAGCCGGTCAATACCTTTACCAGATCTAAGGGGGCGAACCGCTTACTCTGCTCTGGCTTCAGCGTAACGGTAAGGTGATAGTTCCATGCCCCGCCACTGGTCATAACCGGCTGCCGGTCTCCATTCATCAGATCCGTAGTGGAGGGCAGCGCTACCAGCTCTGGCAGATACGTGTAGCTATACTCTTTGGAATACGCCTTTGTTACAAGCTTCCCTTCGCTGGTTTTACTCATGTAATCCTTTGGCTCTGTCAGGCCTGCGTCTCTGGCAATGATAAGATACAGACCACTTTCCAGGCCAATCGGTGTTCCCGTCAGGCCGCCTGCTGCCGGATCAGGCTTTGGCTGCTCTGACTCCAGAGTCAGGCGTGCCGCCTCCTGGGCCAGCTCCTGCCACTTGGCATTATTCAGATTCGCTGTATCATCCAGGTCCTCCTGCAGAGACTCATAGACCGTCCCGTTGACCTTAAACCCATATGTCTCATAGGCTTCATCCTTCACTGCATCAGCTACTTTGTACAAATCAATCTGTACCTTCACACCATCCGCATCCTGCTCTACAATTGTTCCCGGCTTTACGGTCAGGGAACAGCTTTCATCCAGGTTCAAGCTATCCGCCTGGGCCACTCCCTTGGGAATCAGGGGCAGCGTCAAAAGCAGGCAGAGCACCAGAACAAATGCTGCCAGAATACGGTTCTTTCTATGTCTTAGGAACTTCCTCATCCTTCTTCTCCTCCTTCTTTTCTTCCTCCATTCCCAGCTGTATGATATCCTCCAGGCTGATCTTCTTGGGCTTCCTGCGGTAGACAATCAGCAGGATCACCAGCATTACAAAGAGGATGGGGATCGCAATGGCCGGCATTACGATATAAACAGGAATCTTTGCAGCCTCGGCGTGTACTTTCAGGATACCGGAGGCATTCTGGATCCGTTTTCCCCGCACCAGCATCCGGTGGGAATTGATCCCATAGGGAGTACAGGTCATCAGGGTAACATAATCCTCACCGGGTATAATATTGAGGGCCTCCATCTGGGTTGGCTCCACAATCAGAATCTGATCCACCTGGTAGGTCAACAGCTCATTCAGTACGGTAATAGTGAAGGTATCGCCCTCCTCCATTTTATCCAGGTTGGTAAAAAGCTTTGCGCTGGGCAGCCCGCGGTGGGCTGACAGAACCGAATGGGTGCTTCCTCCTCCTACCGGCAGGGTACTGCCCTCCAGATGTCCCACCGCCACATTCAGCACCGCATCGCTGGTGCCATGGTAAATGGGCAGCTCTACATCTATCTTTGAAATGGTAATGTAGCCGATAATCCCATTTCCGGCTACATCCAGGGCACTGTTATACTGCTGCTGCAGCTGTTCATGCTCTACGAACGGATAGTTCAGCTGCCTGAGATTTTCGTTATAGGCCTCTGCCACCTTCAGCAGCGCCTCGTAGTCCGTTTCATCCAACTCTGCCACTGCATCGTCGTAATTCGCAATGGCCTGGGTCTGATGGAAGGAATTCCAGTAGTCGCTGACCGTGGGATACAGCAGGATTCCAAGCCCCACAAGCAGTATGAGAACCAAAAAAATGGTGGAAAAAGATATTTTTTTTCCCTTTTTTTTCTTCTTCATAGCTTCCTCTGTCCTATTTTCATGTTTCTGCTGCTGACGTCGGCCGGACAAATGTCCGTTGCTCGCCGCACACCACGGGAAGGTGTCAGCCAGTGCGGCATATGGGGAGAAGCCTCTCCCTGTTTAAAAAAATTTCTTTCCCGATAAGGGCCATACCCGAAACAGGATCCTGCCCTCCACCAGCTCGTTGCTGACGCAGCCAATGGATTTATTGCGGCTGTCAATGGATACGGGGCGGTAGTCTCCCATGACGAAGCATTTTCCGTCCGGAACCTGGTAGGGAAGCTTGATATCACATTCCCCAAGGGTCTTCTCCGTGACATAGGATTCATCCAGACGCTCCTCGTTGACATAGACATTTCCCATCTTGTCGATGTCCACCCAGTCCCCGGAAACAGCGATTACACGCTTTACCAGCAGGTTGTTGTTGTAGTAAAATGCAATGATGTCACCGGTTCGATAATTGGAGCCCTTGACTGCTACCACAATGTCCCCGTCCTGAAATGTCCCTGCCATATTGGTTCCACGGAGCTGATATACCGGAAGCAGCATGACTGCAATGAGCACGGCAGCTGCCGCCACTACCAGCAGAGTAAACACTGTGCTTCCCAGCGCCTTTCCATAATTGTTCTTGTATTGTTCCCTCTTAAGCTCCGCCTCCAGCTGCTCCAGAGTCGGAAGCTCCCGAATCTTTCTAGCCATGTATTTCCTCCGCGGATCTGGTTATACTATGTAGCAGAACCCGGGGACGGGTTACCGTCCCCGAATATCTGCTGCTATTGCTGTGCTGCTTATGGCTAGGCCTGATGGCTCATGCGCTTCTTTACTACCAGAAGGACAACTGCGCCAACTACCAGGATGCCGCCTACCACGTAGAAGATTGTGGTACCGATTCCACCGGTGGAGGGAAGCTCTGTTCCGGTCTGGTTCATTACTGCAAGACCGCCTTGGCCATAGATATCACCATTCATGCTTACTTCATCTGATTTATCTGCAATCGTGAAGGATTGACGTTCCGATAATTTATTGTATCCGTCCGGAGCCTTTGTCTCCTCCAGCCAATAGGTCCCATTCCCAAGTCCTTTGATTGTTACATTTCCTGCTTCAATCGTGGTGGTCGTTGTATCCTCTGCATCTTCAGCGATTGCCAAACGATAGGTATCGCCTTCTTTTACGAGCTTAATTGCTTCCCCACCTTCCGCAGTGGTGTACAATTCAAATTCTGCCCCTGTTAACAGCTCCTTATCGCCATCTACCTTCACAAGACCGAACTTATAGGTGTAGGTTTTTGTCTGATCGCTTCCTCCATCAATATCATGATTTTCACCATATTTGAGCTGTACATCATTGGTATTTCCATTGCCGGCAATCACAGCATCTTTGTTTAAAACAGCAGAATACGTGATTACGATCTTGTCATCTGCCTTCAGGGAATCGCAAAAGTCCTGTGAAAACACAACTTCAAAGGTACATGGATCATCGGCTTCGCTGCCAGGAGCAACAACCTGATAGTTATAGTACGCGGCATCTACCTCTGTTCCGTTTAATTCAACCTTAACGCTGTCGTTAACGAAGGTTAATCCGGAACTCATTTTATCATGCATCACATAACCTTCTGCGCCACTCTTCGGTACAGAAATGGTAGCCCTAAATTCCACTGTATCGCCAATATTTGCTGTGCTCTGCTCCCCCCAACGATCCTCTTCCGTCTCGTTTTCCTTGAGCTCTTTCTTTTCATCCTTTACCTCTTTCTCAATAGAAGGGCCTTCATTCTTATCTTCAATATTCTGAGTGGGGTTCGTAGTGGTTAATACACATAACGTACCCACGGTCGAATCTACCAGGTAATATCCCAAGGGTAACTCGGGGAATGCTACGTTTTCTCCTCCTGCCACTTCTGTACCATCTGCTGCAATACCATTGTTTTTTGCATATTGCAATGCCAATTTGGCAAGCTCTGCTGCCCTTGAATCCGTATTCTCACCAACCCAGCTTACATATCCGTCTTCATTTGCTTTTGCATAAGCCTGCGCTTCAGTTGTAGCAAAAAAAGCTTGCCACTTCTCAGCCACTTTATAAGAATAAGAATCGGTAGTGCTGTTAAAGCTCTCCAAATCAAATATTCTATAAATGGCATAGGTCTGCCCCTCAATGGTGTTATTGATTGTGATTGATCCCCTGGTGTTCGCACTTGTCCCCTGGGTAGTAGCCGTAGGTGTATCCTCTCCCTCCGGTTGCGTAGCCGATACAGTCATCACCATAGCCAGCATCATCACCAATGCCAGCAGGATACTGCTAAATCGTTTCATTACTTTCATTTTCATGTTATCTCCTCTCTTTATTTGATAGATTTATAATGGGCTCCAATGTCTGCGTATCATAACCGATTGCGTTATGGAGGTCTAGTTCTGATTCCTCCTTTCCCGCCTGCGCTTCCATTGGTATCCATACATCAAGCCGGCTGCGGTTACCGCAATCCCGCCGAATGTATACTGAATTACTCCAAAGCCTCCTGTTTTGGGAAGCTCTAAGCTGGTGTGGTTGGTATATTTCACTGTTACCGCATTACGATTCCCTTCCTCCACGGTACCTGAAACTATGTTTCCGTCATTTTCTACGACTGTGCCATTTACTGATATTGACGCATGGTATCCCTTTTCCTCTGACTCTGTTATGGTATATGTTGTGCCAATAGGTAAATATTTTACTTCAAGATACTCTCCATGTTTTAATTCAATTGATTTCCGTTCTCCATCATCAGAATACAACATGCCATTTTCAAAATAGCCACTATCAACCACAATTCCTTGAAGAGTACCAATCACATAAGGATATTTATTTGTTTCATTAATATTTAATTCAAATTCAAATCCCTTTGTGTCATCAATCGGCCCATCTACTTCTTTCTCCACTCGCAGAGTGCGGCTGGTAGTTCCAACTGTGGCTGAAGAAACTGTCGGCAATGTAAATTGCATATAGCAGGTAGATCCCGATGCACCACGTTCTGTATAGAACACGTCAAGCATATGTGTACTACCACTCCCCTTTGGAAGATAATCCCACAGATCCACATATTCACCGTTCGAACTGTGAACACCACCAATATCACAAATTAGCTGTCCATCCAAAAACAACCACATATCATCATCACCAAAGAAATAATATTCCAACGGGCCTGTATAATCATCAGTATACTCAAACTCTAATGCAAACTGCATGCCAAAATAGGAATTATGATCCCCTCCATCATCACTAACTGGAAAAGTTCCCTCCTTTTCGCCATGAAACTTCCTATTACTTTCAAGGCTAGTTGCTCCAAACTTAAGATCATGCGTATCTTTACCATAAGTCGCCTCCGAAGAATCCATTGGCCAAAAATTATTTGTGTATAGCTTTGTTTGTAAATTACTAAAATACTCCAAATCAGTAACAGAGGTTCCCTGTACAGATGAAAAAGTATAGGTATCTCCTACCCGGTTAAAATTCAGTGACCAGTTGTCTATCGCATGCTTCCCTTCCGCTGCTCCTTCATTAAATAAATTAGGTGCAATAATACCATCTGCATAGCGAATGGTTCCATCTGCATTTAACCCTGTGACAATTCCATAGGTGCATCCATGACCTCTAGGGCCATTAGGTTTCCAGGATGCTGCACCAGGTTCTCCTGCATAAAAACCCCCATTTGCTACATTTGCCATATTTATTGTCTGACCATCCCAGGTTGTACTTCCTAATCCTGACCCTATATTGTTATTACCAAAGGCTAGCTTCGTGCCAGTTCCTTTTCCTTCATAATTACCCGGACTATTAATTCCCTGCTCTTTTGTCTTTGCATAATATTGTCCATTTCCCTGGGACGATGTATTCTGAGCATTCTTTAATTCAGAATCCGTGTAAATATTTCCGTCCGTAACATCATAGTCATAAAACATGGCTTCATTGTTATAGTTCCCCTTTGTAGGTTCATATGCTAAGCGAATCACGGTACTCCCATCCGCTTTAATCTGAATTGTATGATCATCCGCTGACGCACTGCTATAACCGAATTTTATCTGGGAAGGATTATCATAGATATCCCAATTTTCTCTTTGAATTTCCTCCCCTTCTCCTTCAGCTGTCTTTCCTTCCTTTAGTACCCAGACCTCTTTTAGGGCAAATCTCATGTTTTGTGACAAGATATTTACATTGGACAGATTCGGTGCTTCGTAAAACTCAAATGATCTTTCTTTAAAGAATTCCTTCAACACAGGCTCCTCACCTGTCTTAATTTGATATTTACCGCCTGCTGTCGCTTCTAATAAAACATACTTGAACACAGAAGAGACGCCATTCTGTGGTAATACTGCACTGGTACCGCCATTTGCCTTGCTTGACGTATCAATCAAGCCAATCATCGGATTCGATGCATCAAATGCATCTGCTGTCTGGACTTCATCTCGATAAGCATAATATTGTACTGTATACTTTGGCCCATCTACTTGTGAATACCCAATAGCTGCAATATCATTCTGGAGATTCTCTGCCTTCATTACCAGCGCAGTATTGCATTCCGCTGATATATTTCTGGTATCTGCAACCTCATACCCGGCTCCATTACTTTTTATCAGGGAAACAATCTGACTTTCTTTCTCTACACTGCCACTCTCTTGCATCAAATCTTCTGATGATAATTGCTCACCGATTACAGTATCTTCTCCTGAATCTCCTTCTCCAGTTGTCCTTTCTTCTCCTTCTACAACATTCCGCTCTGACTGTGTGTTAACTGTATCATCCGTTCTCTTTACGGTTTCATCGGAGATTGTCTCCCCCTCTTCAAGCGTATCCCCCTCTGGCATTTCCTGCGCTTCTCCCGATTCTCCCTGAATATCTTCATCCACTTCAGATGCCTGAACTGCCTTCTCTTTCAGGGCAACCTCCACTCGGATATCACATTCAGAAATATCAAGAGGAACATCCTGATAAATCAGACTATAGTGCATCACAGACAACTCCAATAGTTTACCATTTCCGCTATCCTTCTTAGCGAACTCCTGGATTTCTTGGTATGCCTCATCCTCCTGTCCCAGAAACTGCAGTTCCATTTTTACATCATCTACATTCAGCTTCTCAGGCTCTTTTTCCTGGGGTTGGTCAACTTCATTTCCAGAATTCTGTCCATCCTGGGAATTGTCCTGGGTCTGGACTTCATCCTTTTTTGAATTTTCTGCTTCGCCAGTTCCTGCAGCCTGCCCTTCATCAGGCTTGTCAGACGCTTCGGCTTCCCCTTGTACTCCGGCGTCATCGGCTGCTGTAGCATCCGGCTCCTGTGCATCCGGCTCTTCGGGATTTGTATCCGGCTTCTGTGTATCTGTCCCCTCTTGGACTTCTCCATCCGCACCTGGGGCCTCTTCTTCCCCATTTCCCTCTTCGTTGTCCCCGTTAGGTTCCTCCGTCTTAGCTTCCACAGGCATCTCCGCTGTAGCCGTACCTGTCACTCGCAGGGTCAGCCGGAAATCATCATTTTCATATAGGAAGGAATCCTGCAATTTGTAGCTGACTGTCTCTGTCTTAGGCTCCTCCTCCGCTCCGTCCGGATTCTCCCCATTATCTCCGTTTTCTTCACCGGAGCCCTCCGGATTCTCCCCCGCAGGCTCTTCTTCCGGCTCCCCGATCACAATCATGAATTTTGAAAATGCACTGGAATCAAAGCTTACGCTCAGCTTTCCGTCCTTCTCCATAACATTGGATCCCTGAATGGCCTCCGGGCCGTTCTCGCCGTAATGGATTACCGTAACCGGCGCGCCCGGGGCAACCTGCTGGCCTTCCGGCAGCTGTACGGTGATGGTCACTACCCCTGTTGGCTCGATTTCCTGCCCATCTACAAAAAATCCAATGGTATAGGACATTTTTGCGGAGGGCTCTTTCTCTCCCAGGAGCGCCTGGACTGCCTCAGCCTCGGCCGGATCCGCCTCGGCATCCTCAGCTGCCGGCTGCACCACCAGCTCCGCTTCCTCCGGAATGCCGGCATCCTCATTATAGGAAGCCGTCACCTTAATTGCTTCATCCTCATATACCTTCTGGAACTGTTTCTCTTCCGGCTCCTGCGGTTCTCCAGGCTCTGTCTCTCCCTCCGGGGCTTCCCCGCCTTCTGCCAAGCCAGCTTCTCCCTCAGCCGGATCGTCTTCTCCCTGGCCTTCTTCCCCTTCTGCCGGATTGTCTTCTCCCTGGCCTTCTTCGCCCTCGGCTAACTGCTGATCCTTGTTCGCCTCATTCAGCTGGTCAACCTCTTCTCCGG
>CAJUQB010000100.1:13332-17175 GCA_910588285.1 uncultured Lachnospiraceae bacterium
CCACAACCGCAAAGCAGTCCTCCCCGTGGATATGCTCATAGAGCACGATCTCTTCACAGATCAGATTCTGATGCTTATTTCCTGCCTTATCTACGACCTCTTCAAAACAAAGCTTCTCGTCATGGGTATGAAGCTCAAGCTTCCCGCAGGCAAGCACTCTGCGGGTCTCATAGCAGTTGTCCCCGTGCTGATGCCCCTCGATCTCCTCCTGGGTGCAAACCAAAACAGGCTCTTCTTCCACTGCTGCCCCTTGGTCTGCCGAAGGCTTTGCACCTTCTGCTCCTGGTTCTGTACCTTCTGCTTCCGGTTCCGCACCTTCTGTCTGTGTACCCTCCGGCCCTGCGCCTTCTGTATCCTGCGGCTCTTGTGCTGCTGCCTCTACCGGCCTCATCTCGTAGCAGCCTTCTCCATGGGTATGGCCGGGAATCTCTTCCTGCTCACAGATCAGAAATTCCTGATCCTTATAGCATTCCTCCGAATGCTCATGGGGCTTGATTTCCGGCAGGCGGCATGCCAGCTGTCCGTCCTCACTATAACAGTCGTCATTGTGAAGATGCACCACATAATCGGCATACCCGCAGATCAGCAGATTTTCCTCCCCTTCTTCCTGGCTGTAGCACCGTTCTTCATGCTCATGCACCTCAAGCTTGCAATCAAGTACGCGCTTGGTATGATTCAATGCATGACCATTGAGCATCAATCCTGCTATTGTCCCGGAAACTGCTACAACAGCGACACATGCAACTGCAATCAGCCACTGTTTTTTCTTTTTCTGCTTGTGAATATATTTTTCACCTTGTTCCATCACAGAATTTGCCATGATACTTCCTCCTTCTTTAATCCACTGCCCCGAACCTTGATAGCGGCCAAATACGGAGCACTACTTTTCCTACTACACGTTCGTCGCTGATACATCCCACAGATGTATTGCGGCTGTCTATACTGGTAGCGCGATGGTCTCCCATCACGAAGCATTTCCCATCCGGTATCTGATAGGGCAATGTGATATTACAGTCACCCAGCGCTTTTTCGGACAGATATGGCTCTTCCAAAAGCCTTTCATTTACATATACATTGCCTTCCTCATCAATATCAATCCAGTCCCCGGCTCTTGCAATTACCCGCTTCACCAGGATATTGTTATTATAATTAAACGCGATTACGTCTCCTGTCTGGTATTTGGAGCTGTTCATACCGATCACAATATCTCCGTCAAAAAGCGTATTGCTCATAGACATTCCGTTGATTTTCAAAATCGGTAATGCCAGGAGTATGATCAAAACAACCGCGGCGATCACTACTAATAATACGAATATACTACTCCGCAGTAGATGGCTGTTATTGTATTTCTGCTGCTCCCGTCTCAGTTCTTCTTCCAGCTGTTCCAGTGTAGGAGCCCCAGTTATTCCATTACTCATACACATACCTCTATCTGCATTTCATTCTGATATTCAGCGGCCGGCCCGTCTGGCTCTTGCCATTCTCGCAACCACCTTGGCAGAGTTGCTTCTCCCTGCTCCTTTTCTGGGAGCGGCCGGGCTTGGTGCTGTCTCTGTTTCCTGCAATAATGCTTCTGTTCTTCTTATCTCTGTTTCCGGAAGGACTGTCTCCATTGGGATCACTGTCCTTGGAGGTGCCTTCGCTGGCTCTATTGGTGCCGCCTCTATTGGCGCTGCTCCAAAAAAACCATTCAGCTTTAAAGCTGCCTCCGCAATAGAGCCAGCGCTTTCAAGCTTTATTTCCCTCTTTTTCCGTTCAGCCTCCAGCTCATCCTTGAGCTGATGGATCTGCTCATCCTTTTGATCCAACCGTTTTCTTAGGCGTTCATATGTCTCTTCCAGCTGATGCAGCTGCTCTTGTGTCTCCTCTAACTGCTGTTTCACCTTCAGCGCTTCCTTGCCCTGCTGTACCAACAGCTGAAGAAGGTCGCGCCGTCCCAGTTTATGTAATTCCTTGTCCGTCATGGCACTTAATCTCCTTCAAAAAGCAACATTCTATATTAAATATTCATATCCCACGAGCGGAAACGGTCTTCTCCTGTTCGCTTTTTCATTTTAAATATATATAGATGGATCACTAAAAAAACAAACATTAACGAAACTACCGTCCAACCGTTTCCTTTTCCAGCCTTCTCCTTATGGCTCTGATGGCCAGGTTCTTAATAGACATAGCTAGATTTTCTGCGAGGTTATTTCTTTTTTTATTACTATATCACAAGTGGTATTTCGCAATCTCTTTCGTTTTGCTGTTTTTTTGATTTTTTTAATATATTTTTCAGATATGAAAAGGTATAAAAGAAGCCACACAAAAGGACCTTGAAGGGATCAGCCCTCAAGGTCCTCGATTTTGTTCACTTCTATTAATTTTTGGCTACCCCACAGCAAAAATTATCTTCTGCGGTGAGGAAATGATTAAAGGTAAATCATTATTTCAGCTTTCCATACAAACATTCTGTTATGCCACCTTTGCATAGTCAATGATAGCGATTTCCTGCATCATTTTCTTAGCCTGCTCCACAATCTCCTCCAACCGATTGATTACATCAGCCGTATAGATTGTCTCGTTACACTCCGTACATTTATAACAGGGAACATTCCTCACAATTACAAGACAGTTACCTAAATCTGTAACATCCGTTGTATATCCCTTATTGGCATTTGCCCCACATTCCATACACAGCATACCATCAACGCTCCTTTCTGGTCTTAAAATCATCTTCCCACTGCTTACTATCCGGGAAATACGCCGTTATCAAATAGATAAATTCTTCATCCCTGCTTATCACCAAATGCAGAGATTTATCCTTCATAGACTTCCCAAGTATCAGGCAGCTAGGCAGAGGCCTATCGTCCGCATATTCTTTTATGATTTCTCCATTACCGATTGCCTTTACAACATCATCCATCCGTATCCCACGTTCTTCCAGTCTTATCCTGGCATGTTTGGTAACGGCAATCTTATCAAGGCTGTTTATTGCCCGGTATTCCTCCATATTCACGTTAATATCACCTCGCTACTATATTACCACAAATCCCCGTATATAACCACTCATTTCGATTTGAACTTCAAAAAAAAGCCCTGTTATCTAAGTCAGGCAACAAGGCTTTTCTCCATATCTCCTTTCAAAAGTTCTGGTTTACCAATACCGCCAAAATTTTCTCTCTCAATATCTTTTAACAACATATTGATGCGTTTTAATGTCTTTCTATCTTGTGTCTGCCAATAGAGATAATCATCCCATGCCTCATCAAACCAAATCTTTCTCATTCCTCTACCTCAATAATATCATGTTCTACACCCTTTCCAGCGTTAAGGGCTTCCACTCCTCTTCGCAAATGTTCCATATTACTTTCCTTATAAAATGGATCAACAGATACTTCAAATGGAATCCTCTTTTCTCTTGTCATTTTTTTTGCAAATATAGTTATTGCAGTAGTCATATTCATCCCCAATTCCTGACAGGTCTGCTCCATATTTCTTTTCAGTTCTTCATCCATGCGAATATTTACCAATGTCTGTGCCATAATAGCGTTCCTCCTTCATCAATTACATGTATCTATAGATTATCATATAATAAAGACAATATCAATACATTATCTTTACAATATCATATGTTTTTTACTTAAATTAGCATACACTATCTTTAATATAATTATGCCGTACACCCTGTAAATACTTATACCCCAAAACAACATCCGCACTTTTTCCAAATATCGAAAAAAAGGATAAAAAGAGGACCTTGAAGGTATGATCCCTCAAGGCCCATCTGATAATTCTATTTCCCGGCGATCGCCGCCTGAGCAGCCGCAAGGCGTGCGATTGGTACACGGAACGGTGAGCAGG
>CAJUQB010000101.1 GCA_910588285.1 uncultured Lachnospiraceae bacterium
ACTGGATCTATGTCTGTATCCAGCAGGAGGACATCATTCTGTCGCCGGTGTACGCCTTCCGCAACATCCTGCTGCTGGTGGGCGTCATCCTGTTTTTGATTGCCTTTATTACTTCCTATATTATGTCCCGCAGGCTGACGCGCCCCATCCACCAGCTTTTGAACAGCTTCCGCAGGACCAGCCTGGAGACCCTGGGAACGGCAAAAAAGAATGAGCTGCATTCCTCCTTCAACGAATTTGACGAGCTGATCGATGCCTACACCCAGCTGCAGCAGGACCTGAAAACCTCCATGGACGACCTGCTGAAGACCCGCCAGCAGGAGCTGGAATCCCGCTCCCTGGCCCTCCAGTCCCAGATCAACCCACATTTTTATTACAATTCCCTCTCCACCATTATGATTCTGGCGGAGAACCAGCAGACAGAGGACGTGATCCGCTTTTCCAAGAACCTGTCCTCCATGATGCGCTACATCACCAATGGAAATCTCCAGGTGGTGACCCTGGAGGCCGAGATCTCCTATGTCCAGAAATATCTGTACTGTATGAAAACCAGGTATCAGTCCAGCTTAAGCTATGAGATCCATGTGGATCAGGCCCTGTATGAGCAGGAGATTCCCAAGCTGCTGATCCAGCCCATGGTGGAAAATGCCATCAAATACGGGACGGAATGCGACCCGCCCTGGAGTATTTTTGTGGAGGGCAGAGCCAGGGCAGACGGCTGGAGCATCACCATCCGTGACAGGGGGCCGGGATTTACCCAGGAGGCCTTAGATACCATTTCCCGGCGTTTCCGGGAAGCCGACACCACCCAGGGCGTGCCGAAGCTCCAGATCAACGGCCTGGGCATGGTCAACGCCTATTCCCGCTGGCGGCTGTTTGGCGGAAAGCAGGGCTTCTTCCGCTACGGGAACCATGAAGCAGGCGGAGCCTATGTAACCATTGGGATAGACAGCCAGGCCTCAAAGGACAGCACAGAATAAAAGAGCGCCCCGGAAAGAGGGCGCCCAACAGAAAGGAAGGGTACTATTTATGGAAGCATCCGTATATCGTGTAATCATTGCAGAGGATGAGGAATTGATGCTGAACAATCTGGTACAGAAGGTGACCCGGGCAGGGCTGGGGTTTCAGGTCATTGCCACGGCCCAGACAGGCACCCAGGCCCTCCAGCTGGTGAAGGAGCAGATTCCGGATCTTCTGATTACGGACATCAAGATGCCTGTGATGGATGGCATTGAGCTGCTGTCCCAGGTCAGCCAGCGGTTCCCTTTTCTTCGCACTGTCATCATCAGCGGCTTCTCGGAATTTGAATATGCCCAGAAGGCCATCCGCTTCCATGTGGACAACTATCTGCTGAAGCCGGTGGATGAGGAGGAGCTTCGGGAGGCTCTTCTGAAAATCAAAACCAAGCTGGATCTGGAATCGGAAAAATACCGCGACGTGTTCCAGGATACCTCCGCCTCCCCCAGGCAGATTGCAGAGACCCTCCACGAATATATCATCCGCAATTATGACAAGGAAATCAACCTGAATTCCATTGCCCACAACTTGAATTACAGCTCCAGCTACCTGACAAAAATCTTTCACCAGCACTACCAGACTACTCCCGGCAAATACATCATCTCCATCCGGATCCAGAATGCCTCCCAGCTGCTTTTACACCACCCGGAGCTGACCATCGGCCAGATCGGGGATATGGTGGGCTATCCGGAGCAGGGCTATTTCAGCCGCATTTTCAAAAAGCAGACCGGCCTAAGTCCCTTTGAATACCGGGAAAACAAAGGCCGGCTGCCGGAAGCACCCCTTTAAGCCACCACAAACACATAATCCCCGGAGCCCATCTCTGCCATACATACGCCTTCAGACAGCCGGGCCGGGGCATCTGCCCAGCGGATGGCGCTTACATGGTCAAGCCTCAAGTCGGCTCTGCAGTTTGCCGGCACATGGCAGCTCACCTTCAGGCCCTCCTTCTCAAGCCTCTCCCATCTGCAGGAGACCCTTCCGTATACCGATTCATAGCTGCCCTCCGCCCAGGTCAGGCCACCGCCTGGCTGGGGGTAAAAATGAATCTGCTCATAGCCCGGCGCCTCCTCCTCCCACTCAATCCCGGCAATCACCCGGTACAGCCACTCTCCCACAGCCCCGTAGGCATAATGGTTGAAGGAATTCATATCCGCGCTCCACATGGTTCCGTCCGGCTTCTTCCCGTCCCAGTGTTCCCACACAGTCGTCGCCCCCTGCCGCACCTGATACAGCCAGGAGGGGAAATCCTCCTTCAGCAGCAGCTCATAAGCCTCCGCAAAGTGGCCATTCTGGCTCAGCACATGGGTAAAATAGGGCGTTCCCACAAAGCCGGTGCGCAGATGGCCCTCCGCCTCCTGCCACAGCTTCAGAAGCTCTGCCACAGTCTGCTGCCGGTATTCCTCTGGTGTCAGGCCGAAGTACAGCGCCAGGATATGGGCCGTCTGGGTCTGCACCCGCATTCCCTTTGTCTCTGAGTCAAAAAAATGCGTAACAAAGGTATTTTTGATCTCCTCTGCCGCCTGCCTGTATTCCTCCGCCTCCTCTGTATGTCCCAGGATCCCGGCAATCCGGGCAAAAATCCCGGTGGACCAGGCATAATAGGCCGTACAGGTCAGATCATTTGGGGTTGCGCCGAAATAGCTGCCCTCCTCTGCATCCAGGGCCACCCAGTCTCCGAACTGCAGCCGGTAGTTCCAGATGCCCTGCTTGGCATGGGCCCTCATAAAATCAATCCACGCCTTCATGCTGTCGTACTGATCCCTGAGAATCTGCCTGTCCCCATAGGTCAGATACAGATACCAGGGATTCAGCACAGCCGCATCCGCCCAGGCTGCCGCCGAGTGGGTGCCCTGGCTCAAAAGCCAGTCCTCCTTCTTATGAATGTTCGGGGTGATAATGTCCGGAACCATATGGGGGACGCCCCCCTCCTCTGTCTGGTCTGCCGCCAGGTCAATCAGCCATTTTTCAAAAAAGGGATACACGTCCATCAGGTAGGCTGCCGTCCGGCCAAAGATCTGGGCGTCCCCGGTCCAGCCCATGCGCTCGTTCCGCTGGGGGCAGTCTGTGGGCACATCCAGGAAATTGCTCTTCATGCCCCAGAGAATATTGTGGTACAGCTGGTTCAGATCCTGATTGGAGCAGGAAAAGAACCCGGTCTGTTCCATCCTGGAATGGATGGAGCAGGCAGAAACGTCCCCCAGCTCCCACTGGCCGGGCCAGGAGACCACCTTGGCATAGCGGAATCCCATATAGGTAAAATGCGGCTCATAGAACGCTTCCGCTCTCCCGTCACAGAGATAGACCATCCGCTGCCTGGCGCTGCGCAGATTCTCGGTGTACACATTTCCGGCAGCATCCAGCTCCTCGAAGCACACAAGCTCCAGCCGCTCCCCCTTCCTGGCCCCATGGAGCCGGACCTGGATCCAGCCTGCCATATTTTGGCCGAAATCAATGACCGTATCGCCCTCCGGCGTCCGAAGGACGCGTTTTGCCGGCATATGGTCGATCTGCCCCGGCCGGCACCCCGGCTGGGCCCGCAGAATGGCATACTCAAAGGGCAGCTCCTCCACCGGCCGCCAGCAGCCGCCGGCCCCGGGGCAGCTCCAGCCGGGATGTTCCATATTTGCGTCATAGATCTCGCCATCGTAGATCTCCGCAAAGGTGACAGGCCCGTCCTGGGCCGTCCAGCTGCCGTCCGTCCCAAGGATCTGTTGGCTGCCATCCTGGTATACGATGTGCAGCTGGCACAGGAAGCCGGTGCGGGAGCCGTAATTGTTCCGAAGGCCTAAAAATCCCATGAGCCCCTTATACCAGCCGGCTCCCACCAGCCCCCCGATGCAGTGGCGCCCCGGCTCCTGAAGGAGGCCCGTCACATCATACAGCTGGTAGCGCAGATGCTTGTGGTAGGAGGTCCATCCCGGCGTCAGCTCGTCCTCCCCCACCCGCGCTCCGTCCACATAGAGCTGGTAGAGCCCAAGAGCCGTGGCGCATACACAGGCACGGGCCACCGGGCCCTTCACCGTAAATTCCTTCCGCAGGCAGGTGCTCTTGGAATTCTCTGCATCTGCCTCTGTCTCTGCCGTAATCATGCGGGCCCTCCAGTCCTTTGGCTTCAAATATGCGGTGTAAAAGAAGCCTGTCTTGGAATAGGGGCTCTCCTCCCCGTGGCAGTCCCTGACCCTGACCCGGTAAAAATATTTCTGCATGGAGCGCAGGGGCAGCCCCTGCACCATGACATGGGCAGACTGGCGGCTCCTTCGGTGCTCCTCCCACACAATCTCGGAAAATCCCTCCTCCTTCGCAATCTGCAGCCAGAACTCCTCCTGCAGGGTCCCCCTGCGGTCGCTCCAAAGCTTCCAGCTAAATCTGGGATTTTGATCAATCCCCATGGGAGCCTTCTGATATTCCACCCTTGTTTCCGCAATACGAATCATGCTATCTCCTTCCGCAGCCTTCTGCCTCTTCTGCGCATCTTTCCAAGCCTTCTGCCTCTTCTGCGCATCCTTCCAGGACTTCTGCCTCTTCTGCGCATCTTTCCAGGACTTCTGCCTCTTCTGCACATCCTTCCAGGTCCTCTGCCCCTTGCAGAGCCGGCAGGAAATCCTCTCTCCGCAACTTTTTTCCCACGCCGCCTCTTAAGGCTGTCTTCACCTGTGCCCCGTGATAGCAGACCGTAACCTCCTGGTCCCGGTCAGATACCAGCTCCGCTTCGGTAAGCTGCCCCTGCTCCCAGCAGATGGACACCTCTATGCCGCCCCGGGCCCTAAGGCCCCGGACACATCCCGTCTCCCAGGAGGCGGGCCGGGCCGGCAGGAGCCGCAGCCGCTCCCGGTGGCTCTGGAGCAGCAGCTCTGCAATGCAGGCAGTCAGCCCCGTATTTCCGTCCAGCTCATAGACATTGTCAAAGGACCCGGCTCCCCTGGTGGGCGGATGGATAATCATGCCGTTTGGCTCCAGCAGCGCTGACAGCATCCCGCAGATATGGCTCCAGGCCTGATCTCCATGGCCCAGCCGGGCCTCATAGAGCATCAGCATGGAGCGGGCCCAGCCGGTATCCTCCCAGTTCTCCGGGGGCGTAAGCTTCTGCGCTATGGTGCGCTCTGCCGCCCGGGCAAGCTCCGGCGTATCCTCCGGCGTGATCTGGGCAAATGGAAACAGTCCCAGCAGATGGCTGGTATGCCTGTGCTGTGGGTCTGCCGCCGGCAGGTCATGGGCCCATTCGGCAATGGTTCCGTCTGCCAGGATCCGGTAAGGCAGAAGCTCTGGCAGGATCCTGGCAGCCTGATCCCTTAAGGAATTCCGGATTCCCAGAATCCCGGTCATCTGAAGGTACTGGCAGAACAATTCCCGGATCATCAGGATCTCATAAGTACAGCCGCAGCTTAAATACCAGGTGTTCCCGTCCTGGGTGAAGCTGTTTTCCGGCGAAATAGAGGGGCCGCTGCTGTAGTGCCCATCCTCTGTCCGGAAAACATAGGCTGCAAAAAATTCCACTGCCTTCTCATAGACCGGATACACCTGCTCCCTAAGAAAGCTCTCCTTGGGATAAGACAGGTAATGCTCCCACAGCTGGGTCATGACCCACAGGCCTCCGGTGGGACAGGGAGACAGCGGAACAGCCCAGTAGGGAGCGGTAAAGCCCCAGGCATTGGACACAAGCTCTGCCACCCAGCCGCTTCTTCCATAGTTCACCCGGGCACTCTCCTCGCCCTTGGGAACCAGGCTGTCCCGAATCCAGCGAAACAGGGGCTCTGCCGTCTCCGGAAGGCCTGTCACCTCTGCCGGCCAGTAATTCATCTGGGTATTGATATCCAGGTGCAGGTCGCAGGTCCAGCCAATCCGGCAGGCCACATTGTCATTCCAGATGCCCTGCAGATGGGCCGGCAGCCTGGAATCCTCCCGGGAGCTTGCCAGCAGCAGATAACGCCCCATCTGGAACTGGAAGGAAATCCCGGCAAGGCCGGGATCCGAAAGCTCTAAGCTGCATCGTCTCATGAATCCCGCCACATCCTCCATATGGCGTCTCTGGAGTTGGCCGAGGGGCTGATGCTGTGCCGCCAGAATCCGTCCCCTGCACATGGCCAGAAGCTTTGTTCCATCCATGTCCCGCATAAAATCCGTCTCCATGGCCAGATACAGGGTCACCTCCCTGGCGCCGGAGATCATAAGACTTTTGACATCTGCCCCCTCCCTGCCGGTCTTTGGGCGCAAAAGCCTGGGCGTACCGTCTGTTCGGATCCTGCCGTATCCAGACAGCAATACCCCAACCGCCCGGTCACAATGCATGTGCTCTACCGCTCTGGCGGAAAAGGAGAAGCCCTCCTCCCCATAGGTCACCTGCCCCTGGCCGGAGTACAGCTCCAGCCGGATGCAGAGATCTGCCGGCTCCTCCGAATACCAGTGATAGACCAGCATCTTGTCCGGGTGGGACACCCACAGGGTCTTTGCCACATCATCATGAAGGCACTCCGCCACCCCGTTGCCAAGATTCAGCCGCCTCTGATAGCGCTCTTTGCAAAATCGCCCCGGCTTTGCGCTAAGCCACACCGTACCCACCGGAAGATTAGTCCCATAGTCCAATCTCCTCCCGATAAACCCTTCCGCCCTCTTGTGGGCCGCCTCATAATCCCCGCGCTGCAGCTCCCTTCGCATCGCTGCAAAGACTGCATCCGCTCCCTCCCGGTTCTGCCTGCTGTCATAGGCCCCGCTGTAGAAGGTATGCTCCGACAGGTCGATGCGGTCTGTCGAAATCCCGCCGTAATACATGGCTCCCATATGTCCGTTTCCCAGTGGAAATGCCTCTCCCCATCGGGCGGCCTCCCTGTTTCTAATCAGCTCTTCCATCTCATTTCTCCTTAAAAATATCCGGCAGTCTGCGCCGCCGGATATCTGAACTCTCTGTTTCCCATCGGAATGCACCTATTCTTTTACCGCACCTGAGGTTAAGCCCCCCACAATATACCGCTGTCCCAGCAGATACACAAGCACCACCGGAATACAGGTCAATACAATATCTGCAAAAATGTAATTCCAATAGCTTGTATTTTTCCCAAAGAACTGATACACTGCCATGGTCATGGGGAACAGCCTGCTCTTGCTGGACAGGTACAGAGGCGTCAGGAAATCACTCCATACGGACATGAACTGCAGGATAAAGCAAGTCACCAGCGTAGGCTTGAGCATGGGCACAATAATCTGGAAAAACAGCCGAATGGATCCCGCTCCGTCCAGCACCGCCGCCTCGTCCATCTCCACCGGGATGGTGGAAATAAAGCTGTAGATGGTGAACACGCAAAAGGGGATCATGGCACTGGTAAAGGCCAGGATAATGCCAAACTTGGTATCGTTCAGATGAGCCGTATTCAGCACCTTCACCAGGGTTACATAGTTCACCGGGAAAAACAGGCCGCAGAGGGTAAAGTAATACAGGAACTTGTTCAGCCTGGTCCTGCGGCGGCTCATCACATAGGCCGCCATGGCCGCTCCGATCACGCCGATGATTGTGGCAATCACCGCATACTGCAGGCTGTTGAAAAATCCCTGGATCAGCTTTCCCTTTTCAATTACTTCTATATAATTGCTGAACATCCATTTGGTGGGCAGGGACAGGGACATCCGCGCCGCCTCGGCCTTGGGCTTAAAGGAATTGATCACCACCATGTAGAAGGGGGCAATCACAATCAGGCAGAGCAGGACGCAGCAGAGCTGCTTCAATACAACGCTTATCCGTTTCTTTCTCACTGCTGTACCTCCTTCCTACTCATGGTGCGCACAATCAGTACGCCGATCACTGCTGTAATAATCAGCAGAATAGTGTTAAAGGCAACGGACATGCCGTATTGGCCGTTGGCATACATCTGGTAGGAATAAGTGGTCATCACCTCTGTTGCATGGCCCGGGCCGCCGTTGGTCAGCACGTAAATAATGTCAAATACCTTCAGGCCGTATGTAATACCGAACACAAGATTGATCATAATGGAGCCGGACAGCATGGGCAGTGTAATATGCCTAAGCCGCTGCCAGAAGTTGGCCCCGTCAATCTGGGCCGCTTCGTAGTAGGTCCGCGGGATTGCCCCAAGGCCTGCAATAAAAATCGTCATTACATAGCCGATTCCACGCCAGGCGTCCACGCCTACAATGGACTTCCACACCATTCCAAGATCCGACAGCCACTTCTGCTTCAAAAAGCCCAGCTGAAGGAATTCCAGGACGGAATTCAGGAGCCCATTATTATAGTTCAGCACAGAGCGGAACACGATACCAATAATCACAAAGGGAAGGATTGAGGGCAGGTACAGCAGGGTGCGGTAGAAATTCTTCCCCCGAAGCCCTTCATGGAGCATTACCGCCAGAAAGAGAGCCGGAATCAGCTTCACAATATTGGAAACCACTGTGAACATCAGGGTATGCCCGATGCCGGAAATATAATCCTTGTCAGAGGTAAAAATCTCGATATAATTTTTCAGTCCCACAAATTCTAGCTTATCCACCGTCCGGACATTCCAGTCCGTGAAGGAATAGAAGATTCCAAGCAAGCTGGGCAGCAGGAAAAACAGAATGTAGAGCGCCAGCGGTACCAGCAGGAACCAGTAGGGATAAATTTTCTTTTTTTTCACTTTTATTTCCCCTTTTACGTTTAAAATGATGTTATCATTTATCCTTTAAGTTATATTTTATTTATTCAATATTCTAATTAAAAACAACATTAAATCAAATATTTAAATCCTGTTTTTAAAAATCTATGCCGAGAGTGAGCACTCCCGGCATAGTATCTTCAGGATCTGATCTTCCCGATGCTTCCAGTTACTGCCATGCAGGATCGCCGACTACCCCAGCTGCCTCTGCGCGGTTCGTATCCATATTTTTCAGCACATCATTGGCTTCCATGGTGCCCTGGCAGTATGCAATCATATCGGCTCCAAAGTCGCCCCAGAAATCATTGGTGTACTTTGTCCCTGTCTGCAGAACAGGGGTTCCCATCTTGGAGGCATCAACAGAACCCATGAATGTCTCCTCCTCCGGCAGCCAGTGCTGCTCTACGGCATCATCATTCATATGGACATTGGTGTAGGCCGGAGAATTGTCCAGGATCTCCTGGAGGCTCTGGGTCTCGCATACGAACTCAAAGAATGCTTTTACCAGCTCCGGATGCTCTGTGCCCTTGTAGCCGAACATGGTAGGACCCGCAGGATTGGTGGGGAAGGTGTCATTGTCCCCAAGAGGGATCAGAAACAGCCCGAATTCGTCGCTGGTGCCGGTCTCCTCCTGAATCTGCTTGATGATACTGGAATTGGCCATGGCCATTCCGCAGTTCCTGTCGCCGAATTCATTGGCAATGTTGGTGCTGTCTGTACCAACCCAGTCCTCGCCAAAGTATCCCTTGTCGCTCAGCTCCTTGAACTGGCCCAGCACCTCCAGCATCTTCTCATTGTCTGCAAAGGTAGCCGTGTTGTTGTTCAGCCCTTCATACAGGCCCGGAGTGGTCTGCTCATACACGCCGCCGATCTGGAAGAATGCCAGCTGATGCTGCCAGCCGTCAGCTCCCGGCAGGAACCAGGGAGTGATGTTTTCCGCAGCCAGCTTCTCGCATACAGCCAGCAGCTCGCTGTAGGTAGAAGGCACCTGAAGCTCCAGCTCGTCGAACATGGTCTTGTTGTAGACCATTACGTACTCGGGAGAGTTGTGCCAGATCTGCAGGCCGTACAGCTTATCCTGATAGGTACAGGAGGAAAGTCTGGCCTCGGGCATCTTCTCTGCCCAGGCAGCTCCCGTAAAGTCAATACAGTATTTCTCCGGGTCTACGATGACAGACTCAATGGCAAAGGGATTGGACTGGATCCAGAAAATATCTGCACAGGAATCCGTGGTCAGCTTGGACTGCAGCAGCTTGGAATACTGGTCTGCTGGAATGGTCTGCAGATCCACCGTCACCCCATAGGTCTCCTCAAAGCGGGCAATGGTCTCATCATAGCGGTTGTCCATCCATCCGGAGGAAACCAGGATACTCAGCTCCTCCCCGGCAAAATCCTGAGAGCCTTCTGCCTGACCGCCGTCATCTGCATCCCCCTGATCCTCATCTGCCTGACCCTCGTCAGCCCCGTCGGCTCCGTCTGCCTCCGTGCCGGAATCCGCAGCTGCATCAGAAGGCGCGTCCTGTCCTCCCCCGCATCCGGACAGCATCCCAATGGTCATGGCTGCGCAGAGCATTGCGCTTACAACTTTCTTTTTCATGTTCTTCCTCCTTCTTGATTCATTCCCTGTCTTTGGTAAATACTTCAGGGAAGATATTTGATACTCTGATTATAACCGTCAAACTATACAGTGTCTATGGACTTTTCTCCTCTCCACTTGTACATTTTTTCTTATATCCGGTTCTCCCATCCGGTTCTTCTGTACGTTTCCGCATCCGGCTCCCGTCCGGTTCTTCTGTACGTTTCCGCATCCGGCTCCCCCGTCCGGTTCCTCTGTCAGCAGAAGCTTCCGGGCACATCCTTCCAGTGCTCCTGGGCATAAGCCAGAAGCCTCTGGGCCTGCTCCATGGGCATATCCGGGAAATAGAGGAACAGGCTGTGGGAACCATATTTCTGCACGATCCGGTCCGTATTTCTGATCCAGTCCTCAAATTCGCCGCTGTATACCTTGATCCACAGGGATTTTCCGGCCCTCCGGGCCTTATCGTAGATCACGTCCCACTCTTCCTGGGTTCCGTCCGGGCCATGGTCCCCGCTGGTCCACTGGAGGGCATCGATCCCCTCCACCTCCATCAGGGCATCCATATGCTTGATGGCATCCGGACCATCCAAATGGTACAGCACATGATCCATGCCCTGGCACTGCTGCCGCAGGGAATCCACCACAAACTCCCGGAAATTGTCCGGGGACATCATGGCGGAAAAATCGCACTGCAGCTTCACGGTCTTCCCGCTGCCAAAGATCTGGAATACCGTGTAGGCGCTGCCCTCCTCATAGTTCACAATATCATAGAAATCATCATAGTATTTCTGATAAAGGTCTGTCACCTCCTGCACCCGCTTCTCAATCTCCTCCGGCTCATCCACCATATCAAAGATCAGATCCTGGGCCCCCCGCAGGGAAGCCAGAACGTCCACATTTTCCATCAGGTCAGGAATGCACACCGGGAAATCCTCCCCCACCAGCTCCCTGCACTTCTTCACCAGGGCAATGTGCCGCTGATACCATTCCCCCTCTTTGCTGTACACAAGGGGCGGCGTCTCCTCCCAGTCCTCCACCCACTCGTTGAACCACACCGTATCCTCATGGAACTCAATGCCTGATCCCAGATAGGAGGCCACGGAGCCGGGGCCGAAATCCGCGCTGAGATTGGGAAAGCTTTCAGCCAAAAACTCATGGGTTTCGCAATAATGGTAGAATCTTGCCACGATACGCTCCGCATCCATGTATTTATCTTCCATATTCCCCCCCCATTGGAGCTCCTTGGGAATCTCATAAGGAGAATATCCCGGCTTTTCTGCCACAATCCGCATCAGCGGCGTGCCGGTATTGCAATGGTTCCAGTAGTCCTCGAATTTCTTTTTCGTCTCTTCCCAGTTTTTCTTGTATTTCATGTTCCCCATCCTTTCTTTTTCCCTGTTTTGGGAGCAAATTTATTCTATTTTGATTTAATTATTATATCAAATGCCTTTTCTTCACTAATTCCAGGATACTCCCCCTGCCGCTCTCCCACTTCCAGGCGCTGCTCTGCTTCCTGCCAGCGCAGTCTGGTGCAGGCGTATTCCCCCTGCTCGAAGCCATAGCCGTCCCCGGCATCCTCATAGAGTACAAACTCAGCGTCCTCTCCGGGGTAGACCCACAGCTGATATCCCTCCTTCGGCTCCTGTCCGGCATACTGGATCCCCGGGGACACCGGAAGGATGGAGCCGGCCCGGACAAAAAGCGGAATCCGGTCAATGGGAGCCTCCGCCTCCACCCACTGTCCGCCCGCATACCGCTCATTACTCCAGAAATCATACCAGTCCGCGCCCTTTGGCAGATAGCAGTCTCTGACCTTCTCCCCCTCCAGGGGCTTACTGCCGGGCCCATAATACATGGGCGCTGTCACCGGGCAGACCAGAAGGCTCCTTCCCAGCATAAACTCATCCCAGATGGGCCTGGCCTCCGGATCCTCGGCAAAGTCAAACAGCAGGCTGCGCATCATGGTATCATCGGAAAAATGCACCTGAGCTGCCAGGGAATAGAGGTAGGGCATCAGGGTATAGCGCAGCTTGATAAATGCTTCAATTGCGTCGTAAAAGAGCTCCCCCTTCTCCCCAAACTGCCAGATCTCCCTGGGGGTGTCAGTGCCATGGGAGCGGAACATGGGCAGGAAGGCGCCATACTGCAGCCACCGTGTATACAGCTCCCGGTAGCCAAGGTCTTGAACCCCTTCCTCAAAATCCCCCTTCCAGAACCATTTCATGGAAGGATCCTGATTGCAGCCGCAGCCCCGGTTCCTCCATTCCCGGTGCACGGTGAAGAATCCGCCGATATCCAGGGTCCAGTAGGGGTAGCCGCTCATGGCCATATTCAGCCCCTCCCGCATCTGGAGGGCAAGGCTCTCCCAGGTGGCCGAGGTGTCCCCGGACCAGAGCACGGCCCCGTATTTCTGGATGGAGGGATAGCCGGAACGGGTCAGGTTCAGAACGCGCTTACTGCTGCCAGCCTTCCGCTGGTTCTCATAGATGCCCTTGGCGTGAAACAGGGCATAGCTGTTGGCCCGGGCCGGATCCAGATATTTCTTATGCTCCTCTCCCACCAGAAGATAGCGCTCCCAGGGCTCCCGCTTCTCCTCCCCGCACCAGTCCGGGCCGGAGAAGGGCTCCGTGGAATCGCACCACCAGGCGTCAAAGCCCTGGTCATAGAGCCCCTCCTTTGCCTGCCGGAAATAGAGCTCCCGGGCCTTGGGATCAAAGGCATTGTAGGTGGCAAGATCCAGGAGCATATGCCCCTTTTCATACAGCTCTTCATAATTCTGTCCTCCCTGGTTCATATTTGGCCAGACAGAAACCATGGTATGGGCATGCATTTCATGAATCTGCGCTGCAGCCTCCTTCATATTGGGATAACGCCTTTTGTCCAGAAGCTTCTCTCCCCAGTTTCCCTCCTCCCAGCTCTGCCAGTCCTGGACAATCCCGTCTATGGGAACGCCCCGCCGGCGGTATTGGGCCACTGTGTCCACCAGCTCCTGCTGGCTTAAGTACGCCTCCTTGGACTGGATATAGCCAAAGGCCCACTTGGGCAGCATCTGGGCCCTGCCTGTCAGGAACCGGAACCCTTGGATGATCTCATCCATGGTATCTCCTGCCACAAAGTAGTAGTCCATCTGGTCAATGGTGTCAAAGAAGAAATGGGAATCCTCCCCCTGGCTCTCAAAGGTCATCAAGGAGCAGCAGTCCGCCAGGATCCCATAGCCCTGGTCTGACACAAAGCAGGGCATGGGGATCCGCATATTGTGCTGATACAGATACTGGGTATGCCCCCGGTAATTGTAGATGCCCTCCTCTCCCTGGCCCAGGCCGTAGATGCCCTCCCCAGACCCAAAGCGAAAGCCCAGCCTGCCCCGGTAGGCCCTCCGGTCCTTTTTCCGGGTGAGGTTCTCAATAAAATTCCGCTCCCCGTCCACGGTTTTCACCCGCCGCACCACCGGTGCCTCCCCCTCCACCTGATATTTCATCACGTCAATCTCGGTCAGGGACTTCTCTCCCTCCTGCAGCAGGAGCCTGCCGTCCTCCCTTTGCATCCAACGGCAGCTTCCAGTTTCCCTCATGATCTCTACAATAAGACGTTCACTGGCAATGACGACCCGATCCTCCTGCTTCTGAACCTGAAGCTCTGCCTGCCAGCCTTCCCTTCCCTCCACCAGGCAGGAATCCTCCCTGACCGCATCGCTTCCAGTGTATACAATCCGGATGATATTGGGGGCGGCTGCCTCCACAAAGAGATTTTTTCCGTTGACATTTTTGATCTGATACATGCTCCTCCCCTTCCCGGGCCCCTTGCTCGCTGCAGCATTAGGCCCCCATGCTATGGGTTCATCATACCCCGGGGCGCAAAAAAAGTACATGGATTATTTCTCCATAATCCATGTACTTAATTTACCGGAATCAGATGCGCGGCAAAGAAGTATGGCCGGAATCAGCCTGCCATCCCGCCAGATCAAAGAGCTTCAATGATACATCTGTGCTTCCGCTGCCCTGCCGGGGTTTCCTTATCATATGCAATTCCCACCAGAAGAATTTCCCCGCCATAATGCTCAATGGCTTTCGGATACTGCCTGTCCTTGATCTGGGCAATGGCTCCCTCTGCCGTCCGGTTCCATTTCAGCTCCACCACAAGGGCAGGCAGGCCGGAATCCCTTTTCGGCAAATAGATTAAGTCCGCATATCCCACACCGGCGGGAACCTCCTCAAACAGTATATACTCATCTCCATAGCTGAAATAGGCCCGCTTGATTACGCTTCGGAGGGCTTGTTCACTATTATAATGCAGGGGAGATTCCTCTGCATGGATCCTTTCGATCTGGGCTGCCACTGCCTCTGCATTCCTGTGAATGGTATCCAGAATCAACTGGTCGCTCTCCTGTACCCGGCGGATCGTATCCCTGTGCTTCGCTTCCCGGATGGTTCTGGAAAATTCCATACGGATCTCCTCATTGGGAATCCGCACACTCCCCTCCGCCTCATCATATGCCAGGTAGCCCAGATGAACCAGCAGGGTTAGGACATCATCCTTGTCCCGAAAGGTCACAAGGTCATTGGCAAATCCAATCGTATTCACTTTGACCTCTCCTTTGCCGAGCAGCTCCGTCACCGTTTTGGATAGCCCGTCAAAATCCAGGCTGATATATCCCATCAAGCTTTTTGCTGTACTGGTCTCCGTCCAATAGGAACAGAATTTATGATTACGAATAGCCCTCATTACGGAATTCGGATTATAGACAGAGCCAATATCCTCCAATGTATACCCATCATACCATTGCTTCATCAAGGAAAAATCTCCGTCATATTTTCTACAAAGCTCCTGAACCTCATCTTCCGTAAATCCCACATACGCTGCAAAGGCCGCCGGAGAAATAACCGAAAATTCCTGAAAATCAGATATGGCTGACTGACTCCCGTCCTTCTTGATGGGTAAAATCCCGGTCATATACGCTGCCGCAAAAATCCGGTCTGTAGCGCCGCTGTTTTTAAACAGGCTCCGCAGAAAACGCAGATATTTCTGTTCATATTCCGGCGTTTCCCGAATCGGAGCGTCCCACTCATCAATAATCACAATGAATTTATTGTCGGTCAATTCTACTGCTTCCAGCAATACCGCTAAAAAGGAGCCTTCCGGATTGAGCTGCGGATAGGCCGCGGAGAGCTCCCTTACCAGCTCCTGCTTGAGAAAGGGAACAAGCTCCATTTCTCCCGCCTCTTCCATAAGGCTTGTTAGGTCAAGATAAATCACGTCATATTGATTCAGATGCCGCTGGTATGAGCCTGCATCGGCAGCAATCTCTAGGTCTGCAAACAGGCCGGCAGAATCGCAGGTCTTATCGTAATAAGCACACAGCATTTTCGCCGCAAAGGATTTGCCAAAGCGGCGCGGACGGCTGATACAGGTTAACCGCCTCGGCGTGCCAATGGTCTCGTTGACCAGGCGGATCAATCCGCTCTTATCTACATAGATATCATTTCTAATGCCGGTAAAACCGCTGTTTCCAGGATTCAAATACATTCCCATACCCTTCCGCCTTTCTGTCATTATCTATATTTTTCCCGATATCCTATTATATTCGATCCATCCGCTTATAGCAATATCAAATCATCTATTGGTATTACATCCACGAAACGCTTTGTTTCCATCTGGAGATTGATCAGGAATTATGGAAACCCCTGACTTTTGCGTGAAAGTATACTTTTGCCAGATAGTACGATTTTCTCTCCAATCGCCGCCTGTGCCGCTGTGAGAGTTTGATGACTTTTACCCCACCCCATTTTGCGATTCGACAAATGAATCATGTTCTTACGGAATGCGCAGCTAGTGCGCATTCCTGACCCGTGAAAAGTAACCCGGCATAAAATGATTTCAGTGGAATGCTCCGCAGCGTTTGACAATTCCGCATAAATCTGCTAAGATATATTTACATAAAGGTACTGCCGACAGACGGCTAGTCCGAATTATTAGTTGCAAAAATAGCCGCTAAGTTTTCCAGACCTGGGCAGCTATTTTTGTGGTTTATTATTATCCTTGCTTCCGATGGCGTATCCGAGACCGAAGCAGGTCAGGCATAAGCCAAGCACTGAAATCAATCCTTCAATCGTCAACATCCACTCAGCCCTCCTTTCCCAGATTCCTGCAAGCAGGTTTCTATGTAATCGGAGGGTCACAGTCCTCCGTAGAAGAACTAGCCGCCTACCGTTATGGCAGTACCCGTATGAACATTTTATCAGAAAATGTCGGACGCTACAAGATGGTTTTCCGGCTTTTTTTATTTTCCGCTTGCAATCCGTTAAAAACTGCCACTATACCTGTGAATATTACAGAATTCGTCACTTCATACGTCAACCATACGAATGCAATCAAATCAACAGAATCTCCAAATCTTTTTACAATATTGCTGGCAATAAACAATGCTACTTTTTTGCTCATACTTTTTTACTCCTATGCTTGGTTCCATGATCCAGTTGATTTTACATTCTGATATTTCATCTAAAAAGTACATGGATTATTTCTCCATAATCCATGTACTGTAGCCTTTTTCTCCTTGCGCCTCTCGGCGGCCTTTTCCTCGGCTGCTTTCTTCTCTTTCGCCCTCCGTTCTGCATTCTCTTTGGCTATTTTTCCATCCGGGTCACTTGTGCCAGAGATTGCTACTGAAATATTCCCATTTGCATCAACACTGTAGCTGAGATTGGTCAGCGTTCCACGGCAACTCGATACTGCGCTTTTCGCACAATCCGGCAATGCCGCCAGATTTTCTTCCAGATACTTTGCTTTTTCCGGGTCGTTCATACATTTCTTCAGGAAAGCGCCCGATACGGATACCGTTGTCGGAACGCCCTGCATGGAGATTGTACCCGAATTCATATAGCTGTACTTGCCCTGCAGGTATTTGGAATAGTCATTGACATTGCTGTACCCCGTCTT
>CAJUQB010000102.1 GCA_910588285.1 uncultured Lachnospiraceae bacterium
ATCGCAGATTGCAATACGGATCAATGCGCCACCTCCTCGTCAAGGGATTTTTAATTATAGCCTGTCGGAAATGCCAAAACAATTTGATTGCTGTGAAATGTTTATCTGTTGCAGCAAAATGCTGTATAAAACTCCTTAATAACCGTACCTCTTCCTATATTTTAAGAACATAATAACAGACAATGCAAGGGCCAGCAATTCCGCTGCAGGCGTTGCCAGCCAGATTCCATTCACACCGAAAAGAAGGGGAAGCACGATCATTGTGATCAGCATAAACACAAACGACCTGGAAAATGCAAGGACAGCCGAAACAATCCCGTTGGATAATGCGGTAAACATCCCGCTGGCAAAAATATTGAATCCGATAAAGAACAATGCTATGGTGCATATCCGGTTTCCTGTTACCGCCAGATCATACACCGGATTGTCCGGCCGGGCAAATACAGATACCAGCGGTCTTGTCAGCAGAAAAGAAGCCGCAGCCGTGACCACGGAGATCACTGCGATCACCCTCATGCTCAATGCAGCCAGCTTTTTTAATTTTTCATGGCTCTGCTCCCCATAATAAAAACTCAGCATGGGAGCAACCCCGTAAGAATACCCTGTATACAGAGAGCTTGCAAACATCAGCACATACATGATGATGGTAACAGCGGCAACTCCATCCTCCCCCACATAATGAAGCATCGTCCAGTTAAACATCATTGTAATGATCCCGGTAACGAGCGCAGTCGCCATCTCCGAGCAGCCGTTTGTAGCCGCATTCGCAAGAACCCTGAATCGGAATACAGGCTTTTTGAAATGAAGCAGGCTCTTCTTCCGGCTGAAAACAAACAGTCCCGCCACTGCTGTTACAGAATATCCAAGCCCTGTTGCAATCGCTGCACCGCGGATCCCCATATCAAATCCGGCAATAAACACATAGTCAAGCACCATATTGAGGACACCGCCTGTTACAGAGCAGACCAGAGAAAGACTGGCCTTTTCGCTGGCAATCATGTAAAGCGTGAAATTATTCATCAAAAGGATCGGCACCGTGAACACCAGATACCGGCTTAAATATTCCACACAGTACCCTTCTACATCAGCGGAAAGGTTCATGCCTGCAAAAATATGGTCCATTGCCAGATACCCGACTGTACACATGACAATCCCCACAATGACATTTACTAAGATTAGGAATGTAAAATCCTCCTTTGCCTCATCATTTTTCTGCTCCCCCATCTTTTTCATGATAACCGCGCTGCCGCCAGTGGCAAGCATGGTGGAGATGGCTGTCACCAGCTGAATGATCGGTGCCGTCAGATTGATTGCCGAGAGGGCATTTGTCCCAATCAGGTTCGACACAAACAGCCCGTCAACCATTGTGTAAAAAGACATGAATACCGTCATTGCAATCGTCGGCACGGCAAATTTCAGAATGTTTTTCAGTGTAACAGGCTTTTCATATACATTTGAGCTTTCCATCAATTTTTCCTCCGTTTTCCTTGTATTTATCTCCTGTATATGATAGTATAAACCATACAGTAACTGTACGGTCAATACGATGTTTCAATGATATTATGAGGTGACCATGAATAAGAAGGACAAGCTTCTCACAATCGGCCAGTTTGCAGCTATGCACGGCATCAATAAAAAGACTCTTATGTGGTATGATGAGATCGGACTGTTCAAACCGGCTGTCATCAACCCCGAAAATGGATACCGTTACTATAATTACCACCAAAGCCCTGTCCTCGAAACCATCCTGCTGCTGCGGGAACTGGATGTGTCCATCCAGGAAATACAGGTCTTCATGAAAAACCGATCCGCTGCCAATTTAAAAGGCCTTCTGGAAGAAAAGATCAAGGCCCTTGACATGCAGATAACCCACCTGCAGGCAGTCCGGACAACTTTATGTACGCATCTCCAGAATATGGACACCCTGCTGACTATGGACTTAGCAGAAATCAGTATTGTTGAAAAGGAGGCCCACTGCCTGGTCACTGTGGATGTAGACCAGAATACCTCCTTTGAACAGGAAGTGGAGCTGATTACCGCTGAAACCGAAAAATACCAGCTGGGACGCCTCCATAAGGCTTCCTACGGCTCCATGATCTCCGTTGACAGCCTGCTAAACGGCCGCTTTGAAGATTATTCCAAGCTTTTCATTGAAATCCCTTTCCTTCCCTATCAGGCCGGTTTGCACATCATGCCCAGCGGAAGCTACCTGCGGGCGTTTCACAAGGGGAACTGGGACGGAATCCCAAAGCGGTATCAGGAAATTCTTGGTTATGCAGAAGAGCATAACTTAAATCTCCATGGATTTTCCTATGAAATGGGCATGAATGAAAATGTCATTGACCGGATTGAGGATTATATTGTGCAGATTGAGATCCCCATTACCGGGTAATATTCACAGGCCTTTCTTGATCGTCCGTATTTTCCCCCAGGGCATTCTGGTATATATTAACACCACGGCATCCTGCTAAGGCTGCCCGGAAACCTCTCCTTTCGGGATTGTCCTTACACCAAACAAGAAATACAGGATATGGAATACCCACACGCAGGCAAGGACAATCCTGCCGACAAGAACCCGATCCATCATGATGAACCCCACTGACATCAAAAGCGTCACTGTCACCATAATCTTAATCTTGGTCTTACGGGTCATGCCCCTGCCCTTTACATAGCTCTCCAGATTGTTCTTATACAGCTTTGTCCCGGTAAACCAACGATTCAGCCTTTCCGAACTCCTGGCAAAACAAAATGCTGCAAGCAGGAGGAACGGGAAAGCAGGCAGGAGCGGAAGGACTGCCCCCAATGCCCCCAATGCAACGCCGATACAGCCTAAAACCACATACAGTATTTTTTTAAGTTTCATCACACATCTCCAATCGCTTTTTCTCTTTTTTCCGCCATGCCGTTTCCTGCAGTAAAGCGCAATCATCTCCGACACCAGTTCTTTCTCCTTTTCCCGCTTTGCACTGATATCCTTATGCATCAGCTTACCCTTCCTCCTGTCCGTGAAAGGCTTTCTACCGAATATACGGCATCCGCAATCCGCATCGTGGACTGCCTATGGGATACCAGCAGCGCCGTTTTTCCGTCCTGCCCTTCCCCCAGGGATTTTAAAATGACCGCCTCATTTAAGCTGTCAAGGTTGCTGGTCGGCTCATCAAGGAGCAGGAATGGCGCGTCATGCAAAAATGCCCTTGCCAGCCCCAGACGCTGCCTCTCCCCGCCCGAAAGCGTATCCCCAAGCTCCCCAACAGGCGTATCGTACCCCTGGGGCAGCCCCATGATAAAATCATGGATGGAAGCTTTCCTGCAGGCCTCCTCAATTTCAGCATCCGTTGCATCCAGTTTTGCAATCCGCAGGTTATTCTTTATACTGTCATGGAACAGATGGGTTTCCTGTGTCATAAAACTTTCCATATTCCTTAAATCCGCCGTGTTGATTCTGGTAATATCTCTGCCGGAAATCTCCAGCTTTCCGTTCCCCGCATCCCAGAACCGCATGAACAGCTTCAACAGCGTGGATTTCCCGCTCCCGCTTTTTCCGACAATCCCTATCATATTTCCTTTCGGAATCTTCAAAGATACACCGTCAAGGATTGTTTCCGCCCCATAGGAAAAGCTGACATTTTTTGCATCTGCGCCTTCAAACGCCGTTTTTTCCTTTCCCTCCACTTCCTGCACTGGGGGCGTTTCGTCTAAAATGTCCATCACACGGTTCCCCGCCGCGAAAGTGTTCTGCAGTGTGCTTCCCAGATTTGCAAGCGCCACAGCGGGACCAAAAGAAGAGAACAAGGCAATCGTCGGGATCAGTACTCCGGCAAAATCCACTTCTGCCTTTTGATGCAGCGCTGCAGATAGAAACAGCATACATAAATCAAACAGGAGGATCACCGTATTTGTGACCGACATATTCCTCCCTGCGGTACGCTTTAAGCGTTTCTCAGTTTCCGAAAGTGTGTCCGTCCTTTCATTCATCTGGATCAGGCGTTCCCTGCCCCTGCCATACTGTATAGTTTCGGAAAGCCCCCGCAGGCTGTCAAGGACGAAGCCGCTTAAGCTTCCCGCTTCGGTGCGGAACGCCATACCGTCCCCACCGCTTAATTTGGAAGTGACGACTGGTATCGCAATCCCCACTGTTACATATGCCAGAAGCGCCAGAATCCCCAGCGCAGGGTGGAAGAACCCGATGAACAGGCACATAACGGCAGTATAAAAAAATGCGATTGCAGCGGGTGAAATGGTGTGCGCATAGAACACCTCCAGCAGCTCGATATCCGAAGTGATGACCGAGATCAGGTCCCCTTTGTCCCTGCCCTCCAGTTTTGCAGGGCAGAGTTTCCGTAATGCGAGAAACACCTTATCCCGGATCAGCGCAAGCAGCTTAAATGCAATAAAATGGTTACAGGACTGCTCTGCATAACGCAGGACTGCCCTAAGTACGGCAAACGTCAGCACACATATAAATATAGCTTCCAGTTTGGGCGTCACGGCAAAGCCCAACAGGACAAGCACTGCATATCCGCCCAGGATTGTGATAAAGGACGCACACAAATGCCCCGCCAATCCCATAAGAACCGCCAGTGTCATAAATCCGGCAAGAGGCTTCACAAGGCCGATAAGCCTTGCCATAACCGCAAATCCGCTCCGTCTTTTCATACAGCCGCACCGCCCTTTCCTCTAACCCGGCCTTCTGCACCAGCAGAATGGCCATCCTGATATCCATCTTGGATGTTCCCATAATTTTCAAGGTTCTGCTGTGTGTTCCACAGCTTTGCATAAATGCCATCCCCTTCCAGCAGTTCCTCATGGCTTCCGCTTTCCGCCACCTTCCCCGCATCCATCACGTAGATGTTATCTGAGACCGTCACATTGGCAAGACGGTGGGAAATGAGGATGACTGTTTTTTGTCCTGCCAGCGCATGGATCTCCCGCATAATGTCGTTTTCGCTCTCCACGTCAATATTGGATGTGGCTTCGTCAAAAATATACACCGGGCTGTCATGAAGCAGCGCCCTTGCCAGCGCAAGCCTTTGGCGCTGCCCTCCCGAAAGGTTCGAGGCTTTTTCCATAAGAAGCGCATCCAGCCCACCCTCAGATTTTAAAAATCCTGCAAGGTTGGCCCGTTCCAGAACCTCCCAAAGCTCCCTGTCCGATGCATCCGGCTTCCCCATCAAAAGGTTCTCCCTCACGGTGCCTTTGAACAGATAGCTTTGATGGCTGATATAAGTGATGTTTTTCATCAGCTCCGCTTCTTTTATATCTTTAAGTTCCTTTCCGCCGATTTTCACTGAACCGCCATATCCCTGGTTCCTCCCCATGAGGACTGCCGCCGCGGTGGATTTTCCGCAGCCGCTCTCCCCGACAATAGAAACAAATCCCCCTTGGGGGAACTCCATGCAGATTCCGTGCAGGATTTCCCTTTCTCTATCAGAGGAGGTTCCTTCGCCGGAATCTCCCTTACCGGAAGGAAGCCCTTCATCGGAGGAATTTCCGCCATAGGAAAAGCGCAGATTATCACAGAGGATTCCATAGTCCTCCGGAAAGCATCCTGTTTTCCCCGCCGGTTCGGGAAGATCCAGCAGGCCAAAAATCTTATCGCTTGCCGCCATGCCGTTCATTGCCACATGAAAGAAACTGCCAAGCTGCCGCATGGGGATAAAGAAATCCGCCGAAAGCAGGATGATCAAAAGACACCCCGAAAGAGTCACATTTCCCGCCCGAAACTGCGTCGCCGCCATGATCACCCCTAACGCAGCGCCTCCGTAGGCAATAAAGTCCATAATCGTGATGGAATTGAGCTGCATAGCCAGGACTTTCATGGTTATCCTGCGGAATTTCTCTGCCTCATGGTTCATCTCCTCGTTCTTAAAACCGTCCGCCTGATAGATTTTAAGCGTGACAAGCCCCTGCAGGTTTTCAAGAAAAGTATCTCCTAAAGCCGTGTACTGTACCCAATATTTTGACAGCAGCTTTTTCGCCCAAGTCTGCACCGCCGCTATGGAGACAGGAATCAGCGGCACACAAACCAGCAGAACCACAGCGCACGGCACGTTGACAAAGCACAGATACACAAACAGCGTCAGAGGCGCAAGACAGGCATAGAAAAACTGCGGGAGATATGCCCCGAAATAGGTTTCGAGCTGTTCCACTCCCTCCACCGCCACCTGCACCACTTCCGAGGTTTTTACCTGCTCATTATAGGAAGCGCCGAGCCGCAGGAGTTTCCCATATATTTTTTCACGCAGCGTCTTCTTGACCGACCTTGACGAGAGATACCCCATACGGCTTGAGAGCGTTGTGCAGATAAAACGGATCACAAGCGCAATTACCGCAATAAGCGCAGTGACGAAAACGCTGCCTTTCTCTGCCGTTTTATCATAAAGGGAAGCCAGCAGACCCGTCACCGCCGTCATCATGGCGATATTCGCCGCAAGGGAACACCACTGCATCGCCACGTTCCCCGCTATGTACTTTTTGCTTTCGCGGACTGTTCCAATCAGCCTTTTATTGATCATCATAATGTTTTAACCTTTATCTCTCCCACTGTTATCTTACCCATAAAATCTTCCTTTTCCATTGGTTAGTAACTGCTAACCTCTATTCCTATTTTTAGCGGCCACCATATGTTAGTAGCCGCTAACCTAAGTTCTATTATATGCCATTCATTTGGATTTTGTCAATAGAAAATTTACGCTTTCATTTTCTATTTCATGGCTAGTTTTTACTAACATACTGGTTTATTTTAAGGCTGCCTGACTGTTGCCAGTTTTGGCAGCCTTAAGAACAACTTAATTCTGTGAAGCTTTTATATACTTATTTTAAATTTTTTAGTTTAGCTTTTCCGCACCCACATCAGTCCGCCAGCGCCGAATCCAGAGCCCTGCATTCAGCCACTGCCCCGTCATCCGGAGCCTTATTGCAAACCACCGGGTACTTTTCTTTTCCCTGTTCAAAAAATTATGCATAAGCCTCCAGTATATGTATGAGCGCACTTGCGCTGCTGCTATGTGAACGCTCCAGAACCGCATTGCTGCGTTCTGACTCTGTAATTGCGCAGCGTACCATCTTATGGGATGCCGTTGCCGTGAACAGAATCACTAAATCCGGTGTACCAATCTGGCTGCTTAAATCTGACCGCATTTTCGTAAACACTTTTGTCTTATGTCTGTATTTTTTGCAGATTTCTTTGTACCGGTTTGTCGCGAATGAGTATAGGAACCGGTTTTAAGTACTATTCACGGTGAATTGTAACCGGTTTTAGCAGAACAGATTTCGCCTAAAGTTTTAAGCCCATAAGCTTTTCGGAAAATATCCTTGGGTCCATTTCTTTTAAATCCTCCGCAATGAACGGTGTAAATTCCATATGAGCCAGCACATCGCGTTCCAAATCAACTCCCGGAGCAATTTCAATCAGGGTTACGCCTTTTTCCATCAGCCGGCTTCATACGGCCTTTCTTAATCAGCCACAGTTCCATGGGTGTTGTCCACGGGGAAACTCCAAAAATAGCTGCCACATCGCTTCCTCCGACTGTATATGGAATATCTCCTTCCTATCATAATCCCTGCAAAAAACCAAATAATATTCATCTCTATCCCGCCTCCTTCCTGCTGAAAATATAAAAAATGCCACCATAAAGGCAGCATAGCATAACAAAATGAAAGGCAAAACATCCCGTTTCGGTTTATCTGTAAACGGTATCTACCGTTTACGTTTATCTTGCCTTAACTCACTATCATATTTTTATAAAATACTCTTTTGAAACAGAGCAAAAAATGAAATTTATCTTCGTGTATAAATTAAATCTGTCATACCATTATAGGACTGTGTATGAAACAATCTTAATTTAATCTCATACTTTCCGCTTTCAAAAAGTCGAATACCAGAATCTGGAATTTAACAATCTAATGCCTGTAAGCAATTTTCAATTTCCAATGCAGAAGAAACGGCATTATCAATGATATTTGATGTCATTTTTTCTTTGGCGTTAAAATCTAATTGAGTTTCTATTGTAACTTCTAAGACAGAATACTTTGGCATTACTTCAACATTTCTATTCCATTTGCTATCTTTCAACAAATTCCAATATTGTTTCCGAATAGCTACTGTTCTACCACATAACCATAATTCGAACTGCATTTTTTCATGGTTTAGCACCAATGCAAATTTTAAGTTTTTATTTCTCACATTATCGTTTGTGAAATAAAAATATGTGTAATCCAAATAACCAAAACCTATACTACTCGTGGAATAATTAGGGGGAATTTTTCTTTTTAACTCCGCAACATATTTTGTCAAAGTAATATATGCAGTTTGTATGAAGCCATTACTTAATTGTTCTTTATATATTTCTAAACTTTTTTGAATGTCACCTTTCATTTCCAAAACCTCCCTGCAATTCCATTTTTCCAGTATAACAAACTGGAATTCTGATAAGACACTTTTTATAGCATTTATTAACTGTTATATTTTATCTTCAAAAAGTCCGCAAACCCTTGAAAATGCTAAATTTATAGCAAGTGAGTTTGCCCTTAGACTTTCCCTTGTGTTATATCCTTTTCCCTCATGTTACGAACTCTCATAAGGGCAAAAATATGGGAAAGAAAAACCTGTAACAAATTATAACATAAAATGAACAGGACAGGAAGAACTGATTGGAATGCTTTCTTAATTTTTCCGAAAATTCATTTAGTAAAAGAAGGACTGATAAAACATGAAATTCATATATGCAGAATATAATATGTACCACAACAGCATTGATGTTACCACTTTTGACGGATATATCCTACGGATTGACTGTAATGTAGCAGAAGATGGATTACGAACTACTCCCGTCTCTCGATGTGACTTAAATTCTTTGGCAATAGACGAACCGCTTGAGTATGCACGATTAGCACTTGATGGCAGCTTGCAAATGTGGGTGGATGCAGAAGATTCTTTAGAACTGTGGTAAGAAGATTAAGGGCTGGAAAACCAGCCCTTAATCTCGATTATAGCCTTATTCTCAATCCATCATATGCAAAATTTATTAAGTTCAACTCACTCTCCAATTCCTTATAATCGTCATATGATTTCCCCCAGTCTTCTTCTAAATGTGTAATAACAACTCTTTTGATACCATACTGTTTTCGTATTGTATCAATTTCATTTAAAGTAAACAGTTCTTTACGCAGTGGATTATCTTCATTTAATACAAAGCCATCCTTTAAGATATCCCCGACAATGGTATTGCCAATAATCAAAACATCTGCATCTTGAAATTTCGCTGACTCTGGGAATGGCTTTACATCACATGGGGCATAAATTATCTTTTTACTGTTAGAAGAAATAATAAATATTGCCACATGCTCTTGTTCATCTACAGGAACAATCTCAATCAAAATATTGTCATTTTTGAAAGCACGAATTTCTTTTGTATATATAAGACCACATGCCTCATAGTATTCAATGGCTGAGCCATACTTTGTACCTTGCTTTTTAATATCCGCAAGAATGGCAGGTAAAGAAGCAACTTCTATCGGATTATCCGTTTTCTTCCCAAGAGAATTGGCAAGCCAGTCCATTTTCAATTGTTCAACTATGCGCATTCCCATTGTGTGGTCAGGGTCGCAATGGCTGTATAAAATATGTTCAACTTTCTGTATGCCGGAATTATTCAATGAAGCATTGATATCTTCTGGCGTATCAATCAATAGATTCACATCTTCAATAAACAGACTACAGCCCGTTCTTGCATAAGGAAATCCTTTCTGTCGTGCTTCAGTACATACACGACAGTTACAACATGCTCTTGGCGTACTGACACAGCCTCCTGAACCAAGTATGATTACATTCATGCTTTCTCTGCCTCCTTTGTTTCCACATAACATTCCATGTATCTTCTATAAGTCTTCAAGCCTGCACTTTCATAAAACGCTAATGCACAGTCATTAAATTCCCACATATCAAGTTCTATTCTTTCAAAGCCACGTTTTTTTGCATCATCTTTGGCAAAATCAATCATGGCAGTGGCAATGCCTTTCCGCCTATGATTTTCATCTACCCCAAACTCCTCTATATGAAAAAATTTCCGTTCCTTATTAAAAGGAGATTCCGGTCTCACTATATACTGAACCACAGCAAAACCAACTATTTCATCCATGGTGGCGGCAATAATAACCCCACTGTTTTCCTCGTCGAATCTGGTATATATAAATGGTTCTATGAACTGCCACCCATCCTCACGAAATATATCCGGACGTCCCTTAACATGAACCTCATTGACCTGTTTGCGGATTTTATTTACAGATTCAAGTTCTTCTCTTTTTGCGTACCTTATAATTAGATTTTCCATATACTGCCTCCATATTAAATAAGATCAATCCTTGTAAGTTGATGTATATTTTTATTTCTATAAACCAAGTCATCCCTTACCGTAAATCCAATCTTTTCCCAAAAAGCATTGCCCGATACGTTTTTATCAAATGCTACCAATGCCACTTTATGTATGCCCTCTGCCTCCAAAGCCTTCATCGCTGAATCGACCAGTTTTTTTCCGATTCCCTGTCCTCTGTATTCTTTCTTGACAGTAGTGTGATGAATAAAGCCCCTGCGTCCGTCATGTCCACTCATAATAACACCTATGATTTTTCCGTTATCCTCAGCGACAAAGCAGGTATTAGGATTTCGCAATAAATATTTGGTAATTCCATCCCTTGAATCATCAGTTGTATTCAATCCCATTCCTTCCGTATGTATCCATAAATCATATATATTTTCAAAATCCTCGATATTCATTGTCCTAATTGTCATTATTATCATTCCTCCTAATTAATCTTTTTGAATTTCTCCAATCGGTAATGCTGCTCATCATCTAACTCTTTTATTCCGTTTTTATATTCATAACCTTTTTTTCGGTAGAATTCCACCGCAGTAATAGATGCGGGAATTTCTATTCTTTCTGCCCTTAAAAATAACTCATCGGATTCAAGCGTATCAATGATATAGCTGCCGATTCCCTGCCCATGAAATTCCGGCAGTACAAAAATAGTCAGCAATATACTTTCCGTAGGGTTCCCCCAAAAACTTGATATGGAACCCACCCCTACAATTTTATCTTCATTCCAAAATACATATACATGCGCATATTCCGCCACACCCTTAAACCAGTTCACATCATGCGTGGCACAGAGTGCCGCTATAGCTTCTTCCCCGTAATCTTTCACATTGACTTCCTTAAAATTTCTACAAATCAACCTGACAATTTCTTCCGTATCTTCTTCGCAATAAGGCTTTGCAATAACCTCTGTTCCATTTGATAATTTCATAAAATCTCCTTTCCGAACAAAAAAAGCACCAAACATACAATATGTCCAGTGCATTACTAAAACCATCGGCTATTACAAATATTATAATTACAACTTACACCTACCGATTTATATGCACAGACATATCAGACCTACCTGCGTAACTGTGCATCCAATCGAAACACAATTACTTTTAAGTACGTCTGTAATACATGTACATATAGTGCATTGTAAAATGTAAGCTCTGCATTTCCATGTTCTCCTAAACTTTTTTAATAACCTACCATAATTCAATTTATATGTCAAGAATTATTTTTCAAGAATAAAAAGGTAAAAGGACAGAGAGGACACTATCTTGCCCCTCTGTCCTTGTTTTTTGAAGTCTGTTCCGCTTGTCTGTCGGCATTTGCCCTTTGATAATCCTGTAAACGCCTGTGTACGCTTTCTTTTGTTTGTCTTGGTGCATTTTCCCCGTAAAGTTCTTCCCATCTGTCGGCTTTATCCCGATATTCGGCATAAGCTATTTTAGCGGTAGCATAGACTTTATAGAAATCATGCACTGTGTGAAATCCATATCTCTTTGCAATCCCCGACAAACCGACTTTCAAGAGGTCTATTTCTTCATTTTTACGGTCTATTTTGCTCTGTATTTCCCCTTTCTTGGTAAGTCTTGCAAGTCCTTTCAGGCTGTCACGTTCCAGCTCTAAAGCATTGCGTTCCTTCTCTGCATCAAAGATAATGCCGTTTTGTCTGTTCAGTTCTTTGTAAATTTTTGACAGCTTGGGATATGCCGCTGCTTCGGCTGACATGACAGGCTTTGGGGGTATTCGTGGTATTTTCTGCTCCGTTGTCTGCGTTTTGGGCTGCAACTCTCGTTGTTGTACCGATAAATCTACAGTAGGTACTTTAAACTTATGCTCCTGCTGTAGCACACTATCCGTTTGCGGTATTATTGGTGTCGTTCTTCCTCCGCTTGGTTCTGAAATCGTCTGTACCACTTCTTTCTCAAAAAACTTTGCCGACAATTCTCTTGCCTTTTGCAGAACTTTTGAAATCAGCATTGCCAATACTGCGACCGCACTCATAAGGATAGTTCCAAACCGTTCCGGCTGACTACCAAATAAATCAATAGATTCTTTGATGCGGTCAGAGATGTACTCTTTTTTTATCTGTTGTATCTCTGTTTCTGGCACACCGCTTACAATCGCCCTATCAACTTCACGATTCCAACGCATACGGTATTCGTTATCCATCTGTATCTGTTCTGCTTTCGGATTATTTTTCCCTATCTTCTTAGTGGCAAGATATAGACCGTTTTCGTCAAAAACATGCAGTTTCTCTTTGTCGTCTTTTATCATAGTATTGATAAGGTCGGTATAAAAATGTTTTACTTCGTCCACAAATTCGTCCTGCTTGAACAGCTTATTTTTTGCGCTATAAAGGTTACGCTCATATATCTCACCTTTCTTCACAATGTTACAGCCTTTGCGGACATTTCCGTTTTCGTCAAGTATTTCTTTTTTGGTGCGGACGTGTTTTCCCTGCTCATCATAGAACATATTCCTTGTTGCGGTCTTTTCTATAGGTTCAGACAGTCTCTCCCTCTCTGAAAAAATAAGTGGATATGGTAGTTTGTTTTTCGTTTGTTATGATGCAGAGCCGATACGCACTCCACACCGTACTTTTCTTTGAAACGGTCTGTGAACAACTGTAGCAGTTTGTCCGGCTCATAGAGATTTGGAAAAGATTCCGGCAGGGCAATGATAAATTCCCTCGCCTCGATACATTCCCCCTCTGTGCCGCTTTTTTGAAATTCCTGCTGATTGAATCTTGCAAGCTCCGTCCAATAATGGCGGTCTATATGAGAACGGGGAACGGACACAGGAAACCGGGAAGCGCATTACCGGGGACGCTGACCCCAACTTAGGGAAATTCGTCAACTTTGAGGAACAGCCCAAAAACCCCGCCGCCCTGCATGGCGTTCTACTGGAAGAAAAATATAACCAACATCGCTTAAATTGTGGTAACATTAAGGAGCATATCGAAACACTGTCCGGCAAGGGGAAAGGGAAAAAGCCGTCCCTGCGGGCGCAGCTTGCACAGGACAAAAAAACCGTAAACACCGCCCCGAAAAAGCAGGCGGCAAAGAGCAAGAACAAGGGATTGGAGGTATAGGCGTATGGGACAATTCAACTTTGAGGAAACAAACCTTATCTGCTGTTACAGGAAGAAAACAAGGGCTGATACGGTGGCGGCAATGACCGCAGCCCTGCCCTACATGGAAACGGAGATACGGGAGCTTGCAGAGCGCACAGCGGAAAAGCTGAAGAAGCTGACCGAGGAAGAATTTGCAGAGCTTGTGTTTTTGCCTGCTGAAGATATGGAGTAATGGAACGCCGGGGAATGGCAGTCTATACAACGCCATTCCTCGATATTTTTGTTGCTTTTTATATTTAATGATTTTCCATATCTAAAAAAATCAATGCCTTGCTATTGACATTTGACTGAAAAAGTAATATACTGACTGTCGGAAAGGAGGGTAAATAAATGGAGAATAATTCTTCATGTAGTATTCTTTTGAAACAGATACATGACGTACAGAAAAAAAATATTGATAACACATTACGGAATTTAGATTTAACCTTTTCACAAATCAATGTTTTACGAGCTTTGGTTCATTCAACCGATAAGCAGATGTCCTTAAAAGAGCTAGAAAAAAAACTTCATGTTGCACAATCCACTACTGCACGGATTGTCACTAAAATGGAAGGCAAAGGGTTGATAGACAGTTTCAGTGATGTGTCTGACAAACGCATAAAATATATCCGTTTAACGCAATATGGAGAACAGTATAGCAACAATGCGAAGCGAAAACTTGAAGAAGAAGAAACACGTTTACTGTCATCACTTACCGAAACGGAAAAAATAGTCTTTGTCAGCCTGCTCCAAAAAATTGCCAGTAACTTATCATAAATACTCGTTTCCATGAACGAGTATTTTATTTACCAAACAATATAGCAAGCTATCAATGCCTTGCTTTTTATTTTACGGAGGTAACTATGAAAGAACAGAACAAGTTAGAAATTTATAACGCTATGCCTGTATCGCAGGCTGTTGTGAGAAATGCTATTCCAGCTATGGCGGCAATGCTTATGACACTGATTTACAATTTAGCTGATACATTTTTTATCGGTCAGACACATAATGCTTTTCAGCTTGCCGCCGTATCGCTTGCAAGCCCCGTCTTTCTAATATTCATGTCTGTCGGCATGATTTTTGGTATCGGCGGAACATCTGTTATTTCAAGGGCTATGGGAGAGGGACGGAAAGACCATGCAAAAAAAATATCTTCTTTCTGTATGTGGTCATGTGTCGTTGTAGGAATTATTATGTCCTGCCTGTCGTTGCTCTTTATGGATAACATTCTCGCGTCAGTCGGAGCGAGTGCAGACACATGGGACTTTGCAAAAGACTATCTGACGATTGTTTCTTTTGGCGGTGTGTTTGTGCTGATTTCAAATTGTTTTTCAAATATTCTGCGTGCAGAGGGACAGGCAGCAAAAGCTATGCTTGGTCAGATTATCGGAAATCTGCTGAATGTTATTTTAGACCCCATTATGATTTTGGGATTTGGTTGGGATATTAAGGGTGCTGCTATTGCGACCTTGATTGGTAATTTCGCTGCTGCTCTATACTACGTTTTATACTTTATGAAAGGTAAATCATCACTTAGTATTCACATAAAAGATTTTAGTTATAAAGATAAAATATGCAGCAGCGTCCTTTCTATTGGTATTCCCGCTTCTCTTGCTTCCCTTTTAATGAGCGTTTCTCAAATTATTTTAAACGGGATAATGGCAGGATATGGAGATATGGCAGTTGCAGGAGCTGGTGTTGCTATGAAAGTCACGATGATTTCTGGAATGCTAACGATTGGTATAGGACAGGGTGTACAGCCATTGCTAGGTTTCTGTGTTGGCGCAAAAAAATGGGAACGCTATAATAAACTCATAAAATTTTCACTCTTTTTCGCCTTTGCGGTCAGCTTTGTAATGACTGTTTTATGTTATCTGTTTACAAATCAAATTGTAAGTGCTTTTATAACTGATGTAAACGCATTTGATTATGCCGTAAGTTTTTCAAGGATTTTGCTCACAACCAGTATCTTTTTTGGAATATTCTATGTGCTGACAAATGCAATACAGGCAATGGGAGCCGTCATTCCTGCTCTGATTATCAATCTGAGCAGACAGGGAATTATTTATATACCTGCACTGTATATTTTAAACATATTCTCAAACGCAAGCGTTCTTATGTTTGCACAGCCTATTGCAGATATTCTTTCGATTGTTCTTGCCGCTGTTTTGTATGTCAACGCATATAAAAAACTAAGCAGACAAAAAATCTGATTATTAAATGGATAATGATATTATAGTACTTTTATCATAGAGAAACAGCGTATTGTATTCAAAGAAAATGGAGGGAAAGAAAATGATTATAACAATCAGCAGAGAATTTGGCAGTGGAGGACGTGAGTTAGGGAAAAGGCTTTCAGACGCTTTCAGTATTCCTTACTATGACAAAGAAATTATCGCTTTAATTGCAAAGGAAAACGGGTTTGATGAAAATTATGTAACCCATATATCGGAAAGGAAAATACAAGCGGCATATCCTTTAACGATAGGACACCAATTCGCAACAACAGTAAACCATGTAACGGAACAGACGGTCAAGATTGCGGTTGAGCAACACAAAATAATTGAGCAGTTCGCAGCACAGGGAAGCTGCATTATTGTTGGCAGATGTGCAGATGTAATCTTAGAAAAATATTTTCCATTCAACATTTTTGTATATGCAGACAAGGAAGCCAAACTTCAACGCTGTAAAGAATATGCGTCTGCCGATGAAAAGCTAAGCAGCACAGAGCTTGTGCGGAAAATGCGTGAGATAGATAAAAACAGGACGGCATACAGAAACTTTTTGACTGATACAAAATGGGGCGAAAAGGAAAACTATCATTTATGTGTCAACACAACAGGCGTTAAAATAAAACAGATTGCTCCAAATATAGCAGCATATATTGACGAATGGTTTAAGCAGGCACAAACATAAGCAACCAATCGCACAATTCAAGAAATAAAGAACTTTAGGAGATGTCGGCATGGGGAAATTACTGCTGCTGACACTTAACGGACAGGAAGAAAAAGCGATTGACAAAATCGTTTCGGCATTAGCCGACTGCATACAGCTTGAAGCCATACAGACTGTACCTAGCCCCGTGTTATCTTTTTATTTGGAACATGGATAGCGATAGCTGCCATTCAAGCGTTGCCAACGTGATTTACAACCTGCGGAAAAAGATAGAGCCGGACAGTAAACACCCAATCTATATTAAAACCGTGTTAGGTGTCGGCTATAAATTTGACGGATAAGCACCGGGAATAATGATTGATACGCTGTCATTCCCCGGTGTCTTTTTCTGCCTTTGCGGACGCTTAAAAGCCCTTTTCCGGGTTATATATGGATATTCCCTGTCTGCAATACAAAAGCCCCGGAAATACCCTTAAAACGCCTTATACGCCCACCCTAACTGTCCGCATTACCTCTCTGTCTGTTTCTCCCGTTCCGGCTGCTTCGCCTGCCGCAAGATACTGTCTACGTTCTGCTTGATTGTATCATACTGCTTCACTTTCTTTTTCAGCTTCCCGTACTCTTGATATAACCTGTCTTTCTTCTCCGTAAGCTCCTTATACTCCGTATGCAGCTTTTTGAAATCGGGCAGCTTCCCGCCGTTCCTTGCCGCCTGCAACGTCTTAGCGGCGGCTTCGTGAATGATAA
>CAJUQB010000103.1 GCA_910588285.1 uncultured Lachnospiraceae bacterium
TTTCAAAGAACATTTATCGTTCAAAAAGGACGTACCTTTTGACACCTAAATCATAGAATAATATAAATTCTATTTTTACGTTGCCACTCTGTTACGACCAGATATAGATGAAGATGAAATAGAGGAAGATTATGTTAATTAGTTTTGTGATTCCCTGTTATAGAAGTGAGACAACAATCGAAAAGGTTATTGCTGAAATAGCAGTGACAATGGCGTTGCGGGAGGACAATGATTTTGAGATCATTTGTGTGAATGATTGTTCTCCAGACAAAGTATATGAGGTATTAACACGTATATCCAGCAAGAACCCAAAGGTGAAGATTATTAATTTTTCCAGGAATTTTGGTAAGGCGGCAGCTGTTCTTGCAGGCTATGCCAGATGTCGGGGAGAGGTGGTCGTCTCCTTGGACGACGATGGACAATGTCCGGTTGATAAGACATGGGAGTTGGTAGATGCATTAAATGATAATTGCGACTTATCAATAGCAGATTATCCCCAGAAGAAGGAGAGTGCCTTTAAGAGATTTGGCAGTGCCGTGAACTCTTCGGTCATGAATTTCCTGATCAAACAGCCTGAAAATATTACGATTAACAATTTCTGGGCAATGAAACGGTTTGTGGCAGAGGAGATGATAAAATATAAAAATTCTTATCCTGCATTGCATCCACTCTTGGTGCAGACAACTCATTCGATTATTATGGTGCCAATGGAAGAGCGGAATCGGGCGGATAATAATAAAACTGGCTTTACATTTTGGAAGTCTTTTAAGCTGATGATAAACGGATTTACTAATTTTTCAGTAGTGCCCTTGCGTCTGGCATCTGTAATGGGTCTTATGATTGCTATAGTCGGCTTTATATATGGGCTGATTGTTATTATTCGAAAAATTGTCAATCCTGATATCTTAATCGGGTATTCGTCCCTTATGGCAGTGTTGCTTTTTATTGGCGGTATTATAATGATACTGCTTGGGGTAATAGGAGAATACCTTGGGCGCATTTATGTATGTATTAATAAAGCGCCGCAGTATGTAGTTAAGGATACGATTAATTTGTATGATAATGAGGAAGGATAATGATTCACAAATGACGTTCATAGAGACATGGTGGGAAAAAGAAAACCTTAATATTGATAGTGGGAAATTATTGATTGAGGATTCAGATACAGTAGATCACGTGGTAGAGGAATTGCAGGGAATCAATAAAGAATATTTGGAAGCGGACGTAGGGGCAAATTGCTTTGAGATTATTTCCATGTTGGAAATGCAGGGCTTTCATTTTGTAGAGACTGCAATTGAACTAAAAGGGAATTTATCGGAAATCCATATTCCCAGGGCGGGAAATAGATTTGTGGAATGTGTCTCCTATATACAGTCAACAGAAGAGGAGCTATCTGTAATAGAAGAATTGATTGCATCAGGAGAAATGTTTCAAACAGATAAAATATCGCTGAATCCACTATTTGGAAAGAAAAAAGCAGGAATTCGTTATCGGAAATGGACTGAGAGCTTGTTGGCCCAGGGAGCAAGATGCTTTTCGATAAAATATCGTGAGTCTTTGATTGGTTTTGAGATCTGTACATGTAAAAATGGGCAGGCAGAGCTTTTTCTTGGAGGGAGATTTCCTAATACAGGAGTGGGAGCAGGTATGATGACAGCTACAGCCAGTTATGATTTTTGGAGAAGGCAAGAGATTCAGTGCATTATTACTCGGGTATCTTCGAATAATTTACCGGTTCTAAAACTTCATGAAATGTTTGGCATGAGAGTGAATAATTTGCGATATATTTTGGTGAATGATCAAGAATTAAAAGGAAGATTACAGAAGGAAGATCTGTAACGGTCAAGGAAGCTATATATAGGAGAATGATTTATGAGATTAAAAGAAAAAACAGCATTTATCACTGGGGCCAATCGGGGGATTGGTAAAGCAATTTTAGAACGAATGGCAAATGAAGGGGCCAATGTATATGCACATGCAAGACATAAAACACAGGAGTTTGAAGAGTTTCTGGAATATGCAGCCGCTACGTATGGAGTAACTGTACAGCCGGTATATTTTGAATTGACAGATACAGATGAAATGAAAGATTCCATGAAACAGATTCTAAAAAATACGTTATCTATAGATATTCTGGTTAATAATGCCGGTATTATGCATGGCGGGTTATTTCCTATGACCAAGGTGCAGACAATTCGGGAGGTTTTTGAGGTTAATCTTTTTTCAGGAATGGAATTGACCCAGATGATTTTGCGTAAAATGATGCGTCAAAGGTCAGGGAGTATTATAAATATGTCATCCATTGCAGCGTTTCGCTCAAGACCTGGAAACTCTGCCTACGGGGTTTCAAAAGCAGCAATAAAGGCATGGACAGAGACATTAGCAGTTGAAATGGCGGCCTATGGAATACGTGTCAATGCAATAGCGCCAGGTGGAACAGATACAGAGATGACAGAACAGATGCATGAGAAGGCAAAAATAGAAGTACTTGCGTCTTCTGCAATGGGGCGTTTGGCAACAACACAAGAAATTGCGAATGTTGCGGTTTTCCTTGCGTCGGAGGAAGCGTCCTTTGTCAATGGACAGACATTGATTGTGAATGGGGGGAGCATTTGACGAATAGACAGTTCCAATAGGAACAGTGGTTTTGCGATTTTAATAATTGTTCAAAATAAATATGTATAAAGGAGAATCAAAAAATGACAAACAAAGAGAGGTATACAAACGTATTTGTAACAACATTTAATATCACATCAGAGCAGACGGTAGGACTGCAGTATACAGGGATTCCGGCATGGGATTCGGTTGGGCATATGACATTAATCGCAGAGTTAGAGGATGCCTTTGGCATTATGATGGATACGGATGATATTATTGATTTAAGCTCATTTGAAAAAGGGATGGAGATTCTTAGTGAGAAATATGATGTGGAATTTTAATCAGTTTGCAGACAATATCGCATTTATTGATGACAATGGGAATGAAGTAACCTATGCTAAGGTTCAACGAGAAGGAGATCAAATAGCGGAGGCTATTGGGAGACGCTGTCTTGTATTTTGTATGTGCAGCAATACAATGGGGGCAGTTTTAGGATATACAGGATTTCTGAAACATGAAATAGTTCCAATTCTATTAAGCGCACATATGGATGAAGAGCTTTTACAGAATTTAATAGATACCTATTGCCCTTCTTTTTTATGGATGCCAGTGGCGTTGAGTGAGAGATATGCGGAATTTGAAAGCATTTATACGTGCTGGGATTATGTACTTTTGAAAACCGCCTATAAAAAGGAATATCCACTATATGAGGAGCTAGGGCTGCTTCTTACAACGTCTGGTTCAACCGGAAGTCCTAAATTTGTCAGACAGACATATGAAAATGTTATTACAAATGCAAGGCAGATTGCAGAATATTTGGAGCTTGATGCTACAGAACGTCCAGTTACAACACTGCCAATGAATTACACATATGGATGTTCGATTATAAATAGTCATCTGCTGGTTGGGGCAACCATTCTCTTGACAGAAAAATCATTAATGGAGAGAGAATTCTGGGCATTTATGAAAGAACAGAGGGCTACTTCCTTTGGAGGCGTACCCTATACCTATGAAATGTTAGATAAGCTGCGTTTTTTCCGTATGGATCTACCTGATTTACGGACGATAACACAGGCCGGGGGGAAATTAGGGCCAGAGCTTCATAAGAAATTTGCAGAATACGCTTTTGAAAAGAAGAAACGATTTGTGGTTATGTATGGCGCATGCGAAGCAACGGCACGTATGGGCTATCTGCCGCATGACAAAGCTTTGGAAAAATACGGAAGCTGTGGAATTGCAATACCGGGAGGACATCTTTATCTGATTGATGAAAACGGACATGTTATTGATGAACCAGGAGTTGTTGGAGAGTTAGTTTATGAAGGCCCGAATGTAACCATGGGATATGCTGTTTGTGGAGAGGATCTGTGCAAGGGAGATGAGCGCGGCGGGAAATTGCAGACAGGTGATATGGCGAAATGCGATGAGGATGGATTCTATTTTATTGTAGGCAGGAAGAAGAGATTTCTTAAAATTTATGGTAATCGTGTTAATTTGGATGAAGTGGATCGTTTAATCAAAGCGCAATTTGATATTATAGACTGTGCGAGTACAGGTGTAGACGACCATATGTATATTTTTGTGACAGACGAATCAATACTTGAAGATGTTAGAATCTTTATTTCCGATAAGACCAGGTTAAATCCGTCTGCTTTTTGTGTCATAAAAATTAATGAGATACCCAAAAATGATGCCGGGAAAATATTATATACTGAGTTAGAAAAATATTATGGATAAAATGAGGATATTTATTTATGGATTATGGTGACATTTTAGAGCTCCAACCTTATTCTTTGAACCGCAATGAAAAGCATAAATTACTTACCGAGAGAATATGTAACCTGACCAAAATGCATATGGAGCGCTGTCCGGAATATCAAAGGATGATGGATAGTATGGGATTTCGGGTTAATGCGGCGGAATCTTACTATGACTTTCCATTTTTGCCCGTGCGTTTATTTAAGGAATTGCCATTAAAAAGTATACCGGATGAAGACGTTTTTAAAACGATGACGTCCTCCGGCACATCGGGCCAGGCTGTTTCAAAAATATATCTGGATAGAAAAACAGCAGGGAATCAGCAGAAAACAATGGTAAAGATCGTATCGGACTTCACGGGTGCAGCCAGAATGCCAATGTTGATAATAGATTGTCCTTCTGTTATCAAGAACAGACAGATGTTTTCCGCCAGAGGAGCGGGAATCCTTGGCTTTTCTATATTTGGCACAGATAAGACGTATGCGCTGGACGATGATATGCAGTTGGATGTGAATGCATTACAGGCTTTTTTAGAAAAGCATAAAGACGAAAAAATCTTGATATTTGGATTTACTTTTATGATATGGCAGCATTTTTATAAAGAATTGCTAAAGTTGAAAGAAAAGGGGCTTTCTTTTGACTTGTCCAATGGCATATTAATTCATGGAGGTGGATGGAAGAAGCTGGTTAGTGAAGCGGTATCCCCAGAGGAGTTTCATGGAAAGCTGCGAGATGTCTGCGGTATTAATTCTGTACATGACTATTATGGAATGGTAGAGCAGACAGGATGTATATATATGCAGTGTGAATATGGGCATTTACATGCCAGTATTTTTTCTGATGTGATTATGAGAAGGGCGAAGGATTTCTCTGTTTGCGAAAACGGCGAAAAAGGAATCATACAGGTCATTTCAATGATTCCGGAATCATATCCGGGACACTCTCTTTTAACAGAAGACGAGGGGATTTTGCTAGGAGAGGACAACTGTCCATGTGGAAGGAAAGGAAAATACTTTCATGTACTGGGAAGGTTAAAAAATGCTGAAATAAGGGGGTGCAGTGATACCTATGCGGAAAAGTTCAATTCTTAATGCCGTTCAATTTCAGGAGTATAATATTTCTTATCAGGTCGGAACAGCTGATTTATTAGCTGCTATGCAGGGCTTGCCGGCCTTGGTACCGTTTGACGAATCGGTGATAAGCTTTTTAAATAGCCTTTCCAAACTGCTATTGGAGGATAAAGAGGCAAGAGATTTTTCAGATGTTATAACACTTGCATTTTGGATGCGAAAAGCTTCTATGGAGGGCCTCAAGAAAAGGTTTTTTGTAGAAGAGAATGGCCTATGCCGTATGGGGCGGGGGATTGTATTCCACATTGCACCATCTAATGTACCGGTAAACTATATGTATTCTCTGGTGGCGGGGTTGATTTGCGGAAATGCAAATGTTGTAAGAATTCCGTCAAAAGAATTCCCGCAGATTGCTATTATTAATCGTGCGATCAATAAAGCGTTGGAAGAGAATCGTGCGCTGAAGCCATATATTGCATTGATACGGTATGGCCATGACATAGCTGTGAATGATTCCTTGTCAACGATTGCAGATGTCCGGGTTATTTGGGGTGGGGACGGAACAATACGGGAGCTTAGGAAATCACAGCTGAAAACAAGGGCCACGGAAATAACCTTTGCAGACCGCTATTCTATAGCTGTCATTGATTCCAACGCTTATATGGCAATTCAAGAGAAGGCGGATATTGCAAGGGCCTTTTATAACGATACTTATCTGACAGACCAAAATGCCTGTACTTCTCCAAGAATTGTCATTTGGATGGGGGATGATGTATGTAAGGCGAAGAGAATGTTTTGGGAGGAGCTGCATAAGCTGGTGGAAAAGACGTATGAGCTCCAGGAAGTACAGGCAGTCAATAAGCTGACAAGCAGCTATTTGCTGTCAGTGGCAAAGGATAATATTAAGAAGGAAGATAATGGAGATAATCTGATTATAAGGATGCAGGTTCAGGATATATCAGAAGATCTAATGGAATTCAAAGACAATTCCGGTTATTTTTTGGAATATGAGTGCAAGGATATTATGGAATTATTCCACCTGTGTAATGATGTCGGGTGTCAGACCGTATCCTATATTGGGGATAAAAGGATGCTTCTGCCACTTATAAGAAAAGGTGTTAAGGGTATAGACAGAATTGTTCCGATCGGTAAGACCATGGATTTTGACATGATATGGGACGGATATAATCTGTTTGAACGGCTGACGCGAGTGATCTCATTGCAGTAATGGGAGGAGGAGCTTGTGAAAAATAGAATCAAAATAGGAACCAGAAAGGTTGCAATTATTGGCGCAGGTTTTGTCGGCTCCTCCATTGCTTATGCGCTGGCTCTTCGGGATATTGCCCGTGAAATAGTATTGATTGATAAGGATAAGGCCAAGGCAGATGGAGAGGCATGGGATATTCGGCATGGCTTGCCAATTATGGGAACAGCAGATTTGTATTCCGGGGATTATTCGGATTGTGCAGAGTCTGATCTGATTATTATTACTGCAGGAAGAAACCGTAAAGCAGGTGAATCGCGTTTGGATCTCATTAACGATAATATTAATATTCTCCACTCTGTTATCCGTTCTATTCAGGAATATTATACGAGAGGCGTCATATTAATTATATCCAATCCGGTAGATATCTTGACATACAAGGCAAATGAATGGATGGGGCTGCCAGATGGTATGGTGTTTGGGTCTGGATGTATCCTTGATACGTCCAGATTTGTTCGGTGCTTGGCAGATTATATAGAGTTGGATACAGGGGTAATTAATGGCTATTTAGTCGGGGAGCATGGCGACCATCAAATCCCGGTCTGGAGCAAAGTAAATGTTGCAGGAATTCCAATTAGTGAATATTGCAGTGAAATGAATATTCCGTGGAATAAAGAAATAAGGGGCTCTCTTGCACAGAAGACAAAAAATATGGGAGCTGATATTATATGTGCGAAGGGTAAAACGCATTATGGAATTGCAACGTGTGTTTGCTGTCTTGCTGATGCAGTAATTAATATGCGCCCTACGATTGTGTCCGTAACATCACCTCTTCAAGGGGAGCATGGAGTGAAAGGAGTTGCCCTTTCTGTACCTTCTATTGTAGGCGCAGCCGGTGTGCAGCAACGGATAAGAGAGAGATGGGATCCTGAAGAATATCGGGATTTTTTTGATGCGGTTGAGATGATGAGAAAGTTGCTTGGAGAGTGAGAAGTTTTTTATAAGATGTATATTTATGGATATATATGAAATATTTACCATATGATGATGCGGGGAGATCGACGATGGAAAAAAGGATCTGTTCAAAAAAATATGTGGGTTATACAATGAGCATTTTCATTGTGTTTTTGCCATTTATAATGATAGGTCTTGTTTTATTTTTAAATGGATACAAGCTTAATTTTTCGATGCTTTTGCCTGTTTGGAATGATGAGGTAGGATGGTGGAACCAGGTGAATGCCATGGTGCATTATGGAAAAACACTTGGTTATAATGGATATAATGGAACGCATGCAGTATTTGGGACATCGGGACCATGGGGACCCTTTGCATTGCTGCCATATTTCTTGTTTGGGAAAATTTTTGGATGGAAATTATACTCAATGGCAGTTGCTAATATGTCTTTTCTGTCCTTGGCTCTTTTCATATATTGTTTTTTAACAAAGCCTGGCAATAGGCAGAAGATTTACCTGATTATCATTTACAGTTTTATGATGATAACCGTCGGGTACTCTATGACATCTATGTCAGAAGGACTTCGTTATGCGCTGGGAATCATATTGGCGGGGCTTCTAATTTGGATAGAGAGGCGGACACAAGAAAATGGATACAAGCTGGATTTGCGGAATTTCTTGGTATATTCACTAATTGCTATATTAGTTTACTATGCTGTTTTCGTGTATATGATTTTTGCGCTGACAATACCTTTATTTTGTTGGTTTATTTTTAGGAAGATAAATCCATTGCTCCGTGCAGCTATTTCCTTTTTTGTAACTGTTGTACTGACAGTGATTGCAAATTATATAAGTATATTGATAAGTGCTCCGTATGTTACCTCAACGCTTAGCAATATTGCCAATATAATAAAAGAGCATGGGCCATATACGGGGGGGTGTATTTGTTAGAGATCTTTTTCAATAATTTGGCAACGGTTGATTTCCCAAATCTTTTGAAACTAGATACCGTTTTGTTTTGGTTCTTCGTAATTTATCTTATAATTTTGATATATTTATCTAGTACATTAATTTGCATGTATAAGAAAAAGGAAAAGGATAGAGACAATGTTTACTACTTTATGGCGCTTTGGATGGCTGTTGGATTTTTGTTCGGCTATTGTGCTTTATATACTGGAAGCAGTTGGACATTGTGCAGAGGATGTAATACAGGATTGCTAATGGCATTTCTTTTATTAATTTATGTGAAAAGTAATTTGGACAAAAAAATTCTGATAGTGTTATCATTATTTGGAATGGTGAGCATCTGGGGATATTACAGGCAGTTGGCAGATGAACGGGCTTCTGTAGCAGAGCATGTAGTTGAAATTCTGACGGAGACGAAAAAAATAAATGATATAATCGAAATTTCAGAAGATAATGATCTTTGGGAGAATACGATTGCACATTATGGAGTAGTTAATTATAAATATTTGTCATTGCCGGCGGGGAGTGGTCTTAATTATATGATAGACGGTGGGGTAAATGAAATGGCAAAATATGCCTTGATTTCCCGCGAAGATATTAATGCAGAAGTATACATGCAAATGCTTACTGAGTCGGGGCATGATATTATTTACGAGGATGATTGGTTTATAGTCTTACAAAAATAAATGCGATTACTGTATATATTGTGGGAAACGTTTACTCATATTTTGTATGAATATATTAATAGCTAACGCAAATCGATATTGACGCGTCAATCATACAGAGAGGAGGAGCCGCAGTAATAGCTCATCACAAAGACCTACAGTAGCAGCGGCGGGCCGCTGTCAAATGGGATAGATATTCCAGCACATATTTCTGAAATCAGTTAAATTCCAAGCAGAAAACCTTGTATAACAATATCTGTAATGTATGCATATTCGGATTTTGCTTCCAGGGCAAGGCGCAGGTAGAGCACGGTGGAGCTAGACCATAAAAAATTTGGATAGAAAAACCATATAGCCAGAAACCAATGAATATGTTAATATATACGCAGAAGACAATGGAAGGAGGAGCCCCCATGAAGAGAATAAAATGCAGCATCCTGCTACTCCTATCATGTATTATGATAACCATAATACCCCTGAATACAAAGGCAGCTACTCCACAAGTCCAGTCCACTGGCTATCAGCCCCTGACTCTGGAGCACAGGGAGCCCACGGCACAGGAGCAGCAGCAGCTCATTACAAAGACCTACAGGAGCAGTGGCAGTGCTGCCGGCAAATGGGACAAGTATTCCAGTACATATTTCTACAATCAATTAAATTCCAAACAAAAGGCATTGTACAACAATGTCTACAATGTGTGCATGGACTATCTTGTGAATAACACAGAGGCCCCGTCCAATGGATATACAGCCTATATTGGGGCGCCGGATGGAATTACATATGATGAGACCTATACTACACTTATGTTGCTGATGACAAACTGCCCGCAGTTCTACTTTGTCAGCAGCTCGGCATATTATTCGGGAAACAGGGCGGATATCAATGCGGTATGTCTGGGCATGTATTCGGATTTCGCTTCCGGAGCAAGGCGCAGGCAGAGCACAATGGAAGTAGAGCGCAAGCTAGACACCTGGATTGCCCAGGTGAATACGAAGCCAACGGCATTGGCGAAGGAAACGGAAGCCCATAAGATCATCTGTGAAAATACAGTATATGAATTTGGAGCCTATAACCAGAGCAGCGCAGGTGTATTCCTGGAGGGCAAGGCAGTTTGTGCCGGATATGCGGAAGCATTTCAGATGCTGTGCCAGGGAGCGGGGATCGAGACGATTACCGTAACCAGTGCAGATCATGAATGGAATCTGGTGAAGCTATATGGGAATTGGTATCATGTAGATACAACCTGGGATGACAGCGATTCGGGATATAGAACGACGTATCTAAATGTCAGCGACCAAAGGATTGGAGAAGGAAGTCACACCCCGGAAGCTCTGTGGGGGCCGCTGAATGTTCCAAAATGCTATTATGACACGGTAATCAGAACCATTTACCTTGGCGTCGACTATGCGGCAGTTTTTGACGAAGAATACTATCTGTCCAGATATCCGGATATTGCAAGGGCCTATGCAGGGAATGAGGATCAGGTTCTTGCGCATTTCGTGAATTATGGAATGAATGAGGGCCGCCAGGGATGCAAGGATTTTGACGTATACTCTTATAAGCGCCAGTATGCGGATCTTAGGGCAGTATATGGAAACGGCTTAAAATCTTACTATCTTCATTATGTATATTATGGAAAGAGAGAGGGCAGAAAGGGCGCTGGCTGTACCGCGCTACAAGGGGCAGTGACCAGGCTGAATGGGGTAGATTACTCTGCAGTTTATGATTTTAATTACTATACATCTGTTTATCCAGATATCAGGAATATCTATGGAGAGGATGACATAGGTGCATTGCAGCATTTTGTGGCCTATGGAATGAAGGAAGGCCGCCAGGGAAAGGCCAGCTTTAATGTGACCTCCTATGCATACCAGTATTCAGATTTGAGAAATGCCTATGAAAATAATTTACCTTCCTATTACAGGCATTATATGAATTACGGGCAGAATGAGCAGCGGGCTGGAATCGGGTGCAGCACGATGCAGGGAACGCAGACCATATACAATGGGGTGGATTACTCTGCGGTATATAATTATAACTACTATGTTGGGAAATACCCGGACATCAAGCGGGCCTACGGAAATAGTGATTATAAAGCGTTACAGCATTTTGTGAATTATGGAATGAAGGAAGGCCGCCAGGGGGCTGCCAATTTTGATGTGAGATCATACTATAATCGTTACTCTGATCTGCGAAGAACCTATGGGACGAATTGGCAGTATTATTACATACATTATCTGCGATACGGAAGCAGGGAAGGGCGCTCCGCAGTAGACTGTACTTCGCTCCAGAATCCGACGACAGTCTATCACGGGGTGAATTATGGGGCAGTGTATAACTATAATTTTTATATTAGAAGGAATCCAGATGTGGCAAGTGTCTTTGAAGGTGATGAGGATAGGATTCTGTGGCATTTTGTGAATTACGGGATGCGGGAAGGGCGTCAGGGCTCTGCAGATTTTAATGTGCACAATTATGCCAACCGTTATGGGGATTTGAAGAGTATCTACGGGAGTAACTGGAAATCTTACTATTTACATTATATGAATTACGGCAGCAGGGAAGGAAGAAACGGAAAATGAGAAAATGCAAAACGGTGATATTATTCTTGGCAGTAGCAGTTTTATTGTTTGGCGCAGGAACAACCGTGTCAGCGTCAAATACGGTCACAGGAATGGAGAAACGGAACAGTGGTTACTATACAATTATGGGAGAGAGCTCTGTTACCGTGGGTCAGATGGTAAACTATTATCAGGCCAGTGCTAAATATCCCAGCTTTTATGCCAATACAGAGGCGCCAACGATTTATGCATTTGCACAGATCTATATGGAAGAATGCCAGGCAGAGGGTGTGAAAGCAGAAGTGGCATTTGCCCAATGTATGCACGAGACAGCATATTTGCAATATACCAATTGTGATGTACGGCCCTCCCAGTATAATTTTGCAGGCCTGGATACCTGGGGAGCGCAGGCAGATGGAACTGTGGTGAGAGGACGCTCTTACAGCTCCGTGCGGCAGGGGATTCGTGCCCATGTACAGCGGCTGAAAGCCTGGGCGGTGAAGGGGACGACAGCTTCTTCCTTTAGGAATCCCTGTGTCGATAGAGACAAATTCACAAATTGGTGGGTGAATACCTGTGTGGGGAGCGCTCCCTTTGTACAGTATTTGGAGAAGGAGAATAATCCCAGTGGCTATGGATGGGCCACAGATCCCCAATATACAGAGAAAATGATGCGGCATCTCAATCTCTGCTTGAGTGCTTCACGCTATACAACATGGTATCAGGGGGTGGATTATTCTGCTGTTTATAATCCGGATTACTATCTTGGGACTTACGGGGATATTGCAAGTGCCTATTCCGGCAGGGAGGAGGATGCGATTGGCCATTTTGTAACCTATGGAATGAAGGAAGGTCGCCAGGGAAATGCCTCCTTTAATGTTTATTCATATAAACGTCAATATGCAGATCTTCGGATGGCCTTTGGGTATAACCTTAATTCCTATTTTCAGCATTACATAAATTATGGTATGAATGAATTGAGGGCAGGTACTGGCTGCACGGTACTTCAGGGCGGCACAACAAAATTAAACGGTGTGGATTATTCCGCGGTATACGATTTTGATTACTACTGTTCTGCCAATTCAGACATTAAGCGTATCTATAGCGATGATGATATGGCAGCATTGCGGCATTTTGTGAATTTTGGAATGCGTGAAGGACGCAGGGCATCCGCACAATTTGATGTAAGATCATACTATAACAGGTATGCAGACCTGCGGAGAGCCTATGGAACAGATTGGAAGCAGTATTATATGCATTATGTCAGATACGGAAAGCGTGAAGGGCGCAGCGCAGTGAATTGCGGGACACTTCAGAATCCGCTCACGGTATATGGCGGTGTAAATTATGCATCCGTCTATAACTATCATTACTATATTTCCCAATATCCGGATATAGCCCGGGCATTTGGAGGGGACGAGATTCAGACGCTGCAGCACTTTGTGATATATGGAATGAGGGAGGGGCGCCAGGGCTCTGCTGATTTTAACGTTCATACATATGCAAACCGCTATGGAGATCTGACAGCAGCATATGGGAATAATCTGCAGTCCTACTATATGCACTATATACAATTTGGCATCAAAGAAGGGCGAAATGGAAAATAATTAAGAAAATCTTAATATTTATTTTTCGAAATGGAAAAGGATACCACTGGTATCCTTTTTTCATGTCTGTTATAATAAAAAACGGGCAAAAACGAAAGGAGGAAAAGATGAAACGAATTTTAACAAAATGGCTGATTCCATTGTTTACAATTTGTTTGCTGCTTGCAGGAAGTATTTCCATTGATGCCCAGGCGAAGAATGACGGCAATACGGATCAGCTGAATTTTCTGGTGGTGGACAGCCCTTATGTGGAATCTGGCGATACACAGAATATTGTTGCCAGTATTGGGAATGGGAAGAATACCATAACTGATGCAGTACTCACCTACCAGAATACCACGACAGGCAAGACCTATCAGCAAAATGCGAAGACCATCAAGGGGGATGCGGTTCTGTTCAGCATGTATTTCCAGAGTGCGAAGCAGAACGGAGCCTATGAGCTTAGCAGCATTTCCTATAAGGAAGGTGGGAGGGCAAAAACCATTGATTTGTCAGCACAGAATGCCGGGTTCGGCGTGAATGTGGAGATTGAGGTAGAGGCAGATGCATATATTACAGACCTGGACACTGAGGTAGAGGCGAATGTTGTTACTGTAGATGGAAATGGTAACCAGACCTCCGAGGTATCCATTGCAGATGCGATTGAGCAGGCCGTAGAGGAGCAGGAGAACAGCAATATTATCTCCAGAACCTTTCGGAGGATAAGCGGCGACCTCAATAATGATGGGAAATTTGTGGTTGTGCTTGACCCGGGCCATGGTGGCACGGATGGAGGAGCATTCAGAGTTATCAATGGTGTTACATATGTGGAACGCGATCTAAATCTGAAAATTGCCCAGTACTGTAAGGCAGAGTTAGAGAAAACAAGCGGCGTTACCGTATACATGACACGGACAGATAATACCAGCCAATTGATGGATCGGAAGCAACGGACCGATTATGCCATGTCTGTGGGGGCGGATGTGATTGTGAGCCTTCATATTAATTCAACTGGAGATCAGTCAACCAGTGCCTCAGGCTCTCTTGTTTATTGTCCGAACGCAAACACCACATCTGGCAAGATTTCCCAAGAGCTGGCCAGCGAGATTTTACGGAAGCTGGAGCTGCTGGGCCTCACCAACAGAGGAAATGTGGTTGATGAAGAGCTGGGAATGATTTTATATCCAAAACAATATGGAGTACCGGGAATTCTGGTGGAGCATTGCTTTATCAACAATACCAGCGACGTAATGAACCATCTGTCTACAGAGGAACAGCTGCGAGCAATGGGTGTTGCAGATGCCCATGGAATACTGGCGTATTTTGAAATGGATGAGACGGCTAAATATGAGGCGATCTTTGACGCAGAGTATTATGCGGGAAGATACGCGGATCTGGCCAGTGCATTTGGTAAGAATAAGATGGCGCTTTTGAACCATTTCCTTAATAATGGAATGCGTGAAGGCCGTCAGGGCTGTGAGAACTTTGATGTATTTTCATACAAGCGGCAGTACGCAGACCTGCGGATAGCTTACGGAAATGACCTGAAGTCCTATTATATGCATTATTTGAGATATGGGAAAGATGAAGGACGGCAAGGTACCGGATGCACAACCCTACAAAACCCTGTTACGGTATATCAGGGTGTGAATTATTCAGCAGTGTATAGCTATCAATACTATATGGATAAGTATGCAGACCTCAAACAGGCCTTTGGTGATGATGATGTTGCAGCTTTACAGCATTTTGTGTATTGGGGCATGAAGGAAGGCCGCCAGGGTTGTGGAAGCTTTGATGTGCGTTCCTACAAGAATCAATATGCAGATTTACGGGTGGCATTTGGTAGCAATTTGAAGAGCTATTATACTCATTACATGAATAATGGCAAGAGAGAGGGCCGAGCTGGAACCGGATGCACAACCCTCCTGAATCCAATCACAACGTATCAGGGTGTGAATTATGGAGATATCTATGATTACAGCTATTATCTTAGAAATCATCCAGAGGTACAGAGCAGTGTCGGTAATGATGATGTGGCAGTGTTGGAATATTTCATTAAAACCGGAATGAGCCAGGGACATCAGGCGAAGGAAACCTTTGATGTGCGTTCCTATAAGAACCAATATGTAGATTTGCGGAATGCGTTCGGATCCGATTTAAAATCCTACTATATGCATTACATGTATTACGGAAGGAAAGAAGGCCGGGCCGGAACAGGCTGTACTTCAGTACAGAATCCAACCACAGTGTATCAGGGTGTGAATTATGGGGATATCTATGATTACAATTATTATCTCAGTAAGCATCCGGAGGTACGAAATAGTGTTGGAGATGATGATGTGACAGTCCTGGAATACTTCATTAACACTGGAATGAGCCAGGGGCACCAGGCAAAGGAAACCTTTGATGTACGTTCCTATAAGAACCAATATGCAGATTTGCGGAATGCGTTTGGATCAGATTTAAAATCCTACTATATGCATTATATGTATCATGGAAGGAAGGAAGGCAGGGCCGGAACAGGCTGTACTTCAGTACAGAACCCAACCACAGTGTATCGTGGTGTGAATTATGGAGATGTCTATGATTATAACTATTATCTCAATAATTATACGGAGATACAAAATAGTGTTGGAGATGATGATGTGGCAGTTCTGGAATATTTTGTCAATACAGGAATGAGCCGGGGACACCAGGCGAAAGAGACCTTTGATGTACAATCCTACAAGAATGCCAATGCAGATTTGCGGAGTGCATATGGATCCAATCTCAAATCGTATTATATGCATTACATCAATTATGGCAAGGCAGAAGGAAGAGTTGCAACTGGGTGTCCGATGGTGAGTGGAGCTATTACGGTGTATAATGGTATTGATTATTCTGCAGTATATAATTATCAATATTATGTCACTACATATGGCGATGTTATGCAGGCCTACGGGAATGATGATGTGGCAGTATTGCGTCATTTCATAAACTATGGCATGGCAGAAGGCCGCCAGGGGTGTGAAGATTTCAATGTCCTTGTGTATAGGAATAATTATGGCGACTTGCAGAGCATCTATGGTGACAGTCTTTCCGAGTACTATATGCATTACCTGTACTATGGAAGAGCAGAAGGAAGAACAGGAAAATAAAAGATCAAGAGCAGTTATCGGCGGTCATTTTGACCGCCGATTCTGCCGTATATTTTTACGAAGGGGTGTTGATTGTCAAGTAAAATCGTAAACGGTACCTATTACCTACTTACGGTAATGGTTCTTCATGGCCGTCCGGTCACGGCTGTTCAGGTGTTCAATCCGGTATATCCCATTTTTCTGGTTGTTAAACCCTTCATTTTCGATCTTCCAACGCCCGTGCCCTGCCTCCACCAGTTCTTCCAGGTTCCGTCTGGACACTTCCAGGTCTGTGACCCATTGGAAGCAGATCCTTGTTTCCCCGTCCTTTGTTTTCTTTTCATAACTATATTCAAAAATATTCATAACCTCTTTTTTCACAGCTATTTCCCCGATCCCATTAACACTGGATAACAAAATATCGAAAACCGGTGATAACAGGAAAAATAGCGATAAGAACGAGGGAACGTAAGTAGGTAATAATCCGTACCTTGACAAAATAAAATATCCCCCAGCATTTCA
>CAJUQB010000104.1 GCA_910588285.1 uncultured Lachnospiraceae bacterium
GATTCGGAACCCGGAGCATAAGAGGGATACAATTTGTGCCATTTGCCATGCACAAGATGCAAACGCCCCATTTGTCGGGCAGCTCATTCAATCATTGTTTCGGAAATGAAAGGGCCGTTCTGAAGCGCAATGCAGCAGAACGGCCTTTTTTGGGTGTGGACGATCATCCTTTCTTATGTTTTTTCTTATGCTTTTTCCCGCCCTGATTCTTCTTTGTCAGGGCACGGCTCCTCTGGGCCCTGGACCCGGTGTACAGCAGAATGGCTGACGCCCCGCCGCCTGCGGCCGCAAGCCCGGCGCAGACAATCAGGAATATTTTTACCCCCTGCCCCATTCCCTTGGAGCGCTCTTCCTTCGCTTCCTCAATAAAATCCTCAAAGGAATCGCTGACGCCCGCTTCCTCTTGGAAGGAAAACGCATTGTCCTCCGGCAGGGAATCACCGGTCCCTTCCTCCGGTTCCCTTGGCTTCCAGGCCAGAGAATCGTCGGTTGTCCCGCTGGCTGTATCCAATTTATTTTTGATATGATTTGCCAGATTTCCTCCTTTATTGCCGGATACCGTGCCGGTTGGCGTCATATTCGGCTTCTGGCTGCTGCCGGGCTTGGAAGCGCCTCCTCCGGAGCCGCCGCCGGAAATCCATCCCCAGATGCCGGAGCCTCCCCCGGAGCCGGTATTGTCTCCGGAACCGCCGCCGGTATTGTCTCCGGAACCATTGCCGCCATTTCCATCCTCCGGCGGCTGAACGAGGTCCTCCCCTGTGGTCACCTCCACAAAGGATGTGGAATCCTCATACATCTCCTGCACGCTGTTCACGGTGTTCAGGTTCTCGGCCCGCACCAGCGTAGTGGCGCCGCCGTCGGCAGCCGTTAATTTTACGGTTCCCAGGGTGAGCCCGCTGCCGGAGGAAAAGAGATCCTCTTTTGCAGACACATAAACATCCAGTATGATATGGCCTCCTTCCCCGGTGCGGTATTCCTTTTTGTACACGCCCTCTCCAGAGGCCCATTTCTCGCCTTCTGCCCATTGAAAGGATACGTCCTTCAATTCTCCCTGGGCCACCTCAATCTCAAAGCCCAGATGCAGGGAATGAACCTCATCCTCCAGGGCGTCCTTGGAGAGCATAACCTTTACTTCATCTCCCTCATTCACCAGCGTCACCGGGGAACCGGCCGCTTTTACCGGTATGACAGACATCAGAAAGCAGAATGCCAAAAACCCAAATCCGCGGATTATTCCTTTCCTCATTTCCGAATCTCCTTTGTGCCGATTGCCTCCCCTGCCTGCATTACTTCTTCAGACGGATGGGCGGCAGCGTACCCGGCACTTCCTTCCATGTCGTATCGCTGACCAGCCGCTGGCCTTCATTTGTCATTGCATTGTCCACACGGTACAGCTCTGCCCGTACCTTTGCCGGCAGATCTGCCTTGGAGACACCGCTTCCCGGCTCGATCCAGTAGATCCAGGTTCCCTCGGAAACCTCTCCCAGCTGGGCGTCGCCCGGATCCGGCGCAAGGATTACCTGCTGGGCAATCAGCTCGCCTGCCTCATTCTCTCCGCCTACGATCCTGCCCTGCTCATCATAAAGCACAACCACGTTGTAAGCCGGATTTCCCTTGTAGGTTCCGGTAAATACAATGGAGCCCTTGGGGATCTTTGCATTTGTTTTGGTATCGTAACTATAATCCTCCTCCAGCAGGCCGATTCCGGCCTGTCCATTTGCTGCGGACAGGAACTCCACATTATCTCCGGAGGGTCCGTACAGGTCAAGCTCCGTAATGGACAGCTCCTTGCCCTTCTGTCCCACTGCCGTAAGCTTTACGTAGGAGGCGTCATAGGTGCAGACCCAGGGATCTTCGCCGTTTTCAAAATACACGGTCTGGCTTCCGTCCTTCAATCCAAAGGTGCCTTCCTTTACCTGGGTATAGCTTTCCCCGTCCCTGCTCACCTCGATCCGGTAATCCGTAATGCTCTGTCCCTGGCCGGTATGACGATAGCGCAGGGCTGTCACCTCTGTGCTGCGGTTCAGCTTCAGGATGATGGTGGGATCCCCATTGGCTGCGGTTCCCGCAAAGGTGGTGCTGTCACTTCCGTCTATCATCTGCTGGGCGGCCGGTACAGGAACCGGCTCACAGGGATTCGCATCTGTGGCATTCTCTGTTTTGTCTGCCGCAGAAACCATGTTTGTCTCAATGGTCCAGGCTGCTTTGTCCTGAATTCCGTCGCCGGATGTCTTGACCACATCGGTCCGGTATACGGCGGAACGGTTCATATACTTGTCAATCGCCGTCACCTCATAGGCGACTGCACGGTTGGGCGCAAAGGCCAGCTGATCCTGATAGCTGCCCTCTTGGGTGAAGCCGCAGACCTCTCTGCGCTCCTGCCCCTGCTCTGTCCATATGCGGACAATCTCATAGCCCTGCAGGACCTCCTTCTTTCCCGAATATGTCAGTTTTAGCGTTACTTCGCTGTCATTGGCCGCTGCCTCTGCCGTCACCACCTTCTTGCCGGTCAGTGCATCGCTGCCATTATTTGTCATCTCATAGACCCTTGCCGCGTCGTCCACATAATAAATGGCCCGCTCCTCCGGATCAAACTGCTTCATATAATTGAGGGTAGCCTCATTGGGCCTCATGCCCCAGCGAACAAAGAATTCCGTCAAATCGCGCTCTGCCGCTGCACTTGATAACCGCATCAGATTCTGGTCGCGCTCATCCCCCAGGGTAAGGCTGACACCCTTTGGAGCAGGTGCGGCTCCCGTATTCCTTGCATAGCTGTCCACCCGTGCAAAGAACCGGTTTTTAATGATCTCCTGGTAGTTGTCGTAGGTCTTGTAATTATAGTCCCTGTCATAGGCCAGGTGCAGCTGCCAGTACAGTCCCAGCTGGGTAAATACATTGTCCGCATAGCCGGTTGTGCCGGAGGTCACCTTTTTAAATACCTCCGGATACTGAAACCGTACACTGTCATTGGTATCCTTCGCCTGGGCCAGCACGGAGAAGTAATTGTTTGTCACCTCCGCATAGGCATAGGCTCCCTGATTGATCTCGTGGCCGATCTCATGGGCAATGCCCCAGCCAAAATAACCTCCGCTCTTATATGCTCCCTTCTCGTCGGCCTGAACCGGTACGCCGTTCATCAGTCCCTTTGTCTCCGGCCATTCGATTCCGACATGATTCCCAGAGGCATACATAAATGCCCCGCTGAACATCTTCATATACCGGATATTCAGGTATTGATAGGGCAGATGGTTCCTGTTGATCACCTCTTCCGCTGTTCCCTCGGCAAAGGAATTGGTCAGGCCCTTATGCTGATAGAACAGAAGCAGCATATCCTCCATGGCCTTGGTCGTATTCTCCAGCTTTGTTTCCGGTTCGCTGCTGCCAAGGCCTGCAAGAACCTGGCTTGCCGGGATGGAGAGCATCATCTGATCCAGCTGAATATCCGTGGTGTTCAGCACGCAGTGGGCTTCCTTATAGTCGTATGCAGTATTCTCATTCCCGCTGTCCTTATGAAGCTCCTCATGCTGTGCCTTGAGGGTACTGACATAAGCCTTCAGCTCCTGCACATAGGCATTGATTTTCTCCGTGCGCTCCGTACTGTCCGATACCTGGTACAGGCTCAGGACCGGATACTGGACGCCGCCGCTGACCCGCACTGCATAGTTGTCATTGCTGTTATTGCCATTGTATTGCACATACAGCGGGCCGCCCCGCTCCATATCGTTGGAGGAAATCTTCGGCACACGAATCTCATTTCTTCCGATCTTCAAGGACTGTGCCTGGAAAAATCCGCCTGACTCCGCATAATACTGGGTAAATACAAGATCCAGCGGTGTGACGTCACCAGTCTTTTTGCCTTCGCCTCCCACATAGATCACAAGCTCCTCGCCGGCAGCTGCCGTAATTCCCAGGGGCTGCCATCCGTTCAAGCCGCCCACCGAGATACTGCTGTCCTTTTTCCTGGTGATGTCAGGATTGACCTCCAGGACGCCGCCCAGGCTCCCTGTCTCCAGAAGCTGCTTTGCCGCATCCAGCTCCTTTTGCAGGATCTCCTTCTCCGGATGATACTCTCCGGATACCGGATCCTTGGTATCCAGCCTCTTCTGAAGCTCCTGAATGGTTTGCTCCGTCACATCCTTTTGCAGTGTAATATGTAAATCATCGCTGTACAGGCTCAGGATATCCTGCTCCAGGCTGTCATACTCATAGAGGCGGATCTCGGAAATCGTCACCTTGCGCAGCCCGCCATTGTATCGGCCCATTCCCAGCTGCAGCTTGGAAGCTTTCACCGCCTCGTTGAATTTGATCAGATAATAGTTCCTTCCGTTTACTTTTTTCTGAGAAATGGATAAATCGGAAACGCTGTGCTCTTTTCCGCCCTCATCCCAATATTTTACGGAGGCAAAGATGTAGGACCCAAGATCCACAGGCTCCGCAAAGGTAATCATTCCAAGCTCATAAGCCTTGTCCAGCTCCACGGTAATGCCCTTTCCGATGCCGGGGTAAGCCCCGCCGTAATCCCAGTCCTCACGGTATACATAGGAATAGCAGTCATTGTCAAAAAGCCCCAGCGCGCTGTCTTCCGTCTTGTCCAGAGGGCTTTCCATCATGGTGCCGCCTCCATTGGTGCTGGCGGATTTGATATGGCTGCTCAGTACGCCCTCGCCATTTGAGGTATTGATCAGCTTATATTCCGGAAGCTTCACTGCCTCCAGCTTGCCCATGGTCTTGTCTGCCCCAGTCAGGGAAGCTGCGCCCTCTCCGATCTCATTGACGCCGGTTACATATACCTCGTATTTCGTATCGTCCTTCAGCCCTTCTACCTGATAGCTGTTCGCTTCAATCCCTTCCACCTTCGTATAGGCCTCTGTGCCGCTCTCCCTGTAATAAACATTAAAGGTATCGGCATCCTTGACATTCCCCCATTTTACGAGGATACTGCGAAAGCCTCCTGTTACCGTTACCCGCTCCGGACGCTCCGGTGGCTTCTCGGCTTTGGGGATTGCTGTCACGGGTTCTGAAAAACCGCTCTTCCATGTACCGTTGATGGAGCGCACCCGGATGGTATATTCCTTCTTGTTTTCCAGCTTTTCTCCCTTCAGGGTCTTCACTGCAACCCCGGTACAGGCAATGGTCTTTTTCAATTCCGTCTGCGTACCGTCTGAGATTTCCACCTCATAGGCCGTCACATTGGTCTGCTTCTTCCAGCTTAGCAGAATGGTCTTGCTGCCTGGCTCTGCCTTCACCTCTGTGGGAATGTCCAGGGCGGGATCCGGAATCCTGTTTTCCATGCCATTGACAAAATCCACGCTGGAGATCTCCGCAAGATTCAGGTCCTTGTTGGAGGTCTTTGTAATGCGGAAGGTCACCCGCTTCACGGCAATCTGGCCCCCCAGCTGAATCTGCAGGGTTCCCTTTTCATCACATAACACGGAAAAGGCCTCCTCCTGCGGCAGGCTTCTGCTGGCTGCCCGCGGCAGGGCTCCCTCACTGGAAAATGCAACCATGCCGGTCTGCTCCACCCCGTCCTGCACATATGTAATCTCTGCCGCTCCTTCGGCAATGGCATTCTCTGCCGGGGATTCCAGCATAATGCGCTCCATCTCGTTCCCATTGGAAAAATCAAAGCTGATTTCCACCGGGGAGGACTCTGAGATGCTTCCGGCGGCAGGCTTCAGGGCTACTGCGCCCGTTCCCTGACGCAGGCCGTCCAGAGTGCCCTTGTCAAGCTTTGTGCCGTCCCCTACTTTTGGCGTTACCTGATCCGGTGCAACCACGGTAAAGGCTTCCAGCACTGCACTTTGGCTTTTCCTGCTGTTCTGCCTTACATACTTTGTGAAATAGTCAAGATCCTTCAGGTCAAGGTTCTGATCCCCATTCAGGTCATATTTCTCCACATAGGCTTTTCTTTGAATGGCATCCACGATCTCCTCTGCAATGGAATCCTGATCAATCTTGGAGACCATCAGGCCCGGCTGCAGATCGCCGATGCCCTCCGGCAGGCTTCCTACATACACCTGCATCCGGTAGCCCTTATTATCAATCTGAATCTGGGCCTGCTGATATGTCTCATATCCCTCTCCGGAGATCTGAAGCTCATAGCTGCCCTTTTCCAGCTTGGAAAAGACTGCCTGCACCTGGGGTGCGCTCTGCTGGTCTGTCTCCGCTGCCGGAAGCGTAACGGTCTCTTCCAGTGTTTTGGATGCTCCCTTCAGGGTCACCTGAAGCTGCTGCGGGGCTTTCTGCTCCACTCCCGCAACAAGGCGCACTTCCAGTAGGCCCTTGGCCCCGGTCTCACTGCCGGCTGTTGTCCCTGGCGCTGATCCCTCTGCATCTGCCGGCGCCTCCGGCTTGTTCTCCGTGCCTTCCCCGGGCTTATTTCCTGTGCCCTCACCAGGCTTGTTCTCCGTGCCTTCTCCAGGCTTGTTCTCCGTGCCTTCCCCGGGCTTATTCCCTGTGCCCTCTCCAGGCTTGTTCTCTGCCCCTTCTCCGGGCTTGTTCTCCGTGCCCTCACTGGGCTTCGTCTCCTCTTCCGTAATGTTCCCCTGTCCTGCTCCAGGAGCTTGGGAACGCAGTCCCTCTGCATTCGTAATTGAACTGGCATGAGAAAAAACAAATGCCATTACAAGTACGCCTGCCAAACATTTTGAAAGCCTCTTTTTCATCTGTTTACTCCTTTTTCCGATGTTCATTCTTTCAGTTTCATCCATTTTTTTCCCGTGTCCAGGATAGTATAACAAAAAGTGACAAAAAATACAAATAGTTCTCGCGTTTTCTTATTTAAGAAATTTATCATTCGCTGCTAAGGCAGCCCTTTGGCCATACAAAGCCAAAAAGGCATCTGACGGTATCCCCTATCGCCAAATGCCTTTTTCGGAAAAAACGGTTCCTTTTTTGTATTTATTTCTGATCTGCCGACAGAAGCTCCTGGACGGCTGCCCACTGGATCACAGGCGCATTCTGCTGTATGACAGAGGATGTCTGCCTCTTTTTATTGCCCAGCTTGGCAATATTCCAAATCAGGCTGACCAGCGCCCCCACAAAGCAGGCTCCCGCAACCACAATTGCAATCATCATATTGTTCTCCACTCCGGAAAAGAAATAGCAGCCGGCCCCCAGGATAATGCCAAGGATCACGCAGACAATGGGCGTGCCGAACATGCCGTTTTTTACGCCGCTGACTGCCCAGGACTGGGGCTTCTGGCAGCTGGGGCATTTGTCCTTGAAGGCCGCGTCATAAATCTGCTTCTCCACCGCGTTCTGGTGGACACGCTTTACCTCCCGCACCAAATTGGCCTGGGCCATTTCGTCCAGCTTCTGCTGTTTTTTCTCATTCAAATTCTTGAAATTGGTGTTAAGCTCTGCCTGGGCCTGGATAGTTGCCGTCAATGTCCCGGTCTCCTGCATACACTGCTCGCAGCGAAAGGAATATGGAATGTCAACGCTCATCCTTTTTGTGTGCTTATAATATGTACTCATGTTATTTTCCTCCTGCTCCTGTATATTTCCCCTTGCCCCCGCAAGCCTTCCCTCTGCTCATGATAGCAGACTTTCACCAAAATTTCAAGAATTCTGTTCCATATGGGCCAGGGATGTAACTGTAAATGATACTTTTCACGGGTCAGGAATGCGCACCAGCTGCGCATTCCGTGAGGACATGATTCCTGTGTGAGGGGCGATTTTTGCGCAGCAAAATTCGGAATATCGCCCCGAATCGTTGCTATGAGCGGCCCCTGGGCCGTGAATAGTAACCTGTAAATGAAGATTTCATGTATGCTTATATGCCGGGGCGGTCAGCCATCCATTGCAAGCCGTCCTCTTAATTTTTTCCCTATCTAGTACAGCGAAAAATAAGTTTCTGATACATTGACGCAGGATGATTGTTTCATATGCAAGGCGGAGGAATGAGGCATAGCGGTGGCTATGTCGATTGACGACAACGCCGCAGATGAAAAATCAGACAAGTCAAGGTGTCAGTTACTTATTATTCGCTGTACTAGCAATCACTCCATACATATCGCAGAATAGCAATGCGGAAAAATTCCTCTTCTTTACCCTTTATAAAAATCCTCTGCAGCTTTGAAAAAACTCCGGATATTGTCCCAGCTTGTCGCCGGTGGAATGTCGCATCCCGTAGATAGCAGATAGTTTGGATACCCTGCATTCTTTTCCAGCAATTCTAAGGTGTTTTCATATACAGTTTCCGGTGTCCCATTCTTAACTACCCCTGCCGGATCCACGTTCCCCATAACAAGCCGGTCAGACGGGATATGTGGCATAACTTCTGAAAGGTCAATTGCATTGCCAAAATGATATCCCATAGCCCCAAGTTCTACAACTGAATCTACCATATGGGCAGCACTACCCCCACAATTATGGTAAATCACCATAAATTCCTCACTTTGAACCTTCTGGATTATCTTTTTCATATAAATATGAGAATACTGCTGCGCCAGCTTCGGTGCCAATAGTCCCGCCAGTGGCTCTGCAATTAATACACCGTCTGCCCCTATTTTCTTATATGCATTGATATAATCAACCAGATACTGCGTTGCTTTCTCTAACAATATTTTAACCATTTCCGGCTTCCGCCTGACACATACGACAGCATCCGATACCCCCATTAACCTTCCAGCCAGTGAAAAAGGCCCGATTGTTCCTGCAAATACAGGCCGGTCTGTTACCTTTTCCTTCACTAACTCCACTGCCTTCAAATTAACTGACGTGCGACATGTCCCAACCAGTGGTATCCTTAACTCCTCTGCTTCTATTTCATCATGGATTATTTTACCCAAAACAGCCGGTATCTCTTTATCAAAAAATTTTATCTCCGCACCAAATGCTTCTGCTTCCACAGAAAGATCCATGAGGCTGATGGCAGCAGGCATATCCACTTCCTGAATGATACGCAGCATCCCCTCTGCCTGAAGCTCACTGCTGCGAATGAACTCCTTAATCCCAACCCCCATAAGCTGAATAACCGGGAAAGAAAGGACTGGCAGAGGAATTTTCCTTTGCTTTTGTATCTGCTGTTTCACCCACTCTTTCATGTTCATTTTTATTCCCACCTTTTGATGAAATCTTCTTTTTTTACAGCCTGGCCGGCTTTATATTCCAGGAATTCCTCGTCAAAACATCCGGTAAATAACTTTTCCAGCAGCTCTGTTGTCCCTTTACAGCAGGTCTGTTTCAAATTTGCCACCTGAGCCGCTTTTTTCGCATATGAAACTGTCTCCAAAAGATCAAATGTACCCGTATCTATCACACATAGCTCATGAAAATTATGATACATCATCTGCATCACACAAGAGCACATTTCTGTTCCGTATTTTTTCTGTGTATATTCATATTGCTGAATGATAGATTGGTTATCTTTTGTCCAACCGTCCGTAAGATATATTACTCCTTTTTGGACGAGACTTTTCCCTCTTCCCGAATACAGCAGCATATGAATGCAATCTTCACAGCGAACAAAAACCATGTCCGCTTTTGTGCTGTACAATCCATCGGTTCCTCCTCCACAGGCGCCATATGTAAAAATGATCTTCGAATATTCCTGACACTGATTCACAATCTCCTGCAGGACATTTTTCAATTTTTCCGGTGTATTGTGATATTTACGGGGAACCCATAAAACCGGCCATATACAATTACACTTCCGATGCGCATATTCAATTTCATCCTTTAACATTTCGCATCCGATTATCATAAACTTCTCACTCATAATCTACATAGATAAAAGATATATCAATACATTTAAAATAGCAACTTTCATATTTTCTTCCGGCATCGGCATATTCTCTTTGAGCATATTGAAAACAGCCTCCATATCCGGCTCATTTTGCATATCCAGTTGTTTGTTTTCCACTCTTAATTTCCCCCCATCTCCACAAATTCTGTTACTGCTCTCAGATTTTCCGGATTCACATCTGCTGCAGACAACGGAGCCTTATCCATCGTCAGCATGAATCCGCCACCTGGGCCGCATTCCTGAATCATACGCTTTACATGATCTATACATTGCTGCTTTGTCCCATTCTTTAATAAGCGAATCGGTATGCCGCCACTAATCGCCACATGATGACCAATATCCTTTTTAGCCTGAACAATATCAGATTCCTCTATCAACGCTACCACAGATCCCTTTGGAAGTTCCAAAAAGCAATCATATATATGTGAGCATTTTCCTTCAAAACCAATTACCACTTTTGCTCCTAATCCCAGATACTGCAGAATCAATTTTTTACAACTGGGCCAGAAAAATTGTTCAAACTGCTTCCGGCTTATGTAATTCGTCGTAACCACTGGAAGAAAAATAAATGGGAAGTCCGGTAACGGAACAGGAGGCGGAGCAACAATCTGATAAGTTGCATCTACTGCACGTAACACTGCTTCCGGCCGTCTACGAAGATCCACCATTCCTTTCGAGAAACTACGGTATCCAACATACCGATCTAAAGGGGGCTCTGACAACGTTGGGCTTACCAGAGGCATTTGCAGTTCCTTTTCCAGACGCGCCGGCAGCTGATCTGTATATCCTTTAAATTTCAGCATTTCCTGCAAAACTGCACCCAGCGCCTGTAGATTCTGCGGAAAAGGCTTTCTCAATTCCGGATAACGCCTTGGCAAACCAATTTTTTTCAGGAACCGGAAAGGATCCTGAATATACTCTTCAATTTCATCATCCTCCAGAATACAATTATCCCGATGTTGTAATGTAATCCCGTCCTTTGCAACAAAAAACATACTGTTTCCAAGCATCTGAAACATTTTAACCGGTCTGTTGACACCAAACAAATACGTACCGTCAAAATAAAAGTCCTCCAGATATTTTCGAAAAACAGAAAATTCAGTTTCTTTATTTTCGATACATTCCTGGGTTTTTCCATTCCCATAGGCAACAGCATATGTTTGTATCATGGAAATGATAGGAACTCTATCCGGTTCCTCCAAATTACAGGTTGTTTTTATTCTGTTTAATCTCTCTTCATATAATCCCATCTCACATCTCCTTTGCCCATTGCCTACAGTAATTAACTGTATCCTGCGGATTTACTGCCCATGCATCTGCTCCCATCTTCTGGCACCACTCAGCCGAAACAGGATTTCCGCCAATCAATACCTTCACCTGGTTTCTTATCCCATTCTCTGCCAGCAACTTGATTGTGCGTTCCATACTTTCCAGGGACAAAGTCAAAACCCCGCTCAGCAAAACAATTCGAATTCCTGTTTCTTGAACTGCTTTTAAAATTGTTTCTGCCGGGGTGTCTACCCCCAAGTCCACCACATCAAAACCAGCAACTTCCAACATAGATTTTACAATGTTTTTCCCGATGTCATGCAGATCCCCTTCCACAGTACAAAAAATTACTTTCCCAAGCTGCTCCACCCGGTCCTGGCCCATTGCATCTTTCAGTACACGCAATGCACCGTTCATCATCTCTCCTGCATAAATGAGGTCTCCTACAAAATATTCTTCACTAGAAAATCTTTCTCCTACAATCTCAAGCCCTTCCTGACATGCTTTGATCGCCTCAGGAATATTTTCCGTTCCTTCCTCAATCGTTTGGGCAATCAACTGCATGACCTCTCCTTCATCCAGTTCACTGACAGCTGTTACCAATTCCTGATATAACTTCATATGCTCCTCCTTTATTTTTGAATTTGCAATTATAGTATCTCCCTGGCACTCGTTTGTAAAATGATGAAACATAATGCTGGATATTCCAAATTTGAATATCCAACTTATCTTTATTGAAAAAATAATTATTAGAGCGTAGAATAGAATAAAAGATGTATTTATGAGAAGGGGTGTCAATCAACATGAATAATCCTGAACTTCTGAATATTAGCTTTTTACACTGCCATGTATTTTTTACCGTTGCAAGATACAACAATATATCAAAAGCCGCTGAAGAATTACATATGACACAATCGACAGTCACAAAGATTTTGCAACGCACAGAAGAAGTATTACATTTAAAACTATTTTATAGAACGAATAAAGGAGCCCTTCTTACGGAAGATGGCAAATTTCTTTTTTCACAATGGAAAGACGTATTCCAACAATTTGATATGTCTCTAGATGCCCTATACCAAAAAAAGCAAGGGAATGATGTGAAGCTTTCGATTGCCTTAAGCAGTACATTACGCGGAAGCTCCTGTTTCTGGCCAAATATTGATATTTTCCAAAAAAGACATCCTGAAACAATTTTAGATGTCCAAGGCGGTGAACTATGGGACTTACGCTCTAAATTGCTGAATGGAAAAATTGATATTCTCATTGCACCGGAGTTTGAAAAAGAATTTGATCATTCCTCTGATCTTAATTGGTGTTATGTGCAAATCGGAAAAGTACTTTTATTTCATAATAAAAACCATAAATTAAAAAACACCATCCCTAAGTCCCTTTATGATTTTAAGGATGAAACCTTTCTGATGGCGGATACAGAATTGATCAAAGGTTATGAAAATTTTGTCATGTCAGCCTGCCATCAGGCCGGTTTCTCTCCCAAAAAAATAATCCGGCAGCAGAATCAATATATGATCGAACATATTTTAAGAAAAGATGAAGCTGTACTGCTTGGGGACGAATTTTTTCTAATGACAGACAATATGCCAGATGTATGCTCAACTGTAATACCCAATCTGAGTTTTGGGATTATTGCTATTTGGAAAGAATCCAATCATAATCCTGCTATAGCTGCTTTTGTATCTCAATTTGAATCAGGAGATCCAAAAGAGGCTGATAATTAATACCGATTTTTGCTCCAGATACTACAAATTCCTGGACGACAGTCTGGCCAACGGAAGGCTGAGCCGGCAGGCTTATCACAACATTTGTTATGAAAATGCCCAGGAGCTCTTCCATCTCCCACCGCTCTGTTTATAAAGCTCCACTATTAAAACCGAAAATAGCTTTCTGCGTTCCGGCCGCAGATCCCCTCCACGATCTGGCCAAGCATTTTTAAATCCCTGGGGTATTCGCCCTTTTCCACCCAGCTGCCCAGCAGATTGCAGAGAATCCTTCGGAAATACTCGTGCCGGGGGAAGGAAAGGAAGCTTCTGGAATCTGTCAGCATCCCGATCATGACCGGCAGCATTCCAGCGCTTGCAAAAGCTTTCAGCTGCCGCTCCATCCCCTCTTTATGGTCGCAGAACCACCAGGCGCTTCCCGGCTGCACCTTCCCCCGGATGCCCTGACCATTGCCCGCAAAGCATCCCGCCATCACGGAAAGCATCTCCGCATCCCGCGAGTTCAGATAATACAGCACAGTCCTTGGAAGCTCGTCCGTCCGGTCCATGGAATCCAGCAGGGCGGAAAGCTGGGGCGCATAGTTAAAATCCGCCATCCCGTCGCCTCCGGCGTCCGGTCCCAGCTGATGCAAGAGCCGGGTGGAATTATTTCGCAGAGCGCCGATATGAAGCTGCATAACCAGTCCGCGTTTCGCATACTTTTTTCCCAGCTCCGACAGCAGAAAGCCATGGTATCCGGCGCATTCAGCCTTGGTTAAAGCTGCCCCCGCCAGGCGTTTCCGGTAAATGGCAGTTACCTCCTCCTCTGATGCCGGAAGATAGAAGCCATTCTCCAGGCTGTGGTCGCTGACCCTGCATCCTGCCTCCACAAAATAGTCCAGCCGCTTTTCCAGGGCCCTCATTACGTCCGCAGCACGGGTAAGCTCCATGCCGGCAGCCTCCCCCAGCTGCTCCATATATGTCCCGAAGCCCTCCTTCTCAATGCCGATTGCCTTCTCCGGCCGGAAGGTGGGGAGCACCTGAATCTCAAAGCCCTCCTCCCGGAGCTTCCTATGGTATTCCAGGGAATCGATGGGGTCGTCCGTGGTGCATAACACCTTAACCCCCTGCATCTTCAAGAGGCTGCGGACAGAATACTGGGGGCTTTTCAGCTTTTCATTGGCCTCCTGCCAGATTTCACCGGCGCTGGCGGCACTCAGCGGCCTGAAGATGCCAAAGTAACGCATAAGCTCCAGGTGGGTCCAGTGGTACAGGGGATTTCCGATTGCATGAGATACGGTATCTGCCCAGGCCAGAAACTTTTCATAATCCCCCGCCGTACCGGTGACCTGCTCCTCTGGGACGCCCCAGGCGCGCATAGCGCGCCATTTGTAATGGTCGCCCCCAAGCCATGCCTGGGACAGATTGTCATAGCGGCGGTCCTCATAGATCTCCCTGGGATTTAAGTGGTTATGAAAATCAATGATGGGACAGCATTTCGCATTTTTCTCATACAGCTGCACTGCCGTCTCTGTTTCCAGCAAAAAATCCTTATCTAATAATGATCTCATACCTTATCGCCTCCTATTGCTGCGCCGCCCTACCGCTGCACTCTCCCGGATCCGTCGCCGCCGGCCAGTTTTAAGACCTCGTCCATGGATACCATATTAAAGTCCCCTTCTACCGAATGCTTCAGGCAGGAAGCCGCCACCGCGAATTCGATCACCTGATGAGGCCCATACCCCTGCAGGATTCCGCAGATGAGCCCGCCGCCGAAGCTGTCGCCGCCCCCTACCCGGTCTACGATATGCATCTTATATTTTTTGCTGAAATAATAGTCTCCCCCATCATAGAGCATAGCAGACCAATTATTGTCGTTGGCGGAAATGGACTCCCGCAGCGTGATGGCAACCTTCTCAAAGCCAAAACGCTCCGCAAGCTGTCTGGCCACATCCTTATAGCCCTCCCGGTTCACCTCGCCTGCAGTCACATCCGTGTTGGCCGCATGGATGCCGAACACGTCCGCCGCGTCCTCCTCGTTGGCGATACACACATCCACATACTGGCACAGCCCGCCCATCACCTGGCCGGCCTTTTCCTTGGACCAGAGCTTGTTGCGGTAATTCAGGTCGCAGGAGATCTTCACTCCCAGCTCCTTGGCCGCCTGGCAGGCCTCCTTACAGATTGCCGCCACCTCATCGTTCAGGGCCGGTGTTATCCCGGTAAAATGGAACCATTCTGCATCTGCAAAAATTGCCTTCCAGTCAAAATCACTGGGCTGCGCCTCCGCGATGGAGGAACCCGCCCGGGCGTAAATCACCTTGGAGGGCCGCTGGGAAGCCCCTTTTTCCAGGAAATAGATGCCTACCCGGTCTCCGCCCCGGGCGATATAGGAGGTATCCACTCCAAATTCCCGCAGGGAATTTACCGCCGCCTGGCCGATCTCATGCTTCGGCAGCTTTGTCACAAAAGCAGCGTCAAAGCCGTAATTGGCCAGGGATACCGCCACATTGGCCTCCCCGCCCCCAAAGGCTGCCCCGTAAGCTTTTGCCTGAACAAAGCGGTAATATCCCTCCGGGGCCAGACGCAGCATAATTTCTCCAAATGTTACTACTTTTTTTGCCATACTCTATTCTCCTCTGTTTTACAAAATCTGTGTTTCGTTATCCTCGTGTTTTGTTATCCTCGTATTTCCTTGACAATTCCGGACGCCTCCCGGCAAAGCTTTGTAATCTGTTCAAACTGCCCTGCCTCGATCAGGGCCCCCTTCACCATCCAGCTTCCGCCGCAGGCCAGGATCTTTGCAGATTTTAAATATGCCTTTACATTTTCCGGGTTGATGCCCCCGGTGGGCATAAATTTCAATTTGGTATAAGCTGCCCCCATGGCCTCGATCATCTTAAGGCCCCCGGAGGGCTCTGCCGGGAAAAATTTTACTGCCTCAAGGCCAAGGTCCAATGCCCTTTCAATCTCGCTGGGAGTGGCGACCCCAGGCACAATGGGAATCCCCTTCCTCTGGCAGTACTGCACCACCCGGGGATTCAGGCCGGGGCTTACGATAAATTTTGCCCCTGCCGCTACGGCCCGGTCCACCTGCTCCGTGGTCAGAACCGTCCCTGCCCCCACCAGAAGCTCCGGAAAAGCCTCCGCCATCCGGCGGATGGCTTCTTGTGCCGCATCGGTACGGAAGGTCACCTCCGCGCAGGGAAGCCCCCCATCCAAAAGCGCTTTCCCTAATGGAGGGGCGTCCTTTTCCTGATTTAACACCACCACAGGAATAATCCCGATTTTTTCCATCTTTTGAAGTATCTCTGTCATGTTTGTAATCCGCCTTTCTGTGTGTACGACACTTTTATATATGATTTTTCAGGCATTGCCGGACTGCTCCCGGTTCATTTAACATCTCTGTAAAATACCTGCACACCCTTTGAGCCAGCCCGGCCTCGTACAGGTTAACCCCGAAAATCTTCTCATTTTCCAGAAGGGGCTTCAGCTTCTCCTCCACCTCCTCAAGACCGGCTTCTTCTCCCTGCATACCTGTTTTCTCCGGCCCGCATGCTTCTCCCAGGCGGAAATCCGCCACAAAGGGGCACACCTCCTGAAGAAGGGGATCCGGGCTTAACTCAAATTCCTTCCCCTCATCGTCGATCCCCATAAGATACCGGAGCCAGCCGGCAAATACCAGAGGGATTCCCCGAAGGGCTGTTGGCTCCAGCTCCGCGGACGCCAGGTAGGCCTGAATGGTCTCCCCGAACCGGATGGCCAGCTTCTGGGAGGTGTCCGTGGCGATCCGCTGAGGAGTATCCGGCATAAAGGGATTGGGGAGCCGAACCTTAAGGACAGTATCCAGGAATTCCCTGGGATCCAGGATGCCGGGATCCGCCGCCACCGGAAGCCCTTCCTGATACCCGATGGCTTCCACCAGACGTTTCAGCTCCGGATCCTTCATTTCCTCCGAAATCTTTTCATAGCCCAGCAGGCAGCCGAATACCGCGAGGGCAGTATGAAGGGGATTCAGACAGGTGCAGACCTTCATTCGTTCCACCTTCTCCACCGCAGCCCGGTCTGTAAACAGCAGCCCTCCCTGTTCCAGGGCCGGACGGCCGTTTGGAAAATCATCCTCAATCACCAGATACTGGCACTCCTCCGCATTGACAAAGGGCGCCGCATAGGTATTTCTGGAGGTAATTACAGCTTCCAGATCCTCAACCCCATCC